>JBBDXJ010000294.1:0-14136 GCA_040902445.1 Cyclobacteriaceae bacterium | reverse complement strand
ATCAGCAGAAAAAACGGGGTGGGGTGGAGCGCTACGGAAAAGATCAGTTACAATATCAACGTTAAATCAAATGAGGCCGCGATGTCGATATCTGACGACGGGGAGACCTTATTCCTATATTACGAAGACGGTTCCGGAGATATTTATACTTCCAATCTCGCAGGTGGCGAATGGACCAGGCCCGTTCCACTCAACAGGTTCATAAACCATCCTCAGTATCGTGAGTCCGCGGCGTGTGTTTCTGCGGATGAAAAAAGATTGTATTTCTCCAGCAACAGGCCAGGAGGCAAGGGCGGTTTCGATATCTATGTAAGTGAAATGGGAAGCAACGGTCAGTGGGGACGCCCTGCTAATCTCGGATCAACTATCAATACCCGGTTGGATGAGGATTCACCTTTCCTTCATTCCGACGGCGTGACACTTTACTTTTCTTCTAACGGTCACCCTACACTTGGACAAAAAGATATATTTAAGAGCACTCTTCAGAACAGCAAATGGACACTTCCGGAGAATCTCGGGTATCCGATCAACGCCAGTGGTAGTGATGGGTATTTCGTTTTGTCGGAAGACAAACGGACTGGTTATTTTTCTTCACAACGTGGAACAGTAGCTGGTAATACGGATATTTACGCTGTTACATTTTCTGTCGCGGACAAAGTATTCACGCGCGAGTCGGCTACAACGAATATTTCCACCAGCAGTGCGCCAGAGAATGATAGTAAAATTGTTACAGTTCTTAAAGGAAGGGTCATAGACGTTGTTGATTCAAAACCCATGGAAGCGACCATCAGCCTTGTCGACAATAAAGACAAAACAATCGTATCAAAAATGAGCACTGGCCCATCGGGGAACTTTGAACTCATCATTCCCCATGGAGGCAATTACGGCGTGACTACAGAAAGGCATGGTTATCTTTTTAACTCCATGAATTTCAATTTTCCTGCGTTTGAAAAATACCAGGAGATCGACACACCCATACTTATGGTGAAAGCGGAAGTCGGATCCAAGGTGGTGTTGAAAAATATATTTTTTGATGTCAACCAGTCAGCCTTGAAAACCGAGTCGCTTTCGGAGCTGGAAAATATCCGGGACCTGCTCCTTCAGAATCTACGGTGGCGTATCCAGATCAATGGTCATACTGATAACATCGGACATTCTGTTACAAACCTGGCGCTGTCTTTAAAGAGGGCGGAGTCCGTTGTTCAATATCTGATCAATGAGGGAATAGCCCCGGATCGGCTGGAGGCGAAAGGATACGGATCCGAGAGACCACTTGTTTCAAACGATGATGAAGCGGAGGGCCGTCAGATCAACCGCAGAACGGAAATTGAAATTATTGAATAAGTCAGCCTGAAAATCTGCGCTGTTAAAGTACTATCTCCGAATTCAGGAATTCAGGCTGTCTGATTTTCATGTTCGGAATGATGATCTTAAAGGTAGTGCCTGCTCCGATTTCCGAGTCAACAGTAATCGTGCCATGGAGTTTATCAACTGTTTCCCGAACAATATATAAACCCAAACCGGCTCCTTCGCTTCGCTCTGTTGCCCGGAAAAACATTTCGAATATTTTGGGGCGGTATTCCTTGCTGATCCCGATTCCATTGTCGCTGAAACTAAGGTCGAGTTGCGTATCGGTAATGTGAACCTTGACCTTGAGTACATTGTGATCCTTGTGCCCATCCCTGTATTTGATGGCATTGGACACCAGGTTATTGATGATGACAGAAAGCCGGTAGGCATCAGTATAAAAAGGGATATTCTCGCCAATTTCGATTGATTTGCTGATACCGTCAGAGCCCTCCACGTATTTCAGGCGTTCAAAGCTATCTTCGATCATTTTCTTGATGTCGACTTCAGAGATATTCAGCGCACTGCGGGCGTTGCGTGAGTAATCGAGAATTTCCTTCAGCGTATCATCGAGCTTGTGAATACTGTGTTGCATCATCTGGAAGTAATCATTCATGGTCTGGTCACCATTTTTATTTTCCAGTTGTACAAGGTTGATCAAACCGAGTACAGACATCAGCGGAGCCCGTAAATTATGGGAAACGCTGTACACAAAACTGTCGAGTTCCTTATTGATCTTTACAAGTTCTTCATTTTGTTTGCGCAGGGTGCGTTCGGCTTTTTTGCGCTTGGCCTCATGGTGTCGCTGTTTCAGGGCGTTCTGAATGGCTGAAGGTAACCTGACCATGTTGGATTTAAGTACATAATCATCCGCGCCTTGTTTCAGGCAACTGACTGCAAATTCTTCCGATACGGTTCCGGTGACCAGAATAAAAGGTACATTGACTGCCTGCTCGCGGCAGATCTTCAGCGCTTCCAGTGAGTTGAACTGGGGCAGGGCGTGATCGGACAAGATCACATCCGGTTGGAAGTGTGAAAGGCACTCACTGAATTCCTCCTGGGAATCAACCCTTTTGGCGGAGAAATTCATGCCTTCTTTTCGCAGTGTACGCTCGATCAATCCCACGTCATCCTGAAGGTCTTCGAGCATTAAAATTTTGAGCACTTTATCCATAGCCATAAACTGTAATTGCAAATTATTTTGGAGGCTGGTTTAATAACAGCCAAAAAAATCCTATTTCGGCAATTGCCTTGACAAACTTGTCAAAATCAACCGGCTTAACGATATAAGCGTTCACCCCCAAGTTGTAGGATTCCAGGATATCCCGGTCCTCTTTGGAAGAAGTTAAAACCACGACAGGAATAATTTTCCGGCGTTCATCCGACTTGATCCTGCGTAAAACTTCTATGCCATCAACCTTCGGCATCTTAAGATCCAGTAAAATAACCTTGGGGATACTAGTAATTTCATCCGAAAAAAGGTAAGCCAGCGCTTCCTCCCCATCGTGTAAATGCAAGAGGTTGTTCGCCAGATTGTGCTTTTTCAAAGCATGTATCGTAAGTCCTGCGTCATCCGGGTTGTCTTCGATCAATAATATTTCAACGGCATTAAGTATTTTCATCTTCAATCGGTATCGTAAAGTAAAATGTCACCCCCTGGTTAAGAATTCCTTCGGCCCAAACGCGTCCGCCATGGCGGGAAATAATACGTTTTACAATGGCGAGGCCTACCCCCGTGCCGCTGAAATCCTGCATTTTGTGAAGTCGTTGAAATACGCCGAACAATTTCGGAGCATACTGCATGTCGAACCCTACCCCGTTGTCTTTCACTTCGTAGCATGTTTCTCCTTCCCCGGTCTGATAGGAACGAATTTCGATGGCGGCCAGGTCTGTCTTACCGGTAAACTTAATTGCGTTTTGCAGCAGATGGAACCACACCTGGCGAATCATATCTACATCGACAAAGGCGCGATGGAGTTGCCCCACCTTAACCTCGATCTTGCGCGTCGGTTCCAGAGCCACCAACTCCTGAACTATACTGTTTACCATTCCAGTCATACTAAGATGAGACCTTTGAAGGGTTTTTCTGCCCAGCCGGCCAAACTCGAGGAGATCATCGATGAGTTTCCCCATACGTTTGGCATTGTTCATTATGACAGTCAGCACCCGTTTTCCTTCAACATCCAGCTTCACCGCATAATCTTCCTGCAGGATTCTGGAATACCCATCTATTGAACGAAGGGGTGCCCGCAAATCATGGGAAATCGAGTAACTAAAAGCTTCCAGTTCGTGATCCAGGTGTTTGATCCGTTCAAGCGAGTCCCTGCATTCGCTGTTATCAACGGTACTGAACAATCGTTTTTCGGGAGCTTTACTTAAGCCGTCCGTTCTTACCACACTTAGAATAACAGGTATCGTCTCACCTGATTTTTTGATTAAATTCAATCGCACCTTGTCAGAAGCTGAAACCTGACTGATGGCTAACGATTGTTCCGCCCCGTTCTGCTCGTCCTTTCCAACGAGATCTGTGAATTTCAGCTTGCCCACAATCTCCACTTTTTCATATCCCAGCCATCCAAGCAAGGTGTTGTTAATATTTACAATAAAACCTTTTTCATCAATTGAATGGAGCCCACAAGGCGCATTGTTAAACAAAGTAATTAAGTCAGCCCGCGCGACGTTAAATTGTTCAGTGACAGCCTGTCTTTTTCTGATCTGGAACAGGAGAAAAAGAGACAAGGAGATCAGCGCTAATGTTATCCCTACCCAAAACGCTATATAACCGCTATCAAATTTTTTTACAGTTGTCGATGGAGTGTTCACATCTTTCCCAGTTGGATCATTATCCTGCAGCAAGCCAGGTGTTCCTTTTTTGTTCAGCCCAGCATTCATTTTCATGTCGGGATGAAAAAACCGTTGATGACCAAAGTCTGCACGGAACCGAAGAGCTGCTGCAAGTCCCGTCGTGCTGGCTTTACGATGCAAAGAATGATTTCCGGCAAAAGAATAACGCCATTCGCGACTATAGTTTTTTCGGTTATTGAGATAATGATAAATGACCGATCCGAAAACCAAAGCGAGAAAAAATCCGATCAGGATGGGCTTATTCAAATACTTTCAAACATTTAATAATAAGTTTCTTCGCTAGTGAAGATGTTGCTAGAATCAATAAGACCAGGTCCAGGTCTTACACAAAGTGATGGGCTCCATTAAAAATAGATAAGGCAAACCGACTAAAAAAAGACAACTGATGGGAAAACTTACACGATTATTACATTTGGAGACCATTCTTAAACCCGCTTCAAAAGGGATGTGAGATGGGATTTTAGGGAGTCCCGGAAGCCGGGATTGGCAAAAGCCCCCAGCCGCTCACAAAAAAAGCGCCTGACGAAGTGAACAATAATCCCTATATTACTTGTTAATACAAGTAATGGAGAAATTAAACATAGTTAACAACAAAGAAAAGCAGCGTTTCGAGCTGAATCTCGGGACAGACATTGCTTACATGGAGTACCGGTTTCAAAACAATACCAAGGTTTTGATGCACACATATGTGCCGGAGAAATACCGCGGGAAAGGAAATGCGTTAAAATTCATTCAACAGGTTTTAGACGATCAACGTAAGGCCAAGGCCCCCGTGATGGTCAATTGTGCCGCAGTTTCCAGGTTTATCAAAGAGCATCCTGAATACAACGACCTGGTGACTAAATTTAAACCGGCAGTACTGAGCAAACGGTAATCACCAATCATTTATATTCTTGTCACACTCGCCTCCCTAGCGCAGGCTGCGTAGCGTTTTGGGTGAAGACTGATATCTGTTTACAGATAGATATTGAACAATCCGGTTTTAAGGTCATTTTCTGACTTTAGAGAAATGATCCGGCTCTTTTCTGCATTGCGGGCGAAATCATTCTGGATATTCGGGTCACCCTGAAAATACAGTTGTGTGGTGAGTTCCCTTTCGCCCTTAGCCCTGATCTTAAAATGGATATGCCTTGGGCGACTTCCGTAGGGCGGCGGAACGATGGTTGTGAAACTATACTTTCCCTGGCTGTCGGTTTTTACCTGTCCGCGTCCCTTATACCCCTTCATATCATAATCACCGTGGTTATCACAATGCCAGATATCCAGTATAGCGTTTGGCACTGGTGTCTCGCAATCGTCCCCTTTTAGAACCTGTCCTGCTATACGCAATGGCTGGCCTTCCGTTTCAATGACGAAACGCGAAGGAGCGTCGGCCTTATAAAAAGGGCCCTCGGCATCCTTTTGTGTTTTACAGTCATCAGCGCCGCAGGATTTTGCAAGCCCTTTAAAAGGAATGTTAACCAGCGGTATGGCAGTTAATAGTTGAATAAAAGTCTTTCTATCCATCACTAAAAAGTTAAAGTAACATGGTCCATGAAGTTACTAATAAGATCTCACCTTCGGAGAAAGGATTTGATAAATTAATAATTATGAAAATAAGAAATTAAAGATCAGAAGATTTGATGAGAATAGGGATTTCTTACGGAGACGGGTTTAAAGGAAGGTTGAAAGTCAGGTTAAAAGGCACGTTTAAGACCGGTTAACATTGCGCAAAAGTTTGTGACCTTCGACTCTTCGACTTGCGGTTGGGCCTTGTCTGAACTACAGGTACGCGTGAGCAAACTTTCTGAAAGTTCCAAAACTTTCAGAAAGTTGTGGGTCCCAGTACTGAGGTTTACTTCCGGATTCATGTGCAGTTTCCGTTTGCCAAAAAAAATACGAAGATCGATTTAGCTTTTTCGAAGCGCCACCTCGTTTGGCACATGGGAAGCAAAGTAAAAGCAAGCAATTATTGGCAGCCCTTGTGAATGCCATTCCTGGAAACAAGAAATTTGCTGGAGAAACGTAATCGATCCTTAAAAATAAATGCGGAAACAAATCATTGCTTTGGTCTGTTTATAGGAAGCTGGTTGCGATTTTCGATTGAAGTAAGCAAGGAAACATCACGAATTTTTGTTCTTAAATCGGCTAAAAACATACATCCAAAAATCTTACCCGGTTTAAATAATTGAGAAATCACTGAGGATTTAACTCTACAACAGGCAAGTTTTTGTTTTGAAAGTCGTTTAAAAAACCAAAACAACACCCTGGGAACGAAATTTTCGCCTTTAATCTTCTGAATTTCATATTGACCCAAAACGATTATGAAAGGTACACTGAAAATATTGTCACTCGAAGATCTCGAAGATGACTTTTATCTGATCACCAACGCCTTAAAGAAATCAGGATTGGACTTTACTGCGAAGAGGGTAGACAACAAAGAAGAATTCAGCAACGCCCTCGATAATTTTGGCGCCGACGTGATCCTGTGCGACCATTCATTACCGCAACTTAATTCCAACGAAGCACTGCTGATATTTCTTCAAAGGAGGCAACAAGTTCCCTTTATCCTCGTTACTGGTGCAGTATCTGAAGAATTTGCAGTGAGTTCACTAAAGCACGGAGCCGACGACTATGTTTTGAAATCAAACCTGACAAGGTTGCGCAACGTTATTGATAATGCATTGAAACAAAAAGAAGCCGAACGCGCACAGGTTGAAGCCGCCGAGGCACTTGCCAGGCAAAATGAAACACTGATAAAGATCAACAAGGAACTGGACAGCTTTGTCTATAGCATCTCCCATAATCTGCGCGCACCGCTGATGAGTGTATTGGGCTTGTTAGACCTCGCTAAAAATGAAACTAACGGCGTTGTCATTCATCAGTATCATGAAATGATGAAAAGCAGTGTCTGCAAGCTGGATGATACTTTAAAGGAAATTCTCGAATATTCGAAGAATGCGAGGCAAGGATTGGTGATCAACGAAATTCATTTTGAAAAAACTATAAATGACAATTTCGAAAGAATGCAATTCATGCCTGGTTATGAACGCATAAAAAAGGAAATTTTTATCCAGGGTGACAGTCAGTTCTATTCAGATCATTACCGTCTTTCCCTGATCCTGAATAATCTGATCTCCAATGCCATTAAATATTCAGATCCTTCCAAAGAGGTTTCTTTTTTGCATATTACAATTCACCTTGACCCGGCAAAAGCATCGCTTGTCTTCAAAGACAACGGGATAGGTATTGAAAATAGCTATATTCAGAAAGTATTCAACATGTTCTTCAGGGCCACTGAAAAGAATGAGGGCGCGGGCCTGGGTTTGTATATCGTGAAGGAAGCGGTAGAAAAACTAGGTGGGAAGATCGACCTCGAATCCCAAAGCGGAAAGGGAACTATCTTCAAAATTGAACTGCCCAACCTTATCCATCAGCACAAAAAAGAATACGAAGTGGCGTCCACGGTCGACAGTCCAAGCCAGCAGACAACAGTTCAGGGCTGATCACTTATCAAGGTTTTAATACTCCCGGAATCGAATCGCTGCACGTGTAAAGATAGGGCGTATATAGGACGTATGTAGGGCGTATGTAGGGCGTATCCCCAATTTGGGAATGGGCTAAAAATCAGACTAACACGACGTATCGCGACAGGTTCCGCCGAATCCCACAAATCTGTCAACCCGGACGATCTCCCGCAATTCAGCACGGACGCCTATTCAAGGCTTAGGAACACATTCAATGGTTGTATGTTTGTGCATCGACAATATCAAAGGAGAAGAGACCTCACAATATGCTGTATAATGCATGCGCTGTTGATCCAAAAAAGAATTTGAGGGATCTGCTGACAAATGACTCTTATCTGTTAAGAGAGAATCATGATTCAACCACAAAAAAAGGTTACGGGTATTTTTCTCCTTTACACTGGATGGTTCAAATGCAAAGTTTTACAAGAATGGAGTAGAAGGTTTTGCCGTCGACAATCATCAACCACTTACGGCGGCGACGGAAGGGAATTTCGAGATCGGAAGAAATTCCGGCGGAGCATTTGACTTTACCGGGCTGATTGATGATGTGGCGGTGTATAACAGGACGTTATCCGGTGATGAGATCATGCAGTTGTATATGCAGACCGTGTCGAAGCATTGATGAAGGCTGAGACCGTTTGAATTTAAAAAGCCGACAGCGCTACAGCTTAAAACATCTTTCTTAAATTCTTTTTCTGTATCTTAGGAATGCTCCCCACTGGAGATTCCTATGAGATCCATTGCAAGCTTCATACTTGCGTGTTGTTGGATGTACTGCTCATTACCTCATCAGGTTTTGGCGCTGAAAGAAAATCTTGTTACCGGACATTATAGCATGAAAGACGGGCTTCCGGATGACGGAATAAATTCTGTTATGCAGGACAGCCACGGGTTTATATGGCTGGGTACTTTCTCAGGGCTTTGCAAATATGATGGCTATAAATTTACAACCTATAGGAATGATCCCGCTTCGTCTAACAGCCTTGGAAACAATGTGGTAAGAAAAGTATTGGAGGACAACCAGGGAAGGTTGTGGATCTGGCACGATCAAGGTATAGATGTTTTCGATCCCCGCACTGAAAAATTCTATTTCCATTGGCCTGTTATTGGGGTCGGTAATATACATGAACAGGATGACGGGAAGATACTGATCTGCACTACTCAGGGAACTTATCTGGCGAGTCCTGAAACCTTTTTTATGGAAAAAATCGATGTTCCTGAAAACTTTTTCTGGTACAACGATACGACCAAAACCCAGGACGGATCAGTATGGGTCGCCTCCAGGATGGGGGTTTTTCTTTTGAATAAAAAAAACGCCTCAGTTATTAAGTACTTCCCCGATCATGAAGTTCCCTTTGGTCTTCTGCTTGATAAGCAAGAAAGAATTTGGATAGCCAGAGCCACGCCATCAGGTTTGGACTTATTTAATCCCGATAATGAAACATTTACTCATTATATGTCCAACTTTCAGGTAGATGCATTGCTGGAAGATGCAGACGGAAAAATGTGGGTGGGAACAAGGGAAGGTTTGTATATACTCGATCCCGAACGGGAAAAGCTGATTAAGATTAACAACGAATATATTACCTCACTGTTGATGGATCATCAGGATGGTATTTGGGCGGGATCACTTCATCATGGGCTATCGCATTTTTATCCTCAGAAGCAGATATTTAATATTTATCGTGAATTCGGAAATGTTATTGGGTTTTTGATTGAAGATGCTAAGCATGATATTTGGATGCTAAATTATGGGCCGCGGAGAAATCTTATTCGGTTTGATCCGGATTTCAAAAATGCACAAATAGTTCCTAACACCGGTATGCGTGGATCGATTTTCACAGACACACAGGGATCTGTGTGGCTGGCATCAACAGGGAAACTTGAAAAACTACAGTCCGGGGATGGAAAAGTGTTATCCAGATTTTTTTTACCAAAGAATGAAGAGCCAATCACTTCCTACATGGATTCTTATGGTACTATCTGGATAGGAGGGTGGAGTAATAATTTAAGCAAGTATACTCCAGGAGAGCACAAATTTGAAAAAGTAACCTCCTTTCCCGCCGGAACAGTGTATACTTTCCTGGAGGATTCCCACGGAAACCTGTGGATAGGTTCTTCAGCTGGCCTGGTCAGATACAGGCTTGAGAATTCCAAACTTGATGTTTTCGTGAACGATCCGGCGGAGATAAAGAGTTTGTCAAACAATACTGTATTTTCCTTAATAATCGATCGGGATAGTACGATCTGGGTAGGAACCGGAGGCGGCCTGAATAAAATAGTCAAGGGCACGGAAAATGATGCGCCGGAATTTATTAACTGGCGAACTACACAATCCGGCTTGCCAAATGATGATATTTATAGTATCGTGGATGGGGGCGATGGAACGCTCTGGATGACGTGTGGAAATATGATCTCACATTTTAATCCACAAAAAAACATTTTCCGGAATTATGATCATAGCGATGGTCTCTCAGGTAAAAATTTCCGGGGAAGAGGCCATTTTAATGGGAGTGGGTTGAGAACCGCTCATGGAACTATCGCATTCGGAAGTAGCGATGGACTGGTTGTTTTTCATCCCGATAGCCTCTACGACAATGCCTTCATTCCTCCTACGACAATCACAAACTTTTTAATCCATGATAATCCTGTGCCCTTGAAGAATATAGATTTGGATACCATGAAACAGACACCACCGCCGGAATTGGCTATCTCGTATACCAAAGAAGTGCGACTGGCTTATCATCAAAACGACTTCACTTTTGAATTCGCTGCTTTAAATTTTGTTAACCCGGAACGCAATGAATATAAGTACAAGCTCGAGCCATACGAGAGGGACTGGATCACGACAAACGCCAGCAATCGTTTTGCCCGTTATACCAATATAAATCCGGGCACCTATACGTTCCGTGTTATCGGCTCTAATAATGATGGAATCTGGAACGAGGAAGGAACTTCTCTTGTAGTTGTAATTACACCACCCTGGTGGCAAACCTGGTGGGCGTATACATTGTATGCTTTCGCCCTGAGTGTGGTTTTCCTTTACTGGAGAAGTTATGAAATTAAGAGGCTGAAACTGAGAAACCGCGCAGAACATCTAAGCGAGCTCGATAAAGTCAAGTCTCGCTTCTTCGCCAACATCTCCCACGAGTTCAGAACTCCCATTACATTGATATTGGGTCCTCTAAAAGATCTTTACAACGGCAAATCAAAAGAAGATCCGAAGAGTATTCTTGGGCCCGTTATCAGAAACGGCCAGCGACTCCTCGGATTAATTAATCAACTGCTTGACCTCAGCAAGATCGAAGCTGGAAAATTAAAGCTTCACACCTCCCCCACTGACCTCGTTGAATTCCTTCGAGAGATCGCATCCTCCTATGAATCGCTGGCTGCCGGGAAAAAAATAAAATACTTTTTCTACCCTGAGGTTGAGGTACTGATTGCATACATCGATGCGGAAAAAATGGAAAAGGTCGTCCATAACCTTTTGTCCAATGCTTTTAAATTCACAAAATCCGAAGGTGAAATAATCCTCAATCTCAAGGTTGATAACAACCATTGTAGTATGGCTGTAAAAGACACGGGAATAGGTATTCCCACCGACCAACTCAACAAAGTCTTTGATCGCTTCTATCAGGTGGATAGTTCACAAACCCGCGCTTATGAAGGCAGTGGTTTGGGAATGGCCCTGGCCAAAGATCTCGTTGAACTTCACAAAGGAAAAATATCTGTCTCAAGCACTGAAGGGAAGGGAACAACCTTCACCGTAACTATTCTTTTGGGTAAGGAGCATCTGAATAAAGATGAGATAAGTGATTCTGCTTACCACACTGAAGCAGAAAAGTTGTCCGACATAGTCGTATCCGCCGGGATCGAGCCAGATGCAAACGAGCTTCTATCATCAGTGTTGCAGCCCTTGTTATTGATCGTCGAAGACAACACAGACATGAGGCGTTATATCCGCAAAACTTTGTCAGATCAATATCAGATCGTCGAAGCCGAAAATGGAAAAGTCGGAGTGAAGCTGGCTGAAGAAACCGTACCCGATCTCATCATCAGCGATATCATGATGCCGGAGATGGATGGCTACAAGTTATGCGAACTCGTCAAGACCAATGAACTCACGAGCCACATTCCTGTTATTTTATTGACTGCAAAAGCCGATCGCGAAAGCAAACTTGCCGGACTAAAGTTCGGAGCAGATGATTATTTGTCCAAACCTTTCGATGCTGATGAATTAAAGTTGATCGTTCGCAACCTCATTGAAGAAAGGCGTAAGATGCGCGAGCGGTTCAGCAAAGAAATAACCCTCGAGCCCAAACAGATCTCCATCACTTCTTTGGATGAAAAATTCCTGACGAAGGTCCTGGCCCTCATCGAAGAGCACATGGACGATGAAAATTTCTCGATCCAAGAGCTCAGTCGCGAAGCCGGGTTCAGCAACATGCATTTTTACCGGAAGATCAAAGGACTCTCAGGTCAGACTCCGAGTCAGTTCCTGAGAACCATCCGGTTAAAGCGCGCGGCTGAGTTGCTGGCGAAGGACAGTGATAATGTAACGCAGATTGCGTACAGTGTTGGGTTTAGCAGTCTATCGTATTTTAATAAGTGTTTTAAGGAACAGTTTGGGGTGACGCCTGGACAGTATGCTGACACAAGTTCCCAGTCTCAAATTTAAAGCTTACAGTTTAGTTTATGTAAATTAGGTTAACTCAAAACCACATGAAGTACCGGGCATTCGCTTTATTCGCGAATTTTTTGCTCTGCTGCACATTGCATGTCGAGCTTGCTGCCCAGACGGTCGTTGCCCAATCCCCATACCGGTTTCAAAATTTTGATACGAAAGACGGGCTCCCTTCGGCCTTTGTTGGTTCAATTGCGCAGGACAGCCTCGGATTTATATGGCTTCAGTACTACCTGGGCTTGAGTCGATTTGATGGTTATAATTTCAAAGTTTACAGGCACGATCCCAACGATACAATCAGGTCACTTCCGGGGGGCGGAATCGGTTTTGTCTTAACCGATCCCAAAGGAAATCTATGGGTTACGCCTCACACTCGAATTCAGGAATACTTTCCGATTTCGAAGTACGATTTCAAAACAGATTCCTTTATCAAATACAAACCAAGGGTGAATGGAACAATTGTGACGGATATTTGCTTTGATAAGACAAATCCGGTAATCTGGTTTGCAACCGTAGGAAAAGGACTTTTTAGTTTCAATATTGAGAGTCTTGAAACAAAGGCTTATTCTAATAGTCATTCAGATTCAACCATCAGCACACGGCGCAACGCAATGTGGAGCATCAGCGACCGCGATACCTGCATTTTAGTAGGGTCGAGTGAGGGACTGTGGAAATTCGATAAAAAGACAAACACCTTTGGACGACCAAGATACAACACAGAATCAGTGTTGCTTTATTCTACATCCATCTGGGACATTGATGACGGCCCAAACAGTAATCACAACGACCTTTGGCTTGGGCTCAGCGACAAGCTGCTGCATGTAGATGCAGATCTGTCAGTACTTGAATGGTTCGATTTTCCTGATGGATTCAGGCCCAAAGGTCACCAACGGGATAAGGAAGGAATAATCTGGTTGTCAACCTGGGATGATCAGGGGTTGTACCGATACAATCCGGTAGACAACTCTTTGATTAACATAAGGAATATTCCTGGAGATATTAACTCCGTAAGAAGTAACAAAATAAATTCGATACATGTCGATAAGGACCAAAATATTTGGATAGGCAGTGACCTTGGAGTCAGCCGGCTGCAGCGGCAACGCCTGCGCTTCTACAATTTCACGATAGCAGGAGGAATGGGTGAGAGTACGGTATATCATCAGGATAAAAATGATTTTGCGGTCATCACCAGGACAAACAACGATTCCCAGGAGATACTGATTGCGCCTTTAATTCCAGGCCGTTTCGATTATTTGCGTTTTAAGAAAATAACTCAATTTAAAAGAAACCTTGTGTGCGGGCTTTGGCAGGGGAAGCGCAATTTTTGGGTAAGTGTCCACCATCAGGGGATCAGAGGTTTTCCTATCGATACAATAAGCGGGATGATCTTACCAGAACCGCATCAACTTCTAAGTCACGATCCTGAAAATAAAAATACTATAAGCTCGAATCTAACCACGTTTGTTTGGGAAGATCGCCACGAGATTCTTTGGGTAGGTACAAGAGACGGATTGAATAAAGTTAACCTGCGTATCCCTTATGGCAGAGAAGGATCAGTCGTCCGCTATAAACATATTGACGATGACCCCAATTCTCTTGGCAACGATATCGTGTGGAACGTTTACCCTGAAGATGAGAATGCATTTTGGGTTATTACCGACACTGGTGCGGATCTTTTTCGGAACGGGCATTTTGAACATTTTTATGAAGGTGATACTGCCCCGACCCTTTATA
>JBBDXJ010000293.1:0-75277 GCA_040902445.1 Cyclobacteriaceae bacterium | reverse complement strand
AGGCGGTGATCAAAAAGGGTCCGGAAAGCTACGATAAGTTCGGAGTGGCGTTAAACCAGATCATTCGTTACGGGGATTACTATTATGCGTATTACCACGGTACGCCAACCGAAGATTGGAGTGTATGGAATACCGATGTGGCTGCGTCAAAAGACCTGATCGTGTGGACCAAATTCCCGGAGAACCCGATATTGGAAGAAAACAAATCCAGCGGCATTATGGTCCACGATGGGACTCAGTATCGCCTGTACACAATGCATAATAATGTTAACCTTCATTTTCCTCAAACTACAAAACAAACTTCAAGCGACGGAGAATAGCCGGTTCAGAACTCTTTTACACCCGCTTCATTTTTTTTAAAATGAAAAATCCCTTGGCCACTCATCTGATTTAAATTCAGTTTACCCTGATTATCTGCAAGAATCTTTTTTAAAACCGTTGCTGAAGATAACTTGAAGTATTAGCGCTGGTTAAACAGGGATGGCATATGATTAGTAAGAAATCAGTTTTAAAACAGGATGGTATGGTCGTGCTGAATATAGATGATGATCCGGAGGATCTGGAAATATTTTACAAGGCTGTTAAAACCGTTAATCCGTTAGCTAAATGTTTGCTGGCCCGCGACGCGAAAGAAGCGTTGAATATACTCCGCGATGCGATCGTACCGGATTATATTTTTCTGGATATTCATATGCCAAGGATGGATGGCAAGAGCGTGTTGGCCGCACTTCGTCAGAACAAAAAACTCGAAACTGTTCCGGTGGTAATGTACTCCACCAAAATAAATCCGAGCGAAACGGAAGAATATGCCGCGCTGGGCGCGAACCAGTTTCTTCACAAGCACAATGATTTCCGGGGATTATGCAATTCACTGGAAACACTATTGAAGCGTACCGCTTAAAATCAATTTTGTCAATTAAGCAATTGAACAATTGGGCAATTTGGTTCTAATAAGTTGCGCAGGTCTCTAAGTGTGGATGGAACCAAAAGGACGCGTCTGTTAATTTCATCATAAAAAGCCATTAGTTTTGGAATGCAGATCAAAGACATTTATCAGATGAGTGGTTTAAGAAACGTTCACATCGAGAGACCCGCGCGACGACTAAAGCAAAATTGTCTAATTGCCAAAATTGATTTAGCTACTCGCCCAAACTTGCCTTATTTCCGTTTGACACCAAGACCGAAGCCAATAATTTTCCCTCGGGAAGCTCTTTGGATGAATAAACGAGAAAAAGTTTCTGGTTTCCGGCATTAGCCGCTGCGGGAATATCCCTGACCTTGAAAGTCATCACCGCAGAAGTGTTCGACGAAAAATTCCAGGTTTTCAATACTTTGTTATCGTCGTTTTTAATGGAAATACTTCTTCCACTCCCCACCTTACCGCAATGGCTGTAATGGATCTTTAAAACGTCATCACCATTGTTGACATTGAGAGAAAAGTTCCTGACACCGGCATCGGGTGTCACGTCCTGCTGAAGCATCAGCTTGTCGTTCAGGTAAATGGTAAAGCTATCGCCACCGATTTTAGCTGAAAAAGAAATCAAGGTTGCGCAAACCGCAACGAGCGCAAGCGATCTGATCGCTAAAGGTTTACTGGCATTTTGAAGCATAGCGTTAATTTTAAAGTGATACATCAAAGAGATCATTCGAAATCTTTCTTCTCAAATGAACGGCTTTGCCGATAGTCAGGATAATTACTTTGATCACAGGTAGGATTAACTTGACGAACGGGGACTGGGGAGAGGGGATCTCCCACGACCCTGCCTGGCATCCATTTGCGATTGTTTGATTCGGAAAGTTCCAGGAAAAACGTTTTACCGGGTTGTTTATTCATGAGCTGCAGGCGCGCGTCATATTTATGATAGGCCGGGGCGACACCATGGTTTTCCCAGGTCATCTTCAGGTAATTTTTATCTGAATTCTTTCGCAGGGTGTCTGGGAGAACGGCATATTTAGGAAAATACCAGTAACCGCATTTGTTCGCCAGCTTTTCCGCAACGGTTCTGTTTTCAGCAAGCCATTCCCGGGACCAGTGATGGAATGCGATGATGGATGCATGGGTTTCCTCCATACCTTTCTCGAAACGTTTTCCCCCATCCCATAATTTATATTTCTCCACGCTGGAATAATGGTCACTTTCCAGTACCACCGGTATGTTTTCCCAAACAAGATCAAAGATCTCAGGACTGCGGATATTGGCGTAACCAAATCCAAGTACCACGTACCAGTTTACACCGGAGCTATCGTCTCTGAACCCCAGCTTATTTTTCATCGCATATTCCAGTAATTCCCGATCGGCGCCATCGTCCTTATCGCGTTGGCCCAGGTAATCGTCACTGAGGATGAGTATATTATCTGGATAGTATTTCCTGTGGACGTCGATATGTTTTTTAATTACTTCCACCGGCACATCATACCATCCGGAATAAGCGGTGTGGCCTTCGCCCCATTCACCGATACTTCCTATGTCGATATATTCCAACCAGTGTTGCTGGGCATACCTCGCAGCGAAAGCTTTGTGAAAGTTTTCGAGCTTTTGTAAAAAGACGGGATCTCCGTAATCTGGGGCCCAACACTTCAACCTGCTTTCAGAACGAAAGCTGCCCCTGGCTCCGGCATTTTTTACCCACTCGGGAGTCGCAAATGCAGTTTCGATGGTTTCCTTACACGTGATCCTGAAAGATATTTTATATCCTTTAGCGGTCCATTTGTTGATAACCGTATCAATAACCTGCCAGTTAAATTTTCCTTCTTCCGGCTCAAGAAAAGACCAGGCCAGGCGCAGATAGATGGTGTGCAACCCTGGAAAATCTTCCAGAAAATCATCCGGTTTCAGACGAGTGCCATATCGCTTTATACCATTGTCAAAGTAACGCAACTCCCAACCCTTGTGAGGATTCTTCAGCACTGTGGTACTGTCCCAATATTTCTCAAGATTGTAGAGCGTCCGGGTTTTATACCCACCCCTTCCTTCTTCATTGTCATTCTGTTGAGCGGAAAGTGTCAAATATCCAAAGAAGGAAAGGATGGTGATGCACAAGAATTTTCTCATAATAGGTAAGAATAAGTTCGGCGCGGAAGGTTAATCCTCCGAGGGCCTGATAATTTATCGGGATGGCCAGAAAAGCATCAGAGTCATCCGCGGAAGCAAATGACTCTGATGATTTGTGAATTATCCTGTAAAAAAAGGTTGGGCAGATCAACTACCCACCCTGAAATTACTTCACATGGTTGTTCACCACTTTGGCCAATTCAAACATAGAGATCTGAGTTTTGCCGCCGAAAAGAATTTTCAGTTTTGCGTCGGCATTGATCATCCTTCTGTTCTTTGAATCCTGAAGACCATTCTTCTTGATATAATCCCAGATTTTTTTAATGATCTCGGTTCTGGGCTGAGGTTTGCTACCGATCACATCCGCCAAAGCAGGGCTAAGGGTTAACGGCGCCATAAAGGCTGCGTTGGGTTTTCTCTTGCCACCTTTTTTAGCGGATTTCTTCGCGCTTTTCTTTGCCGATTTCTTGGCGGACTTCTTTGAAGCCTTTTTAGGGCTCTTCTTTGCTGCTTTCTTAGCAGCCTTCTTCGCTTTTTTTGCCATAGCGTTTTTAGATTTAAAAGTTAAAAAATTAAAGTAAAATGTGTAGTAAATATGTTGTGTTAATTATCAGGTGCGAATATAACATGCTTCCGGAATCTGTGGTATTTTTTTTCTCTATGTAAGCCTGCTCCAAGGGTAAATCTCGTTTAAACCTTTCCTCTAAAATACATGTGTTGCGTAAATTATCCTAATAAGCAAATCATCTTTTATTCAGGTGATCAATAAAACACCATTCCCAAAAGCGGTTTTTCCCTAGGGATGGAAGTGTTTTAATGTCCTTTCCCATAGGAGAGTATGGTCGTTGACCGGGTAGATTTAAAGGTAAATGACGTACCTTCCTTTAACGTTTACGAGTAAATTTATACTTGTAAACGGGTGTGTTCACAGGGAAATCAAGGGATGGGTGAAGGATTTTACAGGATTAACGAGTTTATGGAAGCGGACTACAATTGACTCTGTATCAATTTTTGAGGGAAAATATTCAACTTTATGCGGCGATGGAGGGCAGGATTTGATCGTGCAGTTTCACAATTCCGCTCTGGAGGAACCCCTGAAAAGGACGTACCTCACCCGGGGTTTCGAAGGCAATCTGACCGACAAGGTCCGTTCAAATGATTTTGGCAAAAAAACTTTGTTGAAGGGTGGACATCCATCGTCGGCATGCAGTTGAAGGATTTTGTTAAAAAACCCTCATAGATATGGACGAATATCCTGATCTCCCGGGATTTGGTCAATAAAAAAACCTGAGCACATTGTACTCAGGTTTCTTAAAATTCCGCCAGGATCATAAATAATCCATGGCGTTCTCATTACTTCTTTCTCTTTTTGGCTGCTTTCTTTGCGCCTTTCTTTGCAGATTTCTTTCCTGCTTTTTTTCCAGCTTTCTTCGCTTTTTTTGCCATAGCGTTTTTTGTTTTAAGGTTAAAATTTAATTTTTAATAGTCCACAATAAAACTTTTACGTGAACATCAGGGTAAATATACTTACTAAGATTAAGAAATAAAAAAAAATTTGGAATATTCTTCATTATTCATCATACCCTTCAACGAAACACCATGACCTGGAGCATGACAACCGAAAACTTTTCCGCACATATTAACAGTGTTGGAAAAAGTCCGGACGCAAATTCGGATGCGCAAATGGAAAGTAAGATCAGAACTAAAAAACAGATGCCTGATGTAAGATTTATGGTTACTTTTCCCCGTTTATTGACATCAATTGCGACCACGTGTTGGATCTTTATCATCTAACGAGCGATCACTTTGATTTTTTGCCCTTCGCGAAACGAAAGTTTAGTGTCCTGAGACCATCTTGCAAGGTAAAACTTCGCGTCTGTCCCATCTCGTTTGATAGTTCAATGAGTTGCCTTCCCTGATGCGTTCGGGGGAAGACCGCGGGTCAGTCATCACCCATTTGCTGAAGTAGTCCTGATTTTTTGAAAATTTCACATAATTAAAAACTTCCTGTCTTGGTTTGTTGATAACTATATCCCTTTGAATGGTATAATCTCTTTTGATGAATAACGGGACAATCAGAATCAGCGCCGTGATGCCGGCAATGATGAAGAGAATAAGAATTAGCAGGTCCATAATTGTTTGTTATTTGAGTAATTGGAGAACTTCATTAACCGGTTGCTCGTCTGACAATACCTCTGCGTCAAAGCCGGAATTTCTGACCAGACCCAGCAGCCGCGAAACCTGGATAAAACCTTTGGCGGATGTTACCAGGAGGATCTTATCACAATCTTCCAGGTCGAAATTAGCGGTGTAACCAATAAGGTTGCGTGTATATGATCGATCAGCAACTTGGCGTGATCGGGATCTTTCACGTTGGTTTTAAAGACTTCTATCATCATGATATTCATTTTTAATTCGGCTTTGCGGGCAGTAGTGTAAGATAACAACACCCGATTTCAGATTGTATTTGTTTACTAATTTTAAATTCAGCGGCTTTTTAAGACCGGCGAAAAGCGGTTTACCTGAACTTAACACCACTGGATGTATCGTGAGAATGTACTCATCGATCAGATCCAGGTCAGCAAAAGTCTTCAGTATGTCCGCCCCACCACAGAACCAGATATTTTTTCCAACTTCACCGCGAATACGAACCAACAACCCGCAGACCGTTTGAACCATAAGTCAGACTCGATATAATTGAACCTGCCCATCATTGTAAAATGAAGAAAAATTGAGGAAGCGAAGGTCGCAACGGCAAAAATTTCTACTTTTCCATCTGAATACGAGCATACTGATTCCTTATAAATAGAGGATTAAGCTGGCATTTAAAAGGTGTAGCCACTACCTTTAAAAAATATCTGTTTATTTTATACTTATCAGTCACACTTAAAATAAAACTTACCATGAAAAGAAATGATACCGGCAAACTTATTGGGACCAGGGGCAAGGGGATTTACCAGCATCTTGTAAATTATCTGGGGATCTTTTTCATAACCCTATTCTTGTTCCTGTCTGCTTGTAATTCCGGCAGCAAACAAGGTGACGAAGGCCAGAGCGCCACCGAGGAGGACCAGCCGGAAGAACAGGATGAGGCACCAACAGCCCGTGCCACAATGGAAGCTGCCAGCGGAAGCAAAGTCACCGGTGAAGCTAACTTTACGGACCAAGATGGTAAGGTTCGGTTTGAACTCTCTGTAGAAAATTTAAGCCCGGGTGAACATGCAGTACACCTTCATGAAAAAGGTGATTGCAGCGCTGAGGATGCTTCTTCCGCCGGAGGTCATTGGAATCCCACGATGAAGCCACATGGTAAAAGAGGCGATGGCACCTCATTTCACAAAGGTGACATTGCCAATATGTCCGTGGGAAATGATGGAAAAGGAACATTGAGTTTATCCATTGAAGGATGGACGGTTGGAGGAGCCGACAGCACAAACGTGGTTGGAAAATCTGTTATCGTCCATGAGAAGGCTGATGACTTTACCACCCAACCTTCCGGAAATGCCGGAAGCCGGTTAAGTTGTGGTGTGATCAAGGCCGATTAAAATTCGTGCGTATCCGCGCCGTTATATTTCAGCGGCTTGTCAAGAAAGAATTAAGCCTGAACGTTGTTCAGGCTTTTTCGTGGCACCAGGTTTTGGTTGTCGCGCACGGAGTGTAATTTCCCTTTCGACCTTCACGCACCCATTTTGGTTAAAGCCCCTCCACCAAACCCATTCTTTATCCACCGCCTAAAGGTGGAGGCAATTGATGTCCTATAAACTCCTCCCTTGTGGCCCTTATACCTCTTGTATCCCCTATGCCCTATCATCGCGGCCTTCTTTCCGGCCAAGAGGGTGGCGTTCGCCAACAATTTTATATCCGATCTTATTTACCGCCGACTTGATCTGATCAACATTGACTTTTTCCGGGTTATATTCGACGGATACGGTGGAGGTTTGAAGATCTGCTTTCGCGGACTCAACCCCCTCAAGATTATTTACAACTTTTTGAATGGCTCTTTCGCATCCGGAACATGACATGCCTTCTACCAGATACGACTCTTTCCTGATATTCGTACTCATAAAATTTATTTATTTATTTTCATTAATGCAGGACTGATCCTCAAATATACCTCCAGTGACATAGGATTCTGGCCATACACGGCATCAAGAGCAGATTCCGCGAAATATACTGACCCCTGGGCCCCGAGCGCAAAATTTGTATTCCATTGCCTGAGCAATGTGTAGTTGGCGCCTATCGTGAGGGCCTGGATCTTAAACAGTTCATGGGCGTCAAACTGATCCAATAACAGCTCATCTGCAGACTTTTCAATATTCTCATACCGACCGTAAATAGCAAGTTTGTCGAGTTGAAGATTTGATTCCAGCGTAATTGAATTTTCGCGATGATCTTCGCCGCTATCATTGTAACCCCAGACCGCTGCCGAGTTTAAAGAGTGATTTTCACCCCTCAATGGCAATGCATGCAAAACGGATGCGGTTGTTCTCATCACATCCTCATCCGGGTTCACCGCCTCGGGACTTTTTATAAACGCTTTTGAGACCTGAAGTGAAACTGTTCTCAAGGGACTTGCCGTAAGGCGGTAAGAATAGGAATCAAATGTCGCCTTGTCAAATCCGTATCTTGCTTCGCCGGGCTCTCTTCCCGTAAAAAGGGAAGCATCAACCTTGAAGATCTTATAACGGAATCCCAGGGTAGCCACTCCAAATGTTATATGCGTGGCATCCTGCCAGTGATGGCCCAATGGAGAGTCAGTATTGTTGATGCTGGAGGGTCGGTGCATAAAAGCCACCGGACCTAAAGCAGGTTCTCCCGGATAGCCTAGATAAACGAATGCATCAACATCTTCCGAAAAGGATTGCGTGTAGCCAATGGACAATTCGGAGAATAAATTATGTGGGTGCTGTCTGTCAACGAGTGGCATTCCGTTATGAGTTTCTCCGGTCTGAAACAGCAGGGGGTAACCCTCACCACCAAATAAGGGATCCAGGGAGAACATAGTACTGAAATGAAATAAGCCTCTTTCACCTACTCTTCTTTGTCCCATAGCCATGAACCAGTTTGGCGCATCCACTTTTGAATCTCCCCGCGTACCCTTACTTCCGATGTCCTGATTGTTATAGCGCACAAAAATATTTCCATGGAACATGTACATCCATTTTTTCGAGTGAATCATATATCCATACATTGGTGATTCATCAGGCACCCACCCGGTGCCGGAACCGTTGCGATTCATCGGAAGATTCAACGAGTACGCATGCGACATTGGAATGGATCCCATTTCATGATCGGAATGGTCCATGGGCAGATCAATGTTCGCAGTGTCAGCCTTCACCTCATGATGTTCATGCTGACCGAAAACAACGGTAGCCGAAGAAAGGTAAATGGCAATCGTCCAAACCGCGAAAGCGCAGGCAGGATTTGTATTGTGGTTTTCTTTAGTGCCGGTGACTAACTTAGTTTGCTTCATTATTGAAAAATTAACGCTGTGACTTCATAGCATGTTTAAACTTCAAGAACTCTCTTTTAGTTGCGACAGTAACAGCCCTTTAGCTCTTTAATCCTACAGCACTATAGCTGCACTTGACAGTGCAAATTTTCATGCCGGGGCTGTTGTTGGACGATCAGATATATTGATCTAACACTAAGAACGTGAAAGCCATCAGTTTGGGCTTATATAATACCTTGAAAGTCTTATAAAATTGTAGGATGGTGAGATTGCTCCCTTATTTGACTGGAACGGTAGCAAGGTGGATCCGTTTTAGCCATTTGCCTGCCCTTACCCGGTGTTTAAAATTGGCGCGGACACCGTAGCCCACTTTAATGATGTCAGCTAAATTGAGGGAACGATAATTTTGAAAATAACTTATCAGATATAATTCGTTTGTATTGAGTTCGATATAGCCGGTAAGAGAATGGAAGGCGTGACCTCGTAATTGAACCGTCAGAGAAGTTTCCGTGACCAGGTGAGCTCGCATAGAAGTTTTCCACCAGTAATATCCGTCTGGATAGCGATGTGTTGGCCACCGTGACCGGAACTCTTTGCCGAAATGTAACTCATCAAAACTAATTCTGCCATCGTCTTAGCCGTTACATTAAAGCGGGGAGAGTTTATAAGATTGCAAGATTAAGATCCTGAAAGGAATTAACTCTCTGACCTATATTCGTGAAGACCGCAGTCTGAGGCTATTGGTAACTACGCTCACCGAACTGAGTGCCATGGCGGCGCCAGCGATCATGGGATTAAGTAAAAACCCATTGACTGGATATAGAACCCCCGCGGCAAGCGGAATACCAAGGATATTGTAAACAAAAGCCCAAAACAAATTCTGTCGAATGCCCCTTACTATTTTCGCAGACAAATTAAAAGCCTTTGGAACCAGCCGCAGGTCGGAAGTGATCAACGTCATTCTGGCAACATCCATCGCAATATCAGAACCCTTCCCCATGGCGATGCTCACATCAGCCTGGGCCAATGCCTCCGAATCATTAATTCCGTCTCCAACCATAGCAACGACCTTTCCCTTTTCCTGGAGGTCCCTGATAAAGTTCGCCTTATCAGCGGGCAGAACTTCTGCACGGTAATGCTCTAATGAAACCTGTTGCGCCACGGCCCGGGCCGTTTGTTCGTTATCACCCGTTAACATATAAACATCAATTCCCATGTTTTGTAAGGATGCAATCGCTTCTTTGGACGTGGTTTTGATTTTATCGGCAATCGCTATCAGTGCAAGTACTTTTTCAGAGTCTGCAAAGTAAACAACGGTTTTAGCGTCAGATTTCAATTCGTTTGCCTTTTCCAGAATTTCCGGAGAAATATTAATTCCGTTTTCATCCATTAATTTTTTATTTCCCACAAAATATTTCTGATCCTGGACACTGCCTACTACTCCTCCACCAGTGATACTTTCATATTGTTGCATGGCGACATATAAAATTCCCTCGGACTTTAACTTTTCGGCTATGGCTTCCGCAAGCGGATGTTCCGAGTGAGTTTCAAGCGAAAAGAGGATCTTTTTATAATAATCAGTCTCTTGCGAATACCAGATCAGATCGGTTGCAATAGGTTTTCCTTCAGTGATCGTGCCGGTTTTATCGAGAATGACCGCATTGACTTTATGAGCCACTTCCAGACTTTCCGCGTCCTTGATAAGGATATTATTTTCGGCGCCTTTGCCGACGCCCACCATGATCGCCGTGGGTGTTGCCAGGCCCAGGGCACAGGGACAGGCGATCACCAACACGGTGACAGAGGTTAACAGCGCATGGGTAAAAGCATTTTCGCCGCCAGCTACCATCCAAATCAAAAAAGTAAGGATTGATATTCCAATTACGACGGGAACAAAAATGCCTGCAATTTTATCTACCAACCTTTGGACCGGTGCTTTACTTCCCTGGGCTCGCTGAACCATCTCTATGATCTGCGCTAAAATTGTTTCGCTACCGACCTTTTGTGCCTCAAACCTGAAACTGCCTTTTTGGTTAATGGTTCCGGCAAAAACTTTTGCCCCGGATTTTTTTTCTACGGGAAGCGGTTCGCCTGAGATCATACTTTCGTCAACAAATGACGAGCCGTCAATCACCACACCATCAACGGGAATTTTCTCTCCAGGGCGAACAAGAATATGATAACCCTTTTTCACTTCAGCGATGGGTATTTGTTGTTCCGCTCCGTCCACCAGAGCAATAACCGTTTTCGGCTGTAAGCCCATCAATTTCCTGATCGCCGATGAAGTACTGGACCTGGCCTTTTCTTCAAGCATCTTTCCAAAGGAAATAAACGCAATCACCACAGCAGCCGCTTCGTAATACACATGTGGATCAACGCCCCGTTCGATCCAGAATTCAGGAAAGAAAGTATTAAAGGCGCTGAAAATAAAGGCGATGCCCGTGGACAAAGCTACCAGTGTATCCATATTCGCCTTTCCATAACGCGCTTGTTTCCACGCATTGATAAAAAAAATTCTTCCAAAATAAAATACGATCGGAGTAGTGAGCGCGAGTGAAATGTAATTGCCGTAAGGCAGGTCCATAAAAAACATTCCGATGATAACCACCGGAAGTGCGAGGATTGAAGACCCGATGGTCCGGTGTTTAACCTGCCTGTAATGCTCCTGCTGTGATTGCTCCTGAACGGCCTGAGGATCATCAACATCAATCACCAGATCATAACCGATCGCCTGAACAGCACTTCTTAAATCGGAGGGCTTTGCAACGCTGCCATCGTATTCAACCCAGGCGGTTTGATTGGCGAAATTCACAGCAGCATCTTTAACGCCCACGGTGGATTTAAGCATGGATTCAACACTTACCGCGCAGGCTGCGCAGGTCATTTCAAGCACAGGGAAAGCTTCTTTGATATATTTTCTGGTTGTAACACTTTTGATCCCGGTATTTGTATTTGTCGACATTGTCTTAATATTTTAACCCTCCTTCGCTACGTATAATACAGGTTTCCATAGCGTTTAGTTTTATATATAATCCATTTGATTTATATAATTCACATTCTCGACGTACTGCTGGTCACGATGATCAAAGGAGAAGAAACGCACCCAGGCGTTGTAGCGACTTCAGTAATTAAAGCACCCTTAAAAAAGGCGACAAAACCAGAAGACGCACTTCCTGACTCACCACTCCAAAGGAGTCCTATGGACTGACAACTCACCACTCATTAAGCGAGAGCGCAAATCAGGATACATCGTCAAGCGGTTTCCGGCTTTGATCCATCTCTCTGGATTTCTTTAGCTCAGAAGGAGTAAAGCCCGTGACTTTTTTAAACTGTCCTGAAAGATGGGCCACACTGCTATATCCAAGTTTATGTGCAATCTCGCTCAGATTGAACTCATCATAAAATAAGAGTTCCTTTACCTTCTCAATCTTCTGCCTGATGATGTATTGTTCCAGCGTGATGCCCTCAACAGAAGAAAACAGGTTGCTGAGGTAGTTATATTCGTAGTGAAGGCTTTCCGAAAGGATGTCAGACCAGTTAAATTTTCTCTGCGCAGGGTCGCCGTAATGGATCAATTCAATTACCTTATTTTTAATATTCTCAATGAGTCTGGCTTTGCGGTCATCGATCCGTTCAAACCCCAGTGATAAAAGAGCATCATCCAGACCCTTTTGAACTTCAGCAGAGATCTGATCCTCTCTTACGGTTACTTCGCCCAATGCAATTTTTTCAGGGGTTAGACCTGCGCTCTCGAGTTCGCGTTTTACGGCCATCTTACAGCGATCGCAAACCATGTTTTTAATGTAAAGGGTAGTCATCACTTTTCATTCAGATCATTT
Source organism: Cyclobacteriaceae bacterium (assembly GCA_040902445.1). Taxonomy (GTDB): domain Bacteria; phylum Bacteroidota; class Bacteroidia; order Cytophagales; family Cyclobacteriaceae; genus Chryseosolibacter. The sequence continues at coordinate 62,934 of JBBDXJ010000293.1, read as the reverse complement.
CCAAATATCGCAATTGTAACGCAACGGGCCTTAATAGAATTTATGTCAGGGTTTATAAAATTCACATAACAGTTTGTTGAGGTGAATAAATGCCTGCTTTGCCGTAAACTTCCCTAAGATTGCGCACTGACACTCTATTATGAAACAAGATAGGCAGCAGGTTTGTTTCATCAAGGTATAGGTATAGGTATAGGGTATAGGGTATAGGGACATAAGGGACATAAGGGCATAAAGGAATAGGAATTTAAAGTTGAGTACATCAATTGCCTCCACCTTTAGTCAGTATGTTTGAAAATGCATAGGTAAAGTGCCAACTTTAATAGGTTCTAACTTATTAAAGCAACAATTTAAAACACATTACCTATGCAAACGAAAGTTAACGAAAACACATTTAGTGGACAATCGATTTATGTGGGTGTTGATGTCCATTTGAAATCCTGGAAAGTTACAGTTATGGCCGGCGACATTCATTACAAGACATTTTCTGCACCGCCCGAGAGTGAGAAGCTGGTCAATTATTTAAAGACGAATTTTCCTGGCGCAGAGTATTACAGTGCGTATGAAGCGGGTTTTTGCGGTTTTGCCGTGCATCGGGAATTAACCAGAATGGGTATCAATTCCATTATTGTTAACCCAGCAGACATTCCGACTACCGACAAGGAGCGCAGACAGAAGGAGGACCAGAGGGACAGCCGTAAGATTGCATCAACGCTTCAGTCGGGCAAATTAAGGGGCATTTTTATTCCTTCCGAGAAAACTCAGCAGGACAGGATCTTACTTCGGACCAGGGATACAATTGTTAAAGATTTAAAGCGCAACAAAACCAGGGTTAAAATGCTACTCTTCTTTCAAGGAATCACTTTGCCCGCGCGCTTTGGTATAAAATCGGCCCACTGGTCAAAACAATTCATTCAATGGGTAAGTAACATCGCTTTCGAGCACAATACTTGTCGAAATGGATTAGATGCCTTGCTGGATATGGTGAATCATCAACGTTCTTTATTATTGAAAGTCACCCGCCAAATACGCGAATTATCTAAAACACCGGAATATCGGGAAAATGTAGAATTGCTACTAACCGTACCAGGAATAGGCATACTTACTGCTATGAGACTATTAACAGAGCTGGAAAGCATTAATCGGTTTACGGATTTTGATCAATTATGCTCCTATGTAGGCTTAGTGCCCTGTACTGACTCAAGTGGAGACAACCAGATTGTATTGGGCATTAGCCCTCGAAAACATTCGCGCCTTCGAGTTGCTTTAATTGAAAGTTCCTGGATCGCTATTCGCAATGATCCAGCTCTTTTTAGTAGTTACCAAAAACTGTGTAAAAGGATGGCAGCTAACAAAGCTATTATTCGGATTGCTAAGAAATTACTAAGGCGAATAAATCTTATCCTTCGAAGGAAGGAAAAATATGAAATAGGCATCATAAAATGATGATCCTGAGTTATAAAAACGCTTAACCTTGAGTAGATCGTTACCACCACCTTGTTCCGCCAATGGGGAATTATCTTTAGTCTACGACTACTCATTCTTGAAAAATTGACACTGAAATGCAGACGCTTTGTACTGTTGATAGAAGATTGTTTTGTAACTCAAAGTTTGTAGGTTGAGTTTTTTAAAGGCATTGGCTCTTGGAATGAATTACAAGAAAAGAGGTTGAAGTCTCAAACTCCAACCTCTTTGACCATTCCAGTCGATCAGGCTATTCCTGGCAGGTTGCTCTCCAGCAGAGCCTGCTTCCGCTTTGCCTGATAAACAAAAGTAAAACAGTTATAAACTGCTTTAACACTAAAAAGATGAAAAGTTATTGGCACCAACTATTGTTTTTCAACATAGAAGGTGGTGGAGAAAGAATGGGTTTGATGAAGGGCTTTAGTCCAAAGGGATTTAAGCAGTGTCGGTAGATTCGGCGAAGCTCAAAAAGGTTTTAACAATGAGAGTGATGTCGAGTTTATCCATCATCCACACATTTGAGTCTTGCCACCTTTAGAAAGTTTATTCCAATATCGGTCCACTTCCTCCTGTGTTTCACAAGTTAGTTTGAAATTATCTGCAAAGCCGAACTGATTTCGATCAGGTTGGCGTAACAAAGGTATGTTCGGTATCTCAGGTAAAGCGGGAGCAAACGCGACATCCTTAGGGGTTGAATGCGTCAAATTCAATTGTTGGTCATGCTAACAACGAATCTTTCATGCAGGATTCCATTCTTACGGAAATAAAGTTTAATTTGACGCGATGATAAATTGCCTGCCAGTGTTTTACTCTACGGCTTCTTATTTAATTTAACATTTCAGACTTCGTAGCTCAGTTGGTAGAGCAGCTGACTCTTAATCAGCGGGTCGAGAGTTCGAATCTCTCCGAGGTCACTTCATTTCTTCAAAAGGCGTGAAAGATTTCCCTTTTATCAGCGGTTCTTTTTTGATGGACTGAAAACTAACTCTTAACTCGTTAATTGTGAAGCAAATTTTCCTTAAACGCTTCGTAAGAGCTATCGCTTAAAAAGACGATTCCCTAAAATTTGCCGGATGACTTCATCCCTCAGGCTTCTGCTGATTGGTATGCGGGCGCTCTCCATAATTATTTCATTGCCTTCAATTGCCTTAATGTGCGGAACGGAGATCAGGAAGGATTTATGAACTTTTAAAAACTGCTCTTTTGGCAGCTGGTTTTCAAGGCTCGTTAAAGTGATGTAGGTGATCAGTTTCTTCCCGGGAACATGAATCACGGCATAATTCTGCAGCGCTTCAACATAAGAAACATCGCGAAAAAAGACCTTTTCAAACTTGCTGTCACAACGGACAAAAAAGTAATCAGGCCCGCTTGCGCCGTGATTTTCAGCCCGAACTTTCAGTTGAAAAAATTCAAGGGCTTTTTGGGACGCTTTCAGAAACCTCTCAAAGGTTATCGGTTTAACCAGATAATCGATAACATCCAGGGTATAGCCTTCGAGCGCATAATCTGTATACGCTGTGGTAAAAATTGTCAGCGGGGGATTCTTTAGCGATTTAAGGAAATCAATGCCGGAAACCTTCGGCATGTGTATATCGAGGTAGATCAAATCGATCTTTTGTTCATTGAGATAGGGTGCGGCCTTCAAAGCATTTTCACACGAAGCAACCCGGTTGAGAAAATCGATCTCCTGAACATATTCCTGAAGGCCTTTTCGAGCCAGGGGTTCGTCATCGACTATAAGACAGTTCAATTTCATATGTACCGGGTTTGCAATGTCTGCATTCGATGAGTTTATAACGCCTTAAGAAATATCTAACAACAGATTTACCTCAAAACTATCGGGTTTGCTGTCGATCGATAATTCATGCCGATCCTTATACAGTAACTCCAGCCGGCGCCTTACATTTTTCAGTCCGATACCTGTATGCGTGTCATTGACCTTTTTACTGTTTTCTTTGGTATTGTAGACAGATAGCTGAAATCTTTGTTCATGCCTTGCCAGCCTTATCCTCACTTCATTTTCCCCCGGATAATGGGAAACATGTTTAAAGGCATTTTCCACGAATGGAATCAATAGTAGTGGAGAAATGGTGAATCCTTTAAGATCATCTTCTTCCACAAATGTGATGTTGTAGTTTTCATCTTTGCGCATCCTTTGCAAAGCGACATAATTTTTCAAATAATTGATCTCCTTTTCTATTAAAATTTCTTTTCCGTTGCATTCATACAATTGGTATCGCAGCATTTCCGAAAAAGCAGACAGGGATTGGCGCGCTGTTGTGTTATCCTTCTGAATCTGAAAATAAATTGTATTGATAGAATTAAAAACAAAATGAGGATTGATCTGTGCTTTAAGATACTCGAGTTCGGAATTCAACTTCTCCACCTCCATTTTTCTTATAAGCTCGCGCTGGAAATACCATTCTTTACTTAAATGGAGCGCTATACCAAAGGCAACATAAAATATCGCGATGGAAAAATTATAATAGGTATTGTAAAAGAAGGACCTTCCGCTTTCATCACCCAATACATAACCATTCAAATAGACGTCGTGGGCATTCTTAAAAAGAACGTACACGCCAAGGGTGCCGAGTAACAGAAATGTGTAGGCGATTATTTTTTTGCGCTGCGCATATCGGGGAATAAGGACTAGCAGATTAAAATAGATCAGCACGGCGAGCAGGCCGTTGCGGATAATTATTTCAAGCGTAAACTGATCAAGGCCTGCTTTGTTGATCAGTTGAAGCCTGGTAAACATATGAAAACCTACAGTAGCTGACCAAAAGATCAAATGGTCAAGTCTATATTTCCAGAAGCGATCCATTCCCTGAAATTAAGAATTTTTCATCATGACTACCCGGCGGAAAAATGCATTTGGTCAAGTATTTCGTGCAGGAGATCATATTTACCAATCCAACCGTTCCAACTACACGTAGGTTTGGGTAAATTCGATTGAAAAAAACCAAGAACCTTTGCCAAAGGCCAACTGTCAACGAATAAGAAAAAAATCACTTATCATATTCACATATGAAAACATTGTTAATTTTTCTGGGTCTCATGACGGCAGGTACCGTCATTTATATTTCTTCACAAGGGGTGCGGGAGGAAAAAGCAATTGAAAGATCAGAGATCTCCTTTAATACGGTTTCACCGGAATTCAAATGGACACAGGTTGCGCCGCCGGGATCGGGTACTCATCAGCATGAATGGAAACCGGGAACTTACCCAAGTGCCATCGTTCCGTTGGTCGCATTTAATAATGACCTCTGGATGATCGGACAAAAGATGGCATGGACATCAAAGAACGGCATTCAGTGGGAGATGCACAAAAAACACGACTGGGGGGAACGGATCTCTATGTCGTATGTATATTTCAATAACAGGTTTTGGATCTCAGGGGGAATGGATTATCCCACCAATACCTTATTGAACGAGATCTGGTCGTCGGCCGACGGAAAAACCTGGGCCCGGACCGTAACGAACGCCGAATGGTCACCCAGAAAGGGACATACACTGGTAGTGTTTAACAATAAGTTGTGGCTATTTGGTGGTGAGGTCAGTGTGAACGAAGATAAAACGCCGAAGGAACATATCAACGACATCTGGTCGTCAACAGACGGGATACGGTGGACGAAGGTGCTTGATACGGCGCCATGGAATGGCAGATTTAATCCCAGGCTTTTGGTTTTCAAAGACAGACTTTGGCTAGTAGGTGGTCAGGGTGAATCCGATATCTGGCGCAGTGATGACGGAAAAAACTGGACGCAGGTGAAAACAGATTGTCCGTGGAAAGACCGCTACGATTACGGCGCTATCGTATTTGATAATTTAATGTGGGTCTACGGTGGCCGTGAAAGTAATGCGCGCAACGCCTACAAAGATGTCTGGTTTTCCATTGATGGATCACACTGGCAACTTCAAACCGGATCCGCGCCATGGACACCACGCAGCGGTAACAACAGCGTTGTATTTAAAGATAAGCTTTGGTTATATGGAGGTAAGCACACCGGACATACGGACAGTTTTTCAGGAGATATATGGACCATGGAGGCTGCCAACCGAACTGAGCTGATAAAAAATTAACTAGCAATCAGCGTGACAAAAAAAAACCTGGGTGAGCAACTCAGGTTTTTTACTTGATCCCGGAACTAGTGAGCGCAATACCTTACCCGTCCGACCGCTTTGAGCGGTCAGACGGGTATGCAGTTGCTCCTGCTTGACTAATCAAGAAAAGAAAGAAATTCAAAATGCCTGTACTTGACCATTGGTTAGATCAGGGGCAGAGGAAATTCCTTTTTTTAGACCATGTTGCCTTTCATGAGTTCAACCAACATTTCCTTAAAATTTTCTTTCTTGTTTAAATGTGGAAGTGGTTCTTTTGGTTCTGGCTTACCCAAAAATTTACAAAGTGGTCCCCAGCCATCGCCAACATCGTAAACAAGTAATTTATGTGCCGGAACATGTGCTTTAACATCTGCTATGTGTTTATTAAAAATTTTTTCCGCGAAGGCTTTATCGGCAAATTTGCCCTGAAGGTGGTCTCCGAAAATTGTTCCTTTTGCAAATTTAACGCATTTAATTACTGACCTGAGTCTGGGATTGAAAAGGAGCCTGGACATCATCTTTAATTTCTGACCTAAAGTTTGAGGTCCTGCCTGCCAAATGGTGCTGAAAATACTGGTATACCAACTTTCAAAAGGCCTTACAGTCAAAATCACTTTTGCATCGGGATAACGTTTCATGTGCTCCTTATACCACGGATAACCTGGGAAGTCCACGGTGGCCTGAAAACCTTTATAGAGCTCATCCCATTTGGTAGTCGATGTGTTTTTCAGCGCTAACCAATAATGAAGGTTTTCAGGATGTACAAGGAGCTCCTTCATATGATAAGTTTTTGTATAACCGAGTCTTTCAAGAGAAGCTTTAAGTGTATTTGTACCGGTTCTGGGTAATCCGGCTCCTATAATTTTGATTGACATTTTCGTGGGGTTTAGACCGGTGATATAATGAAGTTAGTCCTTATTTTATTCCGGGGACAGGTTTCAGGTAAATTAATTATTCACATAGGAAATAAATCAGTAAGTTTATTAACCCCAACCGAACTCCACATGAAAAAAACGCACCTCATTCCGTTTTTCCTTGTATTTGCATTAATAGTATCATCCTGCGATTTAGAAAAGGAAAAAGTGGCCAGCAACGCGGCCCCTGTCAAGAATGACAGAAACATGTTCGGACATAGGATTCCGCGCGGCTTAACAATTAACGCTGAAGGTCTAACGGAAGGCTATGTGATGTTTGCAGTTCCGAATTCAGCGTCGACTTATCTCATCAACCGGAAAGGGGAAGTTGTACACGAATGGAAAGGCATTTATACCGTGATGAGTGCCTACCTGAATGATGATGGTTCCCTTGTGCAGAATGTCGCTGATCCGGATTTTCCCGTCTTTGCGGGTGGTGGAGAAACCGGAAGAATCCAAAAAATCACATGGGACGGTAAAATATTGTGGGACTTTGAATACGCCAATGAAGAGTATCACGCGCACCATGATTTCACGGTGATGCCTAACGGAAATATTCTTGCCATTGCATGGGAAGCGAAGACAGCGGATCAAGTCCTTGCAGCAGGCAGAAAACCAGAATTAACACCAAAAGCAGGCCTTTGGCCCGATAAAATAATCGAGATTGAGCAAAACGGCATGCGCAGTGGCAAAATCGTATGGGAATGGCATATCTGGGATCACTTGATCCAGGATTATGACGCAAGGAAAGCAAACTATGGCAAGCCTTCAGACCACCCAGAACTATTAGATTTTAATGTTGGAGATTCAGTACCTCCCCTCATTACCCAGGATAGTATGGATATTTTAAAATCTCAGGGAAGGGGTTGGAGAAATCAAACACCTGAAAATATAGGATCAGATGTTTATCATGTTAACGCGATCAAGTATAATGCCGAGTTGGACCAGATTGCTTTTAGCTCCCCTGATCTGAGTGAGATCTTCATCATAGATCACAGCACAACAACTAAAGAGGCCGCTGGTCATTCGGGGGGGCGCTGGGGCAAAGGAGGAGATTTTCTCTATCGCTGGGGAAATCCGGAAAACTATCACCGTGGAGATTCTACTAACAGAAAATTATTTCGTCAGCATGATATCCGCTGGATTGAGAAAGGAAAACCCGGCGCGGGTAATCTTACAGTATTCAATAATGCTATCCCCAACCGGGATAGCCTGGATTATTCTGCCGTTCATGAAATAATTCCTCCTACAGATCAAAAAGGAAACTACATCATTGAGAAGGGTAAGGCATTTGGCCCGGAAAATCCTGTCTGGACTTATATCGCTCCGGACTCTGTCTCCTTTTACAGCAGTTTCATTTCTGGCGCGCACCGGATGAACAACGGCAACACTTTTATTACCGAAGGAGCAAGAGGGCGTTATTTTGAAGTTACCAAAGAAGGAAAAATAGTATGGGAATATCTAAATCCTTTTCGTGGTGAAATAAGGAAGCCCAATGGCGATCCAATAGCTCCCTTGCCGATGACCTACAGTGGGTTTCGGTCTACATTTATCCCGGCGGATCACCCGGCCCTGGTAAGCCGAAAATTGGAACCTGTAACACCACAACCCAAAGTATTCATTCTGCCACCGCCACCGGAGGACCCGAAAAAACAAAAGGGATCCTGATGAACAATTAAAATCAGCCCTCAGATGGTGGCAGATAATAGTACATTGGAATTTGTGACCCATTGCTCTCAGGACATAAACGAATCTCTATGAAAAATAAAATCCATGGAAAATAAAAAATGGAAGTTAAAGTTAACGCTTCTGCTTGTCAGCAGTCTTACAATTATGTCTGTCATAACCATTGCTCCTGCATTACCACAGATGGTTTTGGAGTTCTCTGATGTTGAAAACGCAGGGCTCCTTGTTCAATTAGTATTGACGATACCGGCGCTAATGATTGCCCTATTCTCCCCTATTACCGGACGACTTATTGACAGGCACGGCAGGTTGAAAATTCTTTGGTTGTCTCTTTTGCTTTATGCCATAACAGGTTGTGCCGGATATTTCCTGAATAACCTTTACCACATCCTTATTTCCAGAACTCTGCTCGGCATCTCGGTCGGCATGTCTATGACAATAGTGATTACACTGATAGCCGACTACTTCGAGGGCATGGAGCGTCAGAAATTTGTTGGCATACAGATAGCATTTATGTCATTGGGCGGGATCCTGTTTATTGGGTTGGGAGGAATCCTTGCAGATTTTGGTTGGCGATATCCATTCCTTATTTATTTATTTGCCCTTCTGGTTCTACCACTCAGTATAATGTTTCTTCATGAGCCCATATTGGCAGAGAAAAGAAATCATGTTAACGAGCATGTCAAGTCACCTCCGATAATATGGATGTTGTTTATTAATACAATGTTGATGTGGATAATTTTCTTTTTAATACCCGTTCAAATACCTTTTCACCTGAAGGCCATTGGAATTGAGAAAACTTCTTTGATAGGAGCCGCTATTGCAATGAGTACGGCATTCTCTGCAGTGTCAGCCTTTTCCTATTCGAGGATAAAAGGGCGGTTTAGTTTTCTTTCCGTTTTTTCCATGGGGTATTTACTCATGGCTGCAGGATTTGTTTGTATTTCCATCTCTGGCAGCTATGTATTGGTTGTTATTGCAATGATGTTATCCGGATTGGGCATGGGCATGATGATTCCCAATACCAATATGTGGGTGATGAAAATTGCTCCACCTGAAATCAGGGGAAAAGAAATTGGAAAGCTTACAACCTTCTGGTTCTTAGGGCAGTTCTTATCCCCCATAATAATTTTTCCGATCTTAAACACCCTATCCCTGTCCGCTACGTTTATGCTGGCCGCAGGATTTCTTTTTCTGATTTCCGCAGGTTTTCTGATTTTTCATTTCAGCAAAACCGGAAGATTGGTAACGCAATAAACTTGTGATTGCGGTAGTGCGAAAAACTTTTCTTCACTTGTGACAAGCGCCACAGCAAACTTTCAAAACATTTTTGAATGCGTTCCTGAAAAATTAGCCTCTCGTACCAACCCTTTTTTGTTTAATATTCTGATTGCCCGGCCACTGGACTCAATCAGGCCTTCACTCTTAAATTGCTGCAGTAACCTTACCAGCGTTTCTTTCGCTGTGCCCACCATATTGGCAAAGTCAGTCCTCGACATATTGATTTCACCTGGCCCATCCTGTTTTTCTTCCCTTTTATATTTTTCATCAAGGATCAACAGATTCAGCGCTATTCTCTCCCGTACGGATTTGGTTGCCAGGCTCGTAATACTGTTGATAAAAACACTGAACTCATGACCCAACGTTTTCAAAAGTTTATTCGACAGAACCGGAGAGGCTTGTAAAACTTTCAGAAAATTCTCTTTGGGAATAAAAGTAATTTCAGAGTCTTCAATAGTGGCTGCCGAGTCAGGATAATGTTCCTCACTCAATATCGCATGATAACCCAATAGCTCCCTGGCAGTGCAAACATAAAATATTTGTTCACCGCCTTTTGCGGTCGTTTTATACTTTTTTATCTTCCCGCTTACCAGGTAAAAAATTCCCGCAGGGATTCCTCCTTCGCGAAAAACTATTTCGCCTTTTTTATACCGATGCGTAACGCTTGCATCCCGAAGCGGTTGCAGATTCTCCGGTGAAAGCCCCTCGAAAATCCCTTTTGTGTTATAGCGGAAATCATCTGACCGAAATCCCGTTGTCATCACATTTATAATTTAGCGGCAGGCAAGTTACGCAATATTGATAAAAATCACCGCGGGAAGTTGATAAAGGCTGGAAAAGGCCATGCTCAACCCCAGTCTATGAAGAAAAAAGCAATTTTTCGTTTAAGGAAATGCTAAAAATAACTCTCTTTTTTAAGTGGGGTATTGGCTGGAATGATGGCCAATATGCTTCAAAAAAAATGATTAAGATCCCAAAATTGATTTAAATCAATGACTGCGATGACAATATTCAATAAAACTTCAGACAACAAAATTTAATTTTGCCAGCCGGAGTGATCCAATAGATTTCCGCCGCATGAAAAAATGTCAACAAACAGGAGATTAAGATCCGGAATAAGTTTATTTTTCATTGAACAAATATGTTACACCTATGTATTTTTTGCCATCATGTTCACATTGCATTTTGTTGGACAAGATAAGAAATCAACCCATCTCTTAATAAAAACCAGCTTTAATGGTATACTTCAGCCACACGGTCATCATTAAGATTAAAGCCGCTGCGGATGACAAAATTTTAATCGAAATAGTCAGCGCGGCAATACAGGATTTACAGAAAAACCGGCGGAATGCTTTTAACTCAAAACGGGGATTTATTCTGAATATGATTATGGCGCTCAAGTACCTCAAGGCGGAAGGAGTAATTATTCAGGAGAGGGACAATATCACAAAAGCAATTAAAATATTTGAAAGCCTGCAGAAACATGAACCGGAAAATCTCTTTTAATATTTAAAGGTATTAGGCAACAATTCCAAATATTTGTCAGCGTGACGGAGGAGAAAAAAATTTAAATGATATGGATGGTCGGTTTCTGATTTTATATTCCGGGTTGTTAACGGTTTTGTCCCCTATCCTTATTCCACTTTTATCTCCCTCAAAAAAATCCAGGGTAGCATTGTTGTTCGTGTTGCTCAATGCTGTCACTACTTCGATCGTTTCAATACATGTTCTTGCAACCAGGGCAATTGAATTTTCCATTGCCGGCGGTTTGGTATTTGGAGATATTCTTTTACGAATCGATCCTTTATCTGCATGGTTTATCCTGCTCGTCAACATTACCTGTATAACCGGTGCGTGGTATGGCATTCATTATATGAAGGCGTATTCAGCCCAGCGCAGTAATCTTTCCCTTCACTGGACTTCCTTCGTCATTTTTCACGCATCCCTAATCCTGGTTTGCTCTATTCAACACGGATTGGCATTTCTGGTGGTGTGGGAGATCATGTCCGTTTCTTCTTTTCTCCTGATGATGTTTGATTACAGCCGGTTCAAAACATTGAATGCGGGTATCACCTACATGGTTCAGATGCACATTGCGATTGTTTTTTTGACCATTGCATTTATATGGGCTTCGGTTGCAGGAGGATCTTTTGGCTTTGAGTCAATCGGATCCTTCAATCAGGCCGATTCTCCCCGGCTCTTTTTACTCTTTTTTATTGGCTTTGGGATAAAGGCAGGATTTATCCCACTCCATACGTGGCTTCCCCACGCCCACCCTGCTGCTCCTTCCCATATTTCAGGGATCATGTCAGGCATCATGGTAAAAATGGGAATATATGGCATTCTGAGAATGTCTGCCTATCTGACCTCGGATTTAGTGATCATTGGTGCAGGCATTCTTGTGTTGTCAGTTTTGACTGCTTTTTACGGAATACTCAGTGGAGCGATTCATCGCGATTACAAACGCGTCCTTGCATTTTCTACTATTGAAAACATGGGGATTGTCGGAATGGGAATTGGCATAGGGTTGATCGGGAAAGGAACCGGAAATCAAATTCTTTTGGTGATAGGCTTTTCAGCAGCCCTTCTCCATCTATTGAATCATTCCCTTTATAAATCCCTTCTTTTTTTCACGGCCGGAAATCTCTATCAGTTGACCCATACGCGGAACATGGAACATTTGGGTGGCTTAATAAAAAAGATGCCTTCCACGACATTTTTCTTTTTGTGCGGAGCCATAGCGATTTGCGGGCTCCCTCCTTTTAACGGGTTTGTTTCGAAATTATTACTGTTTTCCGGTCTGATAGAAGGTATTCGCGCAACGGGTTTTAAGTTTAACATACTTATGATTTCCGCGATCGTGGGACTGGCTTTGGTAAGTGGTATTGCCTTGTTGACTTTTGGAAAAGCCTTTAGTGTTATTTTTCTCGGGAACCCCCGTGATAAAACCATTCATCCAAAACCGGAATATTTATCTTACCGTCATCTGCCTTTTTTCCTCATTCTGTTTTTAATGCTGCTCATTGGAATTTTTCCCTCCCTGATACTGACGACCATTGAAAAGATAGCGCAGGGCTTTAGCAATACACTTCCTGAAAATGAGATTATACCCTCCCTTGTTCCCATGGTATCTGAAGTTGGAATAGCCTCCCTGATAGTAATACTCCTGGCGGCTTCGATCTACTACGTGCGATCCAGGATCGTTTCCGGGAGAACGGTAAATATCTCTCCGACCTGGGGTGGCGGATATATAGCACGCGGTGAGAAATTTCAATACACCGGAAAATCATTTTCAAAAACCCTTGCCAAGTTATTTGCTTTCATTACCGGCGAAGAAAAAAAATATACGGAAATTGAGCCCCGGACTGTCTTTCCGGCAAACCGGAGTTATCAATCAAACTATGCGGAATTTTTTGAAAAAAATATTCTTAACAGGATTTCCAATCAGTTATTTAGTTTTATGAATTACTTCTCGTTCGTTCATAACGGAAGGGTACAGTTCTATATACTGTATGGATTCCTTTTCATGCTGATTTTAATTTTAGCAACTTTTTCCAACATACTTTGAAATGGATATTAACCATATCGATCCTGATAAGTTTGTGTTCTTTAGCCCTTCTCATATTTCTGAAGGGGAAGGCTAAAGGAATCATGGCAATGTTGGTTGTGCTGTTAAATGCGGCAGTAAGTTCCTGGATAGCATTCCACGCCCTCGTGGGTCCGCCTTTAGAATTCATTGTTGGAGGCGGTCTTGTTTTTGGCGAAATTCTCATACGGATAGATTCATTATCCGCATGGTTTATCCTCATCATGAACCTGACCATGATAACAGGTCTCCTATATGGCATACGTTACATGACGCCTTACCATCATCAGTCTTCAAATATTAACCTTCACTATTCGGGTTACATTTTGAATCATATGGCCATGATTGGTATTTACAGCATTCAAAATACCCTTGCGTTTTTATGTGTCTGGGAAGTCATGGCTATTTCAGCTTTCCTCATGATCATCTTTGAGCACGCTAAAATCGAAACACTCAAGGCAGGAATCAATTACCTCGTCCAATCCCACCTTACCATTGTATTTCTTACCATTGGATTTCTTTGGGTGAGCAGCGAGACCGGCTCTTATAATTTTAGTGCGATCGGCTTATACAGTTCCTCGGTGATTCCACCGATAAGTTTTTTACTTTTTATTTGTTTTTTTATTGCATTTGCTTTTAAAGCCGGGTTTGTACCTTTTCATACCTGGCTACCATACGCACACCCCGCAGCCCCTGCTCACATCTCAGGTATTATGTCAGGTGTAATTATTAAACTGGGAATCTTTGGCATCCTGCGGATGCTCTTGTTAATAAAAGAGAATCAATTACTGATTGGCTATACCATCCTGATTCTTTCGCTTATCACCGGCATTTATGGAGTAATGCTGGCAATTATACAACATAACCTAAAAAAATTGCTGGCTTATCACAGCATTGAGAATATCGGCATTATTGGTATTGGCATCGGACTCGGTACCATCGGCCTGGGCTTAAACAATTCGTTCCTGATATTTACGGGATTTGCAGGAGCACTGTTGCATACCTTTAATCACGCACTCTTTAAATCCCTTTTATTTTATTGCGCCGGAACGGTTTACCAGACTACGCATACAATGGACATAGAGAAGCTGGGCGGGTTGATAAACAAAATGCCGCAGACGTCTGCCTTATTTCTAACTGGAGCACTTGCTATTTCAGGTCTCCCACCGCTCAATGGATTTATTTCAGAGTTTTTTATTTATTCCGGTCTCTTTAACGACTTCGGCTCGAAGTCATTGGGCCATACGATCGTTATGATTTTTGCTATTTTCGGTCTGACCATTATAGGAGGCATGGCTTTTTTGTGTTTCACGAAAGCATTCAGTATTGTCTTTCTGGGGACGAGGCGACACTTCTTAAATCAAACTATTCAGGAAGCGGACTTTTCCAAACTTTTTCCAAAATATATTGTCGTGCTGTTTATTATTGGAATTGGCGTGTTGCCTCAATTTTTTGTTCGGGCCGTTGCAAACCCCGTTTTCCTGTTTACTGGCAAAAATACGCTGGATCCCATTCAGGCAGGATTTATCGATACCCTTCAACTGGTAAGCATGGCGGCATGGGTATTAATTGCGCTGGCAATGTTTGTCCTGGGTATAAAAAAAATTACAACCGCTACCAGGACCGTTGCGGTTGGGCCAACATGGGCATGTGGTTACACCGCTCCAACATCCAGATTTCAGTACACCGCAAATTCTTTTGTACGTTCCTACCGGAAGCTGATACGACCTTTTCTCATTATGAATAAAAAGGAAGGAGCCATTCATGGCGTGTTTCCAACACGTGTACATTCGAAAACGCATCCTTATGATAAAATAGAGGCCTTGTTCGTTGACGCTCCAACAAAATATATCAGAGGTTTTATGGAAAAGTTCAGGGTTTTACAGAATGGCAGTGTTCAGTTTTACATTTTATACGGAGTTGTTTTCATTTTTATTACTCTCACCGTCCCATTCTTGATAAATGCAATGGGGTATGTGCTGGATCTTTTCAGGCAGATTTAAACATGCATATGATCAGTTTTATGCTCATTATTACGGCCAGCCTATTCTTTACCGGGATAGTGATCCGTACTAAAAGCATCTTCTCCGGAAGAAAAGGACCTGGCGTTTTTCAACCTTTACGGGATATCTGGCGCCTGTTCCGGAAAGGTGTTGTCTACAGTGAAACAACCAGTTTCATTTTCCGGATTGCACCCAGCATTTATTTTGCAACCGTTATCACAGCGATTTTGCTGATCCCATTTGGTGACCAGCCGGGAATCATGTCCTTTCCAGGGGATTTTGTATTCTTTGCCTACGTTCTGGCGCTGGGAAAATTCTTTATGATCATTTCCGCCATGGACACAGGCAGCAGCTTTGAAGGTATGGGTGCCAGCCGTGAAGCGCTATATTCGTTGCTGGCCGAACCTGCCTTTTTTATCCTTATGGGTTCTTTTGCATTGTTTACAGGTCAAACTTCATTCTTTGAAATTTTTCAGAGCCTCCATTTTGAATCATACATCTCTTATACGCTGGGCGCGCTGGGGACTTTTATATTCATCGTCTTAGCCATGATTGAAAACAGCCGCATGCCAGTAGATGATCCGAAAACACATCTTGAGCTGACCATGGTGCACGAGGTGATGATCCTGGATAATAGTGGTTTCGATCTGGGCCTTATCCTTCACACGACAAATCTTAAGTTCGCGATGTACGGTGCCCTTATAGCCAATATATTTATTTCACCGGGGATGGCCCTGTATTATTCAATTCCATTATTTATAGGAGTTGAGATTCTTTTTGCGATTGTGGCGGGTGCAATCGAATCTTTTATGGCGCGATTCCGGATGAACCACAACCCTCAGTTTATTTTTACACTAACCTCCATTTCAATATTAATTTTCCTGGGAGTACTGCTCATGCTGGGAAGAATCAGTTAAGACATAGAATTTATGACCAACACCTTGCTTATCATTCTGATCATTAGCCTCATCTACATGGTGGTAGCAAACCGCCTTTACACCTACATCGCCATCCTGGCCTTTCAGGGTGTTGCTCTTTTTGGAGTTGCCTTCATCGAATTGATTGAGATCAGCGTAATCAATCTGATATTTATTCTTTTTGAAACGATTGTTTTCAAAGCGATCGCTATTCCGGTTTTTCTCAATTATGTCATCAAAAGAAATAACCTGACCAGGGAAGCGGAACCATTCGTTTCAAATTTTATTTCTGTTGTCATTATTACCGGAATAATAATAGGTTCTTTTCTGCTGTCCAATACCCTTCATGAAGATCAACTGAAAGGTATATTTTTTGCTGCCGCTCTATCCTCCCTTTTCACCGGTTTGTATATCATCGTTTCCAGACGGAAAATCATTACCCATGTAATGGGTTTTCTCATCATTGAAAATGGCGTCTTTGTTTTATCCCTGGCGGCAGGAAGTGAAATGCCTATGGTCGTCAACGTAGGAATTATGCTTGATATTTTTGTCAGCGTGCTCTTGCTGGGAATTTTTGTTAATAGGATCGGCGATGTATTAAAAGAGCATGATTCAGAGCAACTACGCCAACTAAGAGATTGACCCGGGAATACTATGATTGGAATATATTTGATTCTGAGTTTTGTTTTAAGCCTGATACTTTTCTTCGCACAGAAAAGAATTATAAGCTATTTCGCGGTTTGGTCATTTATCCTGTTGCAGTGGGTGCTAACGGTCCACGCATTCAACCGCCGGGACCTCGCATCGCTTGAATATTTCACCTTTGATCCATTGAGCCTTATTCTTTTGGGAATTCTCAGCATCGTATGTGTGCCCGCGTTCTATCACAGCTATGTTTTTTTCAATAACCGGAAAGATATCCCGAGACAACGGGGCATTTATTATGCCGCAATGGTGATTCTAATCGCTTCCCTCAGTGCTGCCTATTTATCAAATCATCTTGCTGTAACCTGGATCTTTGTGGAGTTGACAACACTCAGTACGTCGGCTTTAGTTTATCACAATCGAAATGAACGTACACTGGAAGCCACTTGGAAATATATATTTGTTTGTTCCATAAGCATTACCCTGGTATTTGTTGGTATACTTTTCCTGAGCATCGCCCTTCAACACCAGGGATTTAAAGAGCTCTCCTACCAGGCACTGATCATCGATGCCCCATTGCTGAACCCGTTTTGGCTCAAGCTTGCTTTCCTTTTCATCTTCACTGGTTTCACGGCTAAGGCAGGATTGGTTCCGATGTATACGGTGGGAATTGATGCAAAAGATAAAGCGCCGGGACCAGCAGGTGCGCTACTGGCAAGTGTATTGGTCAACGTTGGATTCCTCGGCATATTCCGGATTTATGAAGTAATGGCCAACACTTCGATCGCACAGTGGGCCAATACGATCCTTGTCATCGGAGGATTGATCTCCATTTTCGTATCAGCGGTTTACATTTTGCGTGTAAAAAACCTGAAGCGCATGCTTGCCTACTCAGGGGTGGAACACATGGGTATTGTCATGCTGGGTGTGGCCTCGGGCGGCGCCGGTTATTATGCGGCCATCCTCCACCTTGTGTTACATTCCTTTGCCAAACCAGCTTTATTCTTTCAGGTTGACCAGGTTTACCGCATCTACCGGAGCAAAAGTATTTACGATATCGGAAATTATTTTGCATACAACACACCCGGCGCGATGGTATTGTTATTCGCCTTTTTTATCATAACCGCAATGCCACCTTCAGGAATGTTCATCAGCGAGTTCCTGATATTCCGCTCTATTTTTGAATCTGGGAAAATATGGTTACTCATCCTGGTGTTATTATTTCTCACGCTGATTATCTGGTCTTTGGGAAAAAATATTTTTAAAATGCTTTTCATCAGGACGCTGGGTTTCAAGGAAGAAAATATAAAAAAGATTCACCCTGCAGAATCCCTCAGCCAGTTTATGCTGCTTGCGCTGGTGGTTTACCTGGGATTGAATCCTCCCGTAGAACTCGTTAATCTCATCCATGACGCAACTCAACATTTGCCCCGGAAGATATGAGTCAATACATAAACATAGCAAATAACGGTACGATTGCCCTTCAAGCCATTCCAGTCTTAAAGTATGATGATTTTCTCGAGCTCAATACCGGCCTCGTCCGTAAAGAGGTGAATCATTGCGCTCATTATTTTGGGTTCACTCACAACGAAAAATTAAAGCTGATTTGCTGCATCGCCAACGACAGTAATGCGTCTATTTGTGTATCCAGTTCCGAAATCTCTGCCAGATCCGCACAAACCTATCCTTCCTTTACAGCAAATCATTTAAGCTTTCATGTGTTTGAGAGAGTTTTGCATGAAAACTTTGGATTGAAATTCTCAGACCATCCGTGGTTAAAACCTGTGCGGTATCCGTCTGACAGGGCAGACAAAAATTCAGTGATCGGGAATTATCCCTTTTACCAGATAGAAAGTGAAGAGCTACATGAAGTTGGTGTCGGTCCCATTCATGCGGGTATTATTGAACCGGGTCATTTCCGGTTTATCTGCAATGGTGAGCAAATTCTTCACCTCGAGATACAACTCGGATATCAACACCGCGGTATAGAGCAACTTTTTTTGTCAAAGCATAAACTACTGCAACGCACCCTCCTGGCGGAATCAATTGCGGGAGATAATGTGGCGGGTCATACCACGGCTTTTGTTAATCTTTGGGAAAATTTATGCGGCTATACTGCTCCTCCCGACCTGCACTTTTCGAGAACAATTGCTATAGAATTAGAAAGGCTGGCAATGCACACGGGAGGCCTCAGCGCCATCTGCACAGACATTGGCTACCAACTCGGAAGCGCTGTGTTTGGAAGGCTGCGAACGCCTTTGATAAATTTCTTCCAGGAGTGGTGTGGAAACCGGTTGGCGAAAGGCCTGATTCGTCCCGGATACAACCCTTTTGATTTTACCAAATCGCTTGCTGTGAGGCTGGAAGAATTATTTCAGGAATATGAGTCTGATTTTGATCAAATGTGGAAAGAGTTTCATACCCTTCCCAGTGCACTGGCGCGGCTGGAAAAAACAGGTGTAATCAGCCATGATGTTGCCTTGTCCCTGGGGGCAGTAGGTATATCCGCCCGCGGCACTGGGCTCATGCGTGATATCCGGACTACACATCCCCATGGTCTGTACAACGAATTTTCACCGATTTCCATAATCAAACACCACGGAGATGTTTACAGCCGCACAAAGATCAGGCACGACGAGATTGTGCAAACACTTTATTACCTGCGGAAGATCATCCACAAAATCCCGCCGGAAATAACCACGCGTGCACCTTTGTTGCATCCACAACCCGAAACCTTCGGAATTTCATTAACGGAGGGATGGAGAGGAGAAATCTGTCACTGCGCCATCACTGACGAAAAAGGAGAACTGTATCAATATCGGATCAAAGATCCCTCTATGCACAATTGGCTGACAGTGGCCATGGCCGTAAGAAATAATGAGATATCGGATTTTCCAATATCCAACAAAAGCTTTGACTTAAGTTATTGTGGTCATGATCTCTAAAAGCAATCTATGATTGGCAACATAAAAATATTAATACGTCAGGGAAAGCAATACATTCCCGATCCAACAAAAGCGGAAGTTCCTGGCGTATTCAGAGGAGTACCAGAAATCACTCATGACAAAGTAGATGAAAACGCACTGATTGATTTTTGTCCGACAGGCGCCATCCGTTCAAATCCCCTCACACTGGATCTCGGAAGATGCGCCTTTTGCGGGGAATGTGCCAGGGCCTTTCCGAATAAAATTAAATTTTCAAAAGATTACCGGATGGCAACCAACGACAGGAAAGGATTGATTATTCACGAGGGTGCTCTAAAAGCCATCACACCCGATCCTGCCCTGGTCAGGAAAGAGATCGCCGGTTTTTTTAAAGGGTCATTAAAATTGCGCCAGGTTTCCGCGGGTGGCGACAACAGCAACGAACTGGAATTAAACGCCTGCGGAAACGTGAACTTTGATATGAGCCGGTTCGGTATCGAATTTGTCGCATCGCCACGGCATGCCGATGGAATCGTGATCACGGGTCCGATCACGGAAAACATGTCAAAACCATTAGAGCTTTGTTACGACGCCATACCCGATCCGAAAGTCATCATTCTGGCAGGAACCGATGCGATCAGCGGTGGTTTATTTGATGATAGCCCCGCCGTTAATCGAACGTTTCTCGATCGTCACCCTGTCGACCTTTACGTGCCGGGAAATCCCATCCACCCCCTGACTTTTATCAACGGCATTCTGGATCTAATAAAGAAAAGAGCTTAAAGATTCGTCATTCGTCATTCCAACTACTTCGCCAGCGGATCCGGCCTGAGCTGGAACTTAAATACTTTGCTGGTAGTGCCTTTGCCTCCTTCCATATGGAATGGTGCGCGGGTGCTTATCGTTGCCCATATTCCCCGGCCTTTCCAGCCGGCGTTTGGATCATCGATCCTTCCGTCCATCCACTTCGTATAAAATCCCAACGGATAGGGTACACGTAATTTAACCCATTCTCCATCCTTCAGTGCCAGCAGCGCTTCGGATTCATTGCCGGTATTGATGGGAATATTTTCACCCAATCCAAGAGTATTGAACTGATCAACCCAGGTGTAGTAGCTTGACTCAGCGCTTCCGGATTCTTTTAATCCTTTTAGTTGTGGAAGTGGTTCTGTATAGAAAGTCCATCCTTCCGGACAATGCTGACCTGTAGCATCCGGACCATTAAGGGATCCTTTGCATTTCTTCCGGTCGAAGCTTGCAAGGTGACCACTGGCAAGTGCAACCCAGGCCACACCATTCCGGTCCACATCCATGCCGCGGGGTGAAAATCCTTCGACAGGTTCACCTTTGTCATTCAAGGGAAGTTCGTAATATTCTACCAGGGCCGTTTCTGATGGATTCGATCCCGGATTCAGGCGGATGAGGGCGCCGGGATATCCTAAAGAAGAGCCCCAGACCGAGCCGTCGGGCGCGGGAGAGCATGCATAAAGTCCCCTGGCAATGCGCTTGTCCATTTTAGGATCAACGGGATCATTGGGTTCTTTGTATTTGTCGCGTTTGCCATTTCCATTGGTATCCAGAATAAGTGGTGTCCAACCTTGCGAGGCCTCTTCATCTCCCGTCTCGTCATACTTTTTCGTGTCAAGCCATCCGATCACTTCTCCTCCACCGCTCGTCCACAGGGTGTTGTTTTCATCTTCAGCAAACATGAGGTGGTGTGTGCTGAAGCAGGTGCTGATGTGCGTATATTTTTTTGTTTTAGGGTCATAGACACCGAGATGTCGCCCGGCCCTGTTCATCGGGAATTGTTTGGCGGAAGGATGATCGGACCCTTCTTTACAAAAATCAGGATTTTCAGGTGGACGCACCGTAGCGGTAATCCAGACCCGGCCTTTTTCATCCAACATGGGATTGTGAACATTGGTCTTGCTGTTCCATATGGGCTCATCTCCCCAATAGGGAGAGGGTTGTGGCATCTCCGGACCGGAAGCAGGTTTGGTTTCCGGATCGCGCACCGTTAATGGTATGCGGCTCGCATCGTGCTTCACCGGATCGAGTACTGGAATATAATCGGCACTGACTTCCAGTGCACCATAGAGCGGACCGTTCGCGTTCACTGTTGGGTTTCTTCTGTCGGTGGAGACGACATCGTGAAGGTATGCTTTGGGATCAGCCCAGTCCCATTGTGTTATGACAACATTTCTTTCAACTCCTGCCGGCCTCGGCGGAGCTTCTGGAATTTCACCTCCAGCGATCCGGTCCGTCCAGTCTGCCAGCATCCTCAAAACTTCCTCGCGCCCAAGCCCGTGTGTGGAAGAGATCATGCTTCCTCCGGCCTGCCCGGACGCCAAACGTCTCTCCCATGCCTCGGTTGAAGATGCGAATTTTCCCAGCGATGCCTGAAACTCGCGCGTGCCTTTTGTGCCCATTGCATGACAGGCCAGGCACGTACCTGATTTTATATTTCTTAAAAAATTAGCCTGATTTTTAATGTTGGGAGATATGCCATTTCCTTCCGGTCCTGTACCGGGGAACTTGCTCTTGTCCGGCACATTGAGCAGGGAAAACCAGTAGCCTGCGGGATAATATTCGGCGGCTGCCCGAGGATTTGGTGCTACCACGGCTTCGAGGTCCAGAACGCTGCCGGGTTTTGCTTCTTCTTTGGGAGAATCCACCAATCCATAACCGCGCACCCAGACCGAATAGTTCGCGTCGGGAAGATCGGGTATCAAATATTGTCCCTTATCATCAGTGACAACAATCTTGGCATATCTGGTAGGAAGGTCATGAGTTTCGGCGATCACCCACACTCCTGCTTCGGGACCATCAGGTCCGGTGACAACTCCTCCGATATCATCGTCCTCTACCTGGACGGATTCTGATGTTGGATTGCATGAATCCAACGCAATCAATGCGACCAGGAAAGTGATGTAAAGAATCTTTCTTAAATTGAATGATTCCTTCAAAGGAACCTCTGAGCTGATGAATAGTTTTTTTGATTTCATATTAAACAGGTACGTTAAGTGAACGGGAGACAGCACTTTTCGGGCTCCTCAGATATAGAATTCAATATAAACATTAATGTATAACGGGTCAATAATCGGGCGCCAGTTGCCGGTTGCCGGGTGGTCTCCCCTCCAATGGCTGGGCCGTCATCTGTGAACGGTGGACTTTTTATCTCTCCACTTCTTCACCGTTTATAAAAACTCCTGAGATTTGTCTTACATTCCTGATATCCTCCAACGGATCAGCATCCAATACAATAAAGTCCGCCCAGTGGCCAGGCGATATAGTTCCCAGATCCTTCAGCCCCATATATTCCGCTGCATTTTTTGTTGCTGACACGATGATCTGCATAGGAGTGAGGCCGGCTTCAGCCATCATCTGCATTTCCATGTGCTCGAAGTAGCCCATGAACCTGGTAGGCACACCGCTATCAGTACCGAATACAATGGGTATGCCCTGATCACACAGGGTTTTCAGATTGGCCATCGCTGTGGGAAGTTGTTGCTTGTACATCTTTGCGCTCCGACTGTTGCTCACCTGCAACTGACGGGCTGGGTCCTTTAATGGCTGGATCGCCGCGCTGTCATATTCTCGTTTGAAAAAAGGATCTGAGAAAAAGTCTGCTGTATCGCCATAAACAAATGCGGATACTTCCCTGGTGAGCGTCGGACAATAACATACTTTCTTTTCTTTGAGAAGCCGGATGAACGCATCGTCCACGGGTAAATCCCTGACGCTGTGTGCAAGCATGTCTGTTCCTGCGTCGAGTAACTTTCGTGCATCCTCGAGGTAATACATGTGCGTGGCGATCTTGTATCCGAGTTCGTGCGATCTTTTAATTACAGCGCGGTAGACCTCCTCAGTCATCTTCGTACTCGTTCCCAGGTTGTCGTCGACCCTGATCTTCATGAAGTCCACGCCCATTTCATGGTTTTTGTCTATTACAGTCAATGCTTCTTCGGGAGTTTTTCCCGAGATTACTTCTCCTGCAATATACAGGCGGGCCCTGGTTGAAGCAGGGGCGACCGCGAGGGTCGCCCTTACAGCGCGGACCGGTTGGGCATCCTTCCTGTCATCGCCAAGGCTCACCACAGTAGTAATACCATAGCGCGCGTAGATCGCGAGATTGTCAATAACGTTTTCGCGTGAGTAGTGCCCGCCATCGATGCCTTTCGCATTGCCGACATGTCCGTGACCGTTGATGATGCCCGGTATAATGAACTTACCTGAGACATCGGTGATAGTTGCATGCTCTGGAATAGAAACATTCTCCTTTGACCCTACAGCAACCACCCTTCCATCCTGGACGAGTAGAACTGCATCCTGAATGGGATCAGCGCCGCTGCCGTCGATGATCGTGGCTCCTGTGAAGGCGGTGTAGGGTGATTTAATATTTTCGGTGGTCTTACACCCGAAAACAAAGATCATAAAGAGCAGGGGGACAATTCTGATTAATCTCATGTGATGAAGTTAGTCAGTTTTGCCGCAAATTGTGAACGCTAAGTGTAAATGAATAATAATTTTTACACAACTGGAATGGCTTTAATCCTCCACAGCGTCAACCCATCCCTTGGGCTAAAGCCCTGGTTAAATGGTTACTGTTTTATCCACCACTAAAGGTGGAGGCAATTGATCCCTCACCATGTTCAAGGACCACCTCCCATATTAAAAAGGTTAAGCGAAAGGTTGCATTTGAATTGTTATTATTTATTCGGACCTCAGGTTATTCGCTGGGTTTGCCAAAGCTGCCCGGATGGATTGGTAGCTCACCGTAAGCAAGGCAATGAATACAGCGAGAAATCCCGAGATCGCAAAAACATCCCAGGTGATCTCGGTGCGGTATTTGTAATCCTGAAGCCATTTCTGCATCATATACCAGGCTAACGTGCTGAGGTAATCTTCATCAACATACCACCGTTGTGCGCCAAAGCCTTTTTCTTCCTGGGATTTCCCATCGCGATAAAACATGTTCTGATCACGTGTTGTTCCATCCACAGGAAAATACTGGCTGACTGTAACATGTTGTACACCCGAAAGGCGCAACAACTCGTCTTTAAAAGTTTGCTGCTGTTTACCAAGAGTATTCGCGCCCTGCAGCATCACTACCTGGTCTTTATCGTACCCGATCTTTTTATTGAGAATAAAATCCATCTGGCGGTAAATAATGAACGTGCCGATGATCAGTACGATTGAGGTCGTAAACTGAAATACAACCATCACACTCCTCATGCCTGAAGTTTTGCTACCTCGCGCGATGCTTCCTTTGAGAACATCGATCGGTTTGAAGGATGAAAGATAAAATGCAGGGTAAATGCCGGCAAGCACTCCTATGAAGAGCGCCGATGCAGTCAGAAGGGGGAAAAGCCACCATGCTCCCCAGGGAATTGAATGGGCTTTGCCCGCGAGATCATTAAAGTAAGGCAAGCCAATCCATACCAGAAAAACGGCAAGAACAAATGAGACCATGCTGAAGATCACCGATTCAGTCAGGAACTGCCTGACAAGATGACTCCGGACTGAACCCACAACTTTTCGCAATCCAACTTCCTTAGCCCGGTTTGCCGACTTCGCTGTGGAAAGATTGATGAAGTTGATGCAGGCAAGCGCAAGGATAAAGCAGGCAATACCACCAAATAGCCATATGTAGCGGATGTCGCCATGTTCTATCGCGTCACCGATATCTGCTGAAAACAAGTGAATATCACGCACAGGTTGCAAAACAAAAAAAAGATACTTGCGTACGTCATTTACAGATTGATTTCCTTCCTTCGCGAGGTAGTCGATATAGATATTTTTCATGGCAAGTAATTTTTTTTCCAGTTCAGCCGGATCTGTGCCAGGCCTTACTTTGATATACGGGTTGTAATTCCAGCAACACCAGCTAGTCTGTTCGCCCTGCCAAAACTCTTTACCGGTAAGGGTAATGAAAAAATCAAATTGCAGGTGCGATGTCCGGGGGAAATCCTCCATCACACCTCCAACTGTAAAAGGCTGGGACTTGTCATCGTTGAGAATGATTGTTTTTCCGACAGGGTCTTCATTCGGAAAATATTTATCGGCTTTGCTTTTTGCCAAAACAATTGTGTTGGGTTTGGCCAGCGCGTGCGCAGGACTGCCATAGACCATGGGGATCTCCAGAATCTCTAGTAACTCCGGGTCGGCATATGCGAAACCTTCTTCAAAAGTATTTTCAAGCTGATCGTCCCGGCGCATGAGATTATTTCCTGCATTTGAACCATTTGTAGGGAATAAGCCTGGCAACTTTTTCAATTTCGGGATAATCCGCCCTCAATATTGATGCAAATGGAGCGGGAACGGCAGTTCCGCTTCCATCTTCGTACTGGTTGTAAACGCGATAGATGTTTTGTGCATCCTTTATATGTAATTCATAACTCAATTCATGCCGGATGAAGAGCCCAATGACAATACACGTAGCCAATCCGATGGCAAAACCTCCGATCTTGATGGAGGTGTACATTTTTTGCCTGGACATATTTCTCCAGGCAATCTTGAAATAGTTTTGAAACATATCGATGGGATTGATGTAGTCGGATGCAGATCGTTTTCTGATCGCAAAAGGTTGAATCCCGGTTGTTAGTTTTTGATTGTTGGTAACTGGTAATGCCCACTAACAACAACAACCAATGACTGGCTCATTTTTTTCACCTTTGCCTACCAAGGATACTTCGGGAAGGGGTAATGGTTGCACGGAAAGGAAAAAATATTTTCAGAATGATAGTGCCACACTCGCATTAATCGATCGCAAGGTTAAATGCATCCAGCCCTGAAAGGGCGCAATATATCAGCCCACAGGGTGAAAGCCCTGGGGATTAATGCAGTCAGACAGAAGCCCTGAAGGGGCGGAATAGGAAGTGGGTAAAAACACAGGGGCCCGGCTGATTCATCAATCAATTGAAGCCGAACTCCAAAGTTATCCAGGCGGAATTTGCAACGATCTTGAATGTTTTCCGGTTTAGATCGGCAACTACGTCGATCATGTACATATTCTGTGCTTGCTTTCGAAAAAGCTCTTATATCCGTTATGCCCCTTATTCCCCCTTACGCCCATGATTTCCTAATAACCCGAAGCCAGTTACCGGAAAATATATTGGTGATATCTCCGGCAGTATAGCCACGGCGTGTCAAGATCTCTTCAAACCTGACGATATCGGCGATGGTATCCATATCATAGGGTGTTTGTTCTGTACCGAAAAGACCATCGAGATCGGTACCAAATCCTATATGCGAACAGTTTCCTGCAAGCTGACAAATGTGATCAAAATGACCAACGAGTTTTTCAAGATTGATGCCCAGATCTTTGGGATTACTTTTTCCCAGTTTAAATTCAGGATACAACATCCATGTATCCAGCGCACCACCGATCACTCCACCCCTTTCAATAATCAATTTCAACTGCTCATCTGAAAATTGCCTTTCACCTGGCACCAGGGTCCGGCAGTTTTGATGGCTTGCCCAAACTGAGCCGTGAAAAATATCCATGGCCTCAAAAAAACCTTTATCGGTTAAATGGGTGGCATCCAGAATGATTTTTAACTGATCCATTTCCCGGAGAAGTTCCTTTCCGATTTTTGTGAGTCCGCTGCCGTCCGAATGTGTGCCCGCTGCATACCGTCCGGGCCCAAAGTGAGCAGGGCCGATCGCCCTTAATCCCTGATCATAATATTTTTCCAGGTAGTTGATGTTAATAACAGAATCTGCACCTTCCAGGCTTAAGATATAACCAACAGGTTTTTTAGGATGGATTGCACTGGTGTTTCTCCATAAAGAGAGATGATTCTGTAACTGCGACAACGTGGTGATCTGCACCATCTCTCCCCTCTCTTCCATGACTTTATACCATGCCAGTTGCCCCTGCCCATAGGCGTAGGCTTGCTCGGCAGAATGCCAACCAGGCAAGTTTAGGCTTGGCAATGGTTTACCAGAAGAAAAGCGGGAGATAATGGTTGCCACTACAAGGCCCACATTTCCTTTCCGCAATTCAGGAAGGGCCACTGTTCCCTGGCCGCGGTCCTGGGTGTCTTGCCAGTTAAGTTGTTTTTCCCTTTCGCGTATTGCATGAACAGGTTTCGTGAGATCCCGGTTGAGTGTAATGGCGTTTGTAGCCAGATCCAAATGTGCATCAACAATAAACATTCTGTGTAACGCTACTGTTTTTTGGATTTATTTTTCAGCCTTTGTTCAACCAGGTTTATGGGGTATTTTTTGGAAAGCAAATTGATATCATAGGAAAATTCCTCAAAGGCCTTTTCCCATTCTGCCGATTCTTCCTTTGAATACTTGTAAAACCCATTGCCATTGGTAATACCATTTCCTCCCTCTTTCGCAATATCCTCGATCAGCTTTGGTGTTTCCGTCTGATTGGCGAGGGTTGGGAACAGATCCTTGATCACGTGATAATAGGCGCGGAGGCCGGTAAGGTCCATGAAGCGGAACATCCCGCAAAAAGTCATCCAATGGCCCGCATCATTTCTGCAGGCCCTGTCGATGTCTTCAATAGAGGCATAACCATTTTCAACCAGATTGAATCCCTCTCTGAACATTGCATACATTAACCTGTTTGTAATGAACCCGCGGATATCTTTGCGCAGAAGCGTGGGCTCCTTTCCCCAGCTCGTGGCAATTTTATAAAGACTTTCAGCAATCAGTTGATCGGTTTTCGGTCCGCAAATAATTTCGAGAAATGGTGTTGTAAAAGCAGGCTCAGCCCAGTGCATTCCGACAAATCGCTCCGGATGTTTCAAAGGGGCCTGTAAAATAGTGATCGGTATGGCAGAAGTATTGGTGGAAATCAATGCTGTTTCAGAAACATTAGATTCGATCAGGTCATAAACATTTTTTTTGATGTCAACATTTTCGACAACGCATTCTGATATAAGAAAACAATGGCGCAAGTCTGCATAGTCTCGTGTATACAACACTTTCGAATTCAGCGCGTTTACATCTTTTGTATGTATTTTTTGTTTAGAGGATTCCCGGAGCGCATGCAGGATCCGGCCGGGGGCAAGCTCCAGATCAGATTCCTGCGGGGCAACAGCAACAACTTTGTAACCCTGCATCAGTAGAGCGGCTACGATGCTACAACCCATTAATCCAAGACCCACCACACCTACCTCGTTTGATTCCGTGCTCATCATGACAGAAATTTTAGTCTGTTCAATTGAATATTTTGTTCATGCCCATGCCCTCCTTTTATGGCCAATCGTTGCGTAGTAAAGAATTCCTGCATATAAGATCAAGATTAAATATACTCCGGAATTACCGCCAAACAGCGTGTTGATCTCAGCATAGAGGACGGGAAAAATTGCATCGCCGGCAATGGCCATGATCAAAAAGGCTGCAGCGGTTTTGGTAAATCGACCGACCCCTTTCAATGCAAGCGGCCAAATGCACGGCCAGTTAAGCGCATTGCAAAAACCCATGGCGATTACGCATAATACAGAAGTAAATCCATCGGTAGCAATGGCTCCTATCGAAAAACAAATACCTAAAAAAGCACAGATTCCAAGTGCTTTGCTTTGCGAAATATATTTAGGGATTAAAACTGTCCCCAGGAAGTATCCTGCGAGCATCGCATAAATGATATAATCAACAAAAACCTGTGAAGTTTCGGTGGAGAAACCCATACTTTGGCCATAGGGAATAATATAATAGCTGGTAATTGATTCGGTACCCTCTGCACAAAAAAGTGCCAGTACTCCCAGGATGAGATTAGGAAACTGCCATATGCTGGTGTGCGAAGCTCCAGGCTCTTCCGCGTTGGCATCCTCTTCATTTACCTCGGGAAGCGCAACCAACCACATGATGATGGCCATGGCCAACAATGATAGGGTGATAATGATGTATGGATTTATGACACGTAGAGCCATGTTATCCAGCGCGGCGATTTTTTCCTCATCACTCATTTTTGTTAAAGCTGACATAATCGAGTCAGCATTTAACAAAAGAATAGGCCCGACAATACGCTGACTTAATATGCCTGCTACTTTATTGAAGATTCCCATTAGACTATTGCGCTGGCCCGCACTTTCAATCGGGCCCAAAATAGTTAAATAAGGATTCGCTGCTGTCTGTAGGAGTGCCTGACCCGTTCCCATAAAAAACAGACCCAACAGAAATATCTCGTACGTCCTGGATAATGCCGCCGGAATAAACAGGAGTGTTCCAACCGCCATGATCACCAGGCCGAACACGATGCCCTTCTTAAACCCGATCTTTTTTAACACCCAGGATGAGGGCAAGGCCATGACAACATAAGCTATAAAAAAAGAAAAAGTTACCAGCGTAGTTTGAACGCTGTTCAATTCCAGTGTGATCTGGAAGTAAGGGATGAGGATGCTGTTCATCCAGGCTGCAAAGCCGAATACGCCAAACAATAAACCAATCATCACAAGCGGAATAAGATACCTGCTCCTCGCGGTCATGATTTTCTAGTGGTTATAATCGTTTGAAGACGTTGGATGTTTTGGCAAGGGCTGTATGAATGTCCTCCTCAGTGTGGGCGGCAGAGATATACCATAATCCCCGGCCAATTATTCTGATACCCTGATCGTGCATGGCGGCGATGAATTTATTCAACTTCACTTTGTCATATGAGAGTACATCTCTGAAATCGTGTACTGCGGCAAGGTCTGTAAATCCCGCGTGCAGCATGGGTCCTAATCCCTGTACCAAAAGATTGGTGTTGTGTTGTTTACCGATTTCACGCAAGCCCTCCATCAATTGTAACCCCAATTTGAAAATTCTTTGCACAACATTTTCTGATTCCAGCACCTCCAGCGTACCGATCGCTGCGGCAACAGTGGAGTTGCTGCTGTTCATGGTACCGGCGTGTATTACTTTACCTTCAGCGATCAGGTTCATCCAATCCTTTTTACCGACAATGGCTGAGATCGGGTATCCACTGGCGATGGCTTTGGCGAAAATCGACAGGTCGGGTATGACATTATAATACTTCTGTGCACCGCCTAAAGAAGTTCTGAACCCGGTAATGACCTCATCAAAAATAAGCGCAATATTATAACGGTCACAAAGTTCTCTCATTCCTTGCAGGTAGCCTTCCCGTGGCAAAATGCATCCGTTGTTGCACATTATGGGCTCCGTAATAATTGCAGCAATCTCCCGATGATTTTCTTTTATCTTTTTTTCCAGAAGGGCAAGATCGTTCCAGGGTAAAACAATAAAATCATGCTTTGCGCTATGCGGGAGGCCGGCCGACCAGGGAAAAACCACCGGATCTTCCATCGAACCCAGTTCTTCAGGCGAGGGTGTCGACAACCCCCAGGCTACGTTATCAAGCCACCCGTGGTAATGTCCCTCAAATCGCAAGAACTTTTGCTTTCCGGTTTTGGCTCGGGCGACCCTGAATGCAGTTTGCACTGCTTCTGAGCCATCCAGGCAAAACCGCATTAATTCAGCGGAGGGAATAAGTCGTTGCAGTTTCTCTGCCAGTTCAATTTCCAGGAGGTGCTGCCCTGCAAAAAGCTGACCTTTCTTTGCATAGTCTTCAACTCTTTTTACAACGTGTGGATGATTGTGTCCAACAATCATCGGCCCCTGGCTTAGTGTAAAATCCAGATATTCATTACCATCCACATCAAATATCCGGCTCCCTTCTGCATGCGAATAAAAAATCGCATGAGGATGATTGTACTTCCTGAATTCAGAAGACACGCCCCCTGCCAGCGATCTTTTTGCCCGATCTAATAATTTCGCAGATTGTTCGTAACGATACATTCAGGTATTGGTGTTTATGAGCCTAGGTTTCTGAAATTCCACAACGGATCTAGAATGACACATTAAAACAACTTTTCCAGTTGTTTAATGGCAGATTCAGACAATTTCTCACCGGCTCCGATTTCATATCTCGTTGTTCCGGGAGTTGTTTCATATCCTGTAATCATCGGCGTGAAACCTTTTGGCCCTTGTGTAAATGATTCTTTTGTAGGGAAATATCCTCTTTCATCATTTGCCAGCCCCATCACCATAGTATTCCTGCACGGTGATTTGGCTTTGATATCGATTCCAAATTCAGTGAACATTTCGCCGGGCAATCCAACGAACGCAGTATCACCCACGCGAACAACCATGACTTCAAGACTATCGACAATGTCCTGATCCCGTCGCATATCAACCCAATCTTTTGCATACTGAGCGTCCGGGATACCATCGGCCTGAAGCGGTGGCATACCTTCCTTTTCAACTTTTTTGAGGATAGCCCTTGCCCAGGCAAATTGCTCATCTGTAATAGTCATGCGCTTCACCGGAACCATTTCGCTCGAAACTGCGACGACATCACCCGACACAGGCTCTTCATTTCGAATGGCCTCCAACGCTGAAACTCCGAGGATGTATCCTATACGTTGACATTCCTGGTAGGTATCGGGAAATCCTACCCTGTAGTCAACCTGGGTTACGTTCCCTGAGCATCCATTGAAAAATATGGGCATGTAATCGCGGCCTTTCACCTTCCGGATGGATTCTCCCAGGTACCCGGGATAATCTGCCGTGTATAACCAATTATTCCCCGTTAGTGTTGTGGCATGACAGGCAAAATTTACAATCACCCCTGTGGGTTTACCTTCCTGTGTGATCGACAATGTGATGAGTTCAGGATCTATCGGTCCCCATGGCTCAATGACAAAGCCAGGTTCAAATTTCTCCCAGCACATATGCGTGGTGCCATCTTTACATTTTAGACGGCGATTGTGGGATACCCTGTCTTCTTTAGCCCGCCCTACAGAAAGAGCAGTGGGTTTCAAATCCTTATCTGCCTTGAGAACAGCACTCGCCGCCTTCGTCAGGTATTCCTTTGCTTGCGGCGCATGGAGTTCCGCTACAGGGCCACTGTGTGTATGGGTTGCCATGATCATCACATTGCCCGCCTTGATAGTTGAATTGGATGCGATATAAGCCCGCATCATTTCAACTGATGCTTTCGGTATATAGCAGATATCTACCGAGAGCAAGGCAACTTTCTCTCCTTTGTCATTCGCGGCGACAATGGCTTTTGCATAAAGAGAGTCGTGGACTCCGCGTGAGCCATAATCGTCGCCCCGGTAATTGCCAGCCATGTCCAATCCGACTTCCGGTGTATAATTCACTTCAGCAATACCAATAGACAGTTCTGATTTTTGATCCGTACCCTTGCGTTCGGAACATGAAAGTATAAAGATCAGAAATAGGAGAGCGGCAAGGGTAAAGGTTGTTTTAGAATTCAAGGGTAGTGGGATTAGAGAAAACATTTTATTACAGAACGAAGTCAGGTTCCCGGGTCAATCCGGCATTTTTACAATCGCATCAATTTCAACTTTGATATTTTCCGCCAGCACGGATTGCACCGTCGTTCTTGCGGGTTTTATTCCTGTGAAATAGGCGGAATATATTTTATTGTACCGGTCAAAATCTTTGATGTCTGATAAGTGTACTGTACACTTCACAACATCATCCATGGTTGCACCCGCCGTTTCAATAATAGCTTTTATATTCTCGAGCGTTCTGACAGTCTCTTCTTCAATGGTACCCAATACAAAAGAAGAGGTCTTAAAATCTACACACGCCTGGCCACTCACAAAGAGGAAACCATTTACAAGGACGCCATCGGAATAAGCACCGGTGACAAAATTGGGATTCCTGTCTGGGTGTACTATTTTAACTTTTTTCATATTTTTTACAGATCCTTAAATTTAGCAAATAAGCGCATAGACTATTATCAAATATATTCAATACAATAGAAACCGGATCCTACTTCCTCCCTATAATTTCATTATTTTACAAATAAGCTTTAAACGTTGAGGTACAGAATCCCCGCCTGTGACCAATATTTCAGGAATTCTCGTACGCACCTCGGATTCGGAGGCTCAACAAAAATGATCTTTCCACATTCAGTTTTTTGTCGCGAAGTAAATCACCCAAAGTTCTGCATGAGCGTTTCCCGCCAATGAAAAATTTCCCTCAACTGTTGACAATAACTCCAACGTTTTTTTTAACTTGAGTTTATTGTCATTGTGTTTGCACGCACAATGAACATTCCCACTGCTAAACGATCAAAACATGGCAGACATTTTTCACGATTTTTGGATACAAGCTTCTGCGGGCAGGGTCTTTGATGCGGTGTCGAAACCTTCAGGTCTTGATGCATGGTGGACAAGCAAATCTTCCGGCGAGCCGAGGGCCGGCGAAAAATATAAACTCGTTTTTGGTCCTGAATACCAGTGGGAGGCCACAGTCAGCAAATACGTTCCGGAGAATACAGTTGAATTTGAAATGACAAGATCCGACAAAGACTGGAATAACACGCATGTGGGTTTTATCATAAAACCCGGTGAGAACGGAACCAATGTCCAATTTTATCATACCGGATGGCCAGCTCAGAACGAGCATTATAGAATCTTCAGCTATTGCTGGGCAATGTATCTTCGCCTTCTTAAACTTAATCTGGAAAATGGGCTGATTGCGCCGTATGAAGAACGGTTAAACGTTTAGTTCAGAGAACAATTCTTTGTGCGTAACCTCATTTCCCGCGGGGGTCAGTTAACTTGAAATGTCATGAAAACCAATTCAAAAAATTACATAAGAGGTTTATTGAGTTACATGTCAGTAGGATTCGCCGTGGGTATAGCGGCCTGGTGGGTTGGCGGACATATGGTGGCGCCTCTTTTGCTTGCAATTGGGGGCGGTTTATTTTATATGAATCGTCAATGGATTAAAAACGTGAACAGATCGAAGAATGGCCCGAAGATCAAGTCAATAGGATTTCAGTAAAACCGTCCGGTGGTGAATTGGCCAAAGGAATGATCTTCATGATCATTGGAAATTTTTTTATGGCTTATGTTTTTGCGCACAACATGGCCGCGTGGAGTTACGTGCCCGGGGCAGATGAGATGTCACCCATGGCCAGCATCATGAGCGCTGTCGGTTTTACGTGGCTTGGATTTTACCTGCCAGTGGACCTGAGCGCGGTAGCATGGGAAAAGAAATCATGGAAACTATTTGCCATCAATACGTCCTATCATTTCCTAATGCTGCTGGTGGCGGCCGTGATCTTGTATTATATGTGAAAGGCCATCAAAGCTTGAAAATATTTTCTAATTCGCCTGCCTCAACACCTGCGCGGCGTTGATATTTGTGATTTTTAAAAAATGATACACCATGGTTGCCAACACCACGATCAACATGGTTAAGAACGCCACCAGAAATAACAAAGGTGAAAGGTCAACGCGGTAGGCATATTGATTTAACCAACTATTCCCGCAGATATTTACAAGCGGTATACCAATAACGCTTGACAATACCAGTATTAAAAAGGTTGGCTTAAAAAGCATAAGCACAATGGCCAGTCTGTCAGAGCCGAGAATTTTGCGAATGCTTACTTCTTTTGTCTTTTGCTGGGCAAGGAAAAGTGTTGTTCCGAAAATTCCAATTGATGCTAATCCAATTGCGATCAAAGCGATACATGCAAAGATGTGTTTCTGATGTTGATCGTCTTTATAAAAACTTGCAAAGCGCTGATCAAGAAATGAATAGTCAAAGGGTACATCCGGCATTATCTCACCCCATGTCTTTTCGATCACTGCTATTGAGGCTCCCACTGCGTTGGTTGGAATGCGCACGAGGAAATAACCGCAAAGATCCGGATTGTACTCCAGCACCAGGGGCTGGACCTCCTGGTGAAGGGAGGCAAAATTGAAATCCTTTACGATTCCCGCAACATATTTTTTAGCCCTTATAGGCGAGAAAATGCTGGGTAACTCCACCTCCCTGTTCAACACATTGTTACCAAGAGCATTTGCAGCCGATAGATTGATTATTATATATTTTGTGGAATCGGATCCGATATCAGGATTGAAAAACCTGCCTTCCGCCAACTCCAGCCCCAGCGTTTGCAGATAATCGCTGTCTACGAATGATTGGTAAACACCAATTCTCCGTTCCTCATCGGAACTATTCTCAGGCACAGTAATCCCATATGAAAAGAACGATTCTCCAGGCGGAGTAGAACACCGGGCGACGTTCGCGATGCTTCTATCTGTGAGCAGCTTGTTTTTGAAACTTGTCCTTTTCTCTGGAGGGGTGGCTGTGGCATTGATGGTCACTACCTGATGCGCATCGAAACCCGGATCTTTGTGAACAATATAGTCGAGTTGTTGATAGGTCAATATTGAAAATGTCAGGAGACAAAAGGAGCTGAGCAATTGAAAAAAAACCAGTGCGTTCCTCAAAGCAAAAGAAGACGGTTTTCCCTTCCAGGTTCCGCGGAAGGCTTCAACGGCTTTTGATCGCGTTATATGAATTGCGGGATAAACACCGGATATGATCACCACGAAAACACAAATGCACAATATAATCAACGCAGTCTCCCTTCTGAAAAAAAGAACATCTCGATTGACCATTACATTAAACCAGGGCAAGCTCAACATGGCAAGAAACGAGCCCAGTGACAGACTAAACATCGTTAGAATACATGTTTCTGCCAGATGGGTTGCTATCAGCGACGCCCGGCTGATGCCCAGGATCTTTTTAAGCCCCACCCCCGGCGACCTGTTGATAAACTCAGCTGTAGAAATATTGATATAATTTATACACGCAATAAAAAGGATGAGCAGACCGATAAAGAAAGACACGGCAACAATTTTCAAAGACCCATTCTGTTGAATCTCATACAGAAGATCAGATTCCAGGTGTATGGATTCCAGACTTTGAAGTATCGGCTTAAGGCGTTCTGACCTTCCTTTACCCCTGAATTCTTCAATGAACGCAGGGAATTCTGCAATAAGGTTTTCCGATGAACGCTGGTCCTGCAACAGCAGGTACGTGTAAAAAGCGGCAAACCCTTTGGTGTCAACGTTCAGGGATGCGGGGATTTGCTGCGAAATGACAGGATGATTTTTAATTACCTGAAACGACGAAAAGGAAGCTATAAACTCAAAATCAATATGGCTTTTAGAGGGCTCTTCTTCTAAAATTCCCGTGACGGTAAATATCAATTCACCATTGATGATAAGTGTCTTTCCAATTGGGTTTGCCTCACGAAAATATTTTTTGGCACACGAACGTGTTAACACAACCTCCATGGGATCGTCAAGAATGGTTTCAGGGTTTGTGCCTCCTTGTAACGGAAAATCGAAAAATGTAAAAAAATTCTGGTCAGCGAATCCAAATTTGGATTCATTGAATGACTCATCCGATCGGAAATTTCTCACACTTACCCGGGGGAAGATCAGCCGGCAGAAGGATTGTACGGACGCATACCGTTCCTGTAGTGCGGGACCGGTTGTGGCGGAAGTAAAGGCAAAGCGCTGAATTCCATCGGGAGAGCTCACAACATGAACATAACGGTAGATCCTGTCATAATCAGGATGTTGCTTGTCGTAGTCGATCTCGTGAAGACAGAATAAGCACGTGAGTAGAAATATTCCAGATCCGATGGTCAGACCCGTTACTTTTACGAATGTTAAAGTTTTGGTTCGCAGGATCAACCTGAGGGCGGACCGGTACAGCAGCGCAATCATATGCATTTGTTTACCGTCAATTTAGCCTGTTTGTATTAATCGAAAAAATGAATTAATTTCATAGTATTCATAAGTAAATCTAATGATAGAAATTAAGCATCTGCACCTTATCAAAGAAATCGCCGATACGGGCAATATGACGAAAGCCTCGAAGAAGTTGTTTCTCACACAGCCCTCTTTAAGTCACCAGCTGAAAGAAATAGAATCGAGATTAGGTGTCCCGCTGTTCTTGCGTATCAATAAGACTATGATCCTGACAGATGCCGGCAAGATGATCCTGAATGCATCCGAAGAAATTTTGCCAAAGCTTCAGGCGATCGAGAAACAGCTGAAGCATCACAACAATTCAGTTCGCGAATTACGGGTAAGTACTCAATGCTACACATGCTATCACTGGCTTCCGGTGTTAATGAAAAAATTTCATCAGACATCTCCGAACGTTGAAATTGATATTGTAACCGAAGCGATGAACGACCCGATCGACTTTTTGCTGAAAGGCAAGATCCATCTTGCTATTACCAACAATAAAAGTGAGGACAACGGTGTCACCTTCGAAAAAGTATTTGACGATGAGCAGATCCTGCTCGTAGCTCACGACCACCCATTAGCATCAAAGCCGTATGTCAGGCCCAAGGATTTCGAAAATGAAAACGTGATCATTTACAAAGAAGCGTTTGAGTGTGATTACTTCGCCCAGAATATGCTGATTCCGCAAAATGTAACGCCGGCGCGGGTCACAAAAATGCAGTTGACGGAGGCGAGGGTTGAACTTGTGAAAGCCGGGATTGGAATTACGGTGCTTTCGAAATGGCTCGTAAAACCATTTCTGCAGGGCAGCTCATTGCTGAAGCAGGTGAGGATCACAAAAAATGGTTTTTACCGCAGCTGGTATATCGCATGCCTGACGCAAAACCGCACCGACACACACATCAGACATTTCATCGAATTTTTGAAAGAGCAGGATCTGGGCTCAAGAAAAAGGTAGGCTCGACTCGCCCCTTTCGAACCCGTCATACTGAGCGCAGGTTTGCGCGTAAGCCTGCGCAAGCGAAGCCCGCCCGAACGAACCGTATCGGTCAGACTCGGTTCGGGCGGGCTCCCCTCATTGCGCAAGGGACAAATCTGGTTCGAAGAATCTTGTAGAATAGAATACTCGTGGTTATGCCTTCCGTCCTTTTAAAAACTCTGCGCTTTCCTTCAGGTATGGCATGGCCATCTCTGCGTAATAATTTTTTACGCCACCAACTTTCGCCGCGGCGAAGAATTCATTCCAGTCTACAACGCCTTTGCCCAGCGCAACCATTTCCTCGCCCTTTCCTGTCCAGTCATACAGGTGAGCAGAAATAAAACGTCCGGGATATTTTTTGAAATAATCCGCGGCTTTATAACCTATGCTGATGACCCATACCTGGAACTGCATCTTGACAAGGTCACCATCCAGGCGATCAAGTAATGAGTCATAGATGAGCTGTCCGTCAAGCTTTTCGAATTCGTTATTGTGGTTGTGGAAGGCCAGTTGCAAACCAGACTTTTTCGTGAGCTCCCCTATTTTATTTGAATCCTCCGCTCTTTTTTTCCAGTCATCGAGAGTGGCATCTTTAGGCAGGCCATAGGAAGAGATTACCATTTGCGTGAGCCCCAGTTCTTTCGCAAAATCGATCCGCTCCTGACCATTCTCTTTCAGTTCAGAAAATCCATAGTGACAACTGACGCAACTAAATCCTGCATCGGTGATAATACTTTTCATTTGGGAAGCACTCAAATTTTGCAAAGCACCAAAGCCGCTATTAGCATAGCCCGGAGGTGAGCACATCTCGATGCTGTTGTAACCCATCGCGCCCATTTTCTTCAGCGTGCCGCTCATATCTTTTGTGAGATCATCTTTTATGACCCAGCTCTGAACACCGATGTGTTTCATTGCCGCGCTTTTATTTTTTCCTTGCAGCAATTGAGGGATGAACATGGAGGCGCCAGCCAAACCGGTTACGCCTGTTGAAATGAATTTTCTTCTGTTAAGCAGGTTCATTGCTATGTGTTTTAAATTAAATAAATGAATTTATTGCGGCTGGGAAAGCCCTGGGGCAGGCAATATAATGATTATAAACTAATTTTTTAACAAACTCTCAATTTCCTCTTTCGCAATGTATTTTCCCTTTAAGAATACAGAATTTATGTCCCTGATATTATTTATATCAATCAAAGGATTGCTGTCTAACAATACCATATTTGCATATTTCGATTCTTCAATTGGGCCATGATCCGCTGTTTTTTCAAGAAAAATTGCAGCATTTAATGTAGCTGTTTGGATGGCCTGAAGGTTAGTAAGACCGGCTTCTACAAAAATTTCCAACTCGTCATGCAAACTTGATCCGGGATAAGTATATCGATTTGGAAAACCGGTACCGGCAATAATTTTGACGCCATTATTAGCCATTTTTTTTAATTGGTTTTTCTGCAATTCATAATTCCTTCTGAAAGCTCTCGTCAGCGCGCTGTCTGTGGAAAATTTTTTTCATAACCTCGAAATATAGCCGGGCAAATTGTCCTGACGTGCATCGTTTACCATCGTGCTATCCCTGTTGTAAGCCATACCTCTCATGACCACCATGGTAGGACATAACCACGTGTTGCTGGAGGAAAGAACGGAGATTAAAGAATCCATTCGCTTTTCGCTATAAGTATCGGCGAGCAAATGAAACATTTCAGCTCTCCATGAGGCGTTGCTGGCTGTTGTGTTTTGATAATACTCGTAAATTGAATCAGCCTTAAAGGAAGCAGCTTCAAGAATGCCAGTGTTATGCTCAATGCTTTTTTGATTATTGGCAATGGCTTCCCAAAAAGTCACTTTTTGAGGTATATGCCCGGCAAAATTGATCTTATTTTGCTCAGCAAGCCGGGCTATGGTCAAATATGATTCCCTGGATAATCGGGAATAGACTTTAAGAAAATCCACGCCCTGCGCGAGCTGCTCTTTAACAACCCTATTCGCATCTTCAGCATTGGCCACCTTATCCGAACCGGGCCACACCGGTTCCGGACCATCGATAATTGCTCCTGAAGAAAAAATTTCCGGTCCGAGCAAACTTCCGTTGTCCATTAGGCTTTTCATTTCAACAACAGCGTCCATTTTTCCAAACATTTCCCTTACTCCAACAATGCCATTTGCAACTAAATACGGCGCACTATCTTTGTAGTTCCAGTAGTAATGGATATGCATATCCCACAGCCCGGGAATCAGAAATTTATTCTTACCATTAACCGTTATTGAAGAAGTCAGGGATTTATCATTGCTCTTGTAAATTTTTAATATCCGCTCACCATTAATGCCAACAGTTCTGTCAGCAAGTATATCACCGCTTGCAACATCAATGATGTTTACGTCAGTGATTATGATGTCATGAGTTAGAGAAGTTCTATTTGGAGAATCTCTATTACATGATGTTAACAGGAGCAGTGCCGATAACAGGGAAATGAAAACATTTTTCATTGAGGTTTTGATCTCACGCGACGTTTCAATAGAGTCCAAAGTATTGCTTCCGGGGATGTGCGCTTTTTTCGAAGATGCTTTCGTTATATTCAAATTGCAATCGATTGTGAAATTTTGGATTGGATCATTTTTTAAGGATTAGAATAATTGAAATCCTAAATTTAAGGTTTCTTGAAATAGCGGCAATGCTTCAGTAGTTCTTTTGATGAACTAGTCAAAAGAGTGATCAAAATTTTTTGTTTTTGTAGCAACTTCGATCAACGTTGGTTTTGTGTATTTTAACTTTACTTTCCTGCGTTTCCTACAGTTTGTGCCCTTCACAGAGCAGTCGAACCCTTCCGCCCGCCGCTTTCGCTTGGGCACCTTCCTTCATCCGAGGGAAGGAGTTTTCGTACACGCCTCGCTTTCTTCTGTAATTGAAAATACTAGTACGCTCCCTTGCGTCTGCAAAAATGACTGCTACTCATCGTGGCTTCTGTACTTAATAGATTTTGTGTTAACGCCCGCTCCCGGATGATGGTATATAATCTGGTTTCGAACCCCTCTGCCCTTGCGTAAACGACTCTACTCCGAAAAACTTTCTGAAAGTTCTAAACTTTCAGAAAGTTGAAAACACGCCTCCGCCCTTGCGTAGACGGCTCGTTCAACATACCCACAAATTAAATTGTTCTCGGACACAGTCTGAAGGTTGGAGGTATGGGAACTCGTTTCAGAATTCATCGGTTAATCAACTCACCCCGCTTTCCGTAATATTTTAACAATACACTACGCACGATTGCATCTCCAAGAGACTGCGCCCTCATTTTTGTTTCTGCACATCTGGATTCTTCTACTTCCAACCCTCGCCTAAAGAACAACAATCATTCTGTCCGCAAAGTATGGACCGGGTTCGACCTTGCAGCTTTCAGGATCGTAACACTCGTGGTGAAAATTCCCATGCTGAAAATGAAAATGGCTGAAACAATAACAGGAAAAATTCCCACACTGATGTGGTAGGTATAGAGTATTGACAAGAGTTTATCCGTAGCATAATAGCCGCCCACAGAACCCAAAATGGCTGCCAGTAACAAGACTATCACAAACTCTCTGTTCATCAGCCCAAGGATATTATTTTCCGTAGCTCCCAGCGCCTTCCTGATCCCAATTTCTTTCGTGCGTTTGGTGATGTTCAGTGAAGCTAATGCAAATATTCCCGATGCAGAAAGCAACCCGCCCAGAACGGTGATAAAGAAAAAGATCTTTTCCATGTTTGCATTCATTTTTTTACTTTCCTTCAACAAAATATCTTCCTGAAACTGGCTCTCGAAAGGTTTGCCAGGGAAGATCTCTTTCCAGGTAGCTTCAAGGTATTTCTGCGTCTCAACCAGATCTCTGCGCTCCGTTTTTACCAACAAAGTAATGTATTGTTTTTTCGCTGCAGGATGAAACACGAAAGGCTCTGGTTCCTTTGAGCGATATAAATTGTCAATATGATTTTCAATCACACCTAAAATGCGCCGTCTACCATCATGCAGGACAACAATCCTATCGATGGGATCATCCATCCCTGTCCGGTCAACAAAAGCTTTATTCACAATGATGCCTTCCTGATCCGAGGCATTTTCAAGATCAAAGGTCCGTCCTTTGATAAAGCGCAGTCCGATTGTTTCAAAATAATTTTTTCCAACGGCCAACGCCTGAACGTTGTATTGTCCGGTGTCCACCCGCACAGGGGTCTGATAGCTGTTTCTTCCGATGCTCCCATCGCTAACCCCCACTGATAAAATTTTAGGGTTCGATGCGATCGTCTTTTCCATTGCCTCAAATTCCCGTGCACCACCAAGGCTCACAGTAATAATTCTTTGATGGTCATAGCCGAATTTGATTTGTTCCTGATATTTGGTGTTGCGGATAAAAACAACTCCGGCGATCATAACAATCACCGAGAGCGCAAATTGCGATGCCACAAGCATTCGTGTAAGGCCATTGGTGCCTTTCATCCTGATAGTTCCCTTGAGCAGGGCGGTGGGTTTGAACTTGCTGCTGTACAAAGCAGGATACATACCTGCCAGCAACGCTGCCAGAAAAACAAGGATCACAAGCGCCGCGAAAAGGTTTACTCCATCGAGGTCTTTGAGATCGTAAGGAAGATCCCACATGCTGACAAAGGCTGGTACAATGAACTGCGCCATAAGCAATCCCGCCAAAACAGAACCTGTAATCAAAAGAAGCGTTTCAAACAAAAATTGGGAAA
Source organism: Cyclobacteriaceae bacterium (assembly GCA_040902445.1). GTDB lineage: Bacteria > Bacteroidota > Bacteroidia > Cytophagales > Cyclobacteriaceae > Chryseosolibacter. Next base: position 20,159 of record JBBDXJ010000293.1, on the reverse strand, counting down.
CGATCTGCTGTCTGCTGGCGCCCACAGCTTTCCTTACGCCAACCTCTTTCAGTCGTTTTCCTGCCATCGCAATTGACGTGTTCGTAAGGTTGAAACACGCAATGAGCAGAATAAGGCCGGCCATGGCGCTAAAAATAATGAGCGGCTCGGCACCGATCCTATGGTTGACCCAATTATAACGAAGCTCGTCCTGAGCGAACATCGACTTAAAGGGGACAAGCTCATAGGATTCCACCACCATATCAGTGCGTAATTTATTGCGATTAGGTATATACTTTGAAAATTGAGCGCTGATCTGGCTTGCATTATCAGGAGAAGAAAGTTCAACAAAGGTTGCGGGGTTTCGCCAGTCGCTCCAGTCGTCTGTCCTTATTGTAGCCATCTCCATGAAGTGTTCCATTCGCATAAGGATATCGAATGAGAAAGTGTTGTTTAAAGGAAATCTTTCCAAAACACCTCCCACCAGCACCTCAATTTCAGTTTCATCACCACTGGTGAATACCATCAACTTCCCGATCGGATCATCGTTTCCAAAATATTTTTTGGCTACCTTTTCCGAGATAAAAATGCTGTTCTTATCATGGAAATATTTATGATTTCCGGCGATCAGCGGGTAATCGAAAAGGTCAAAAAACGAACTGTCAGCAAAGGCAATTCCTTCATTGAAGGCTTTATCTCCGTAATACAAAGCACCGCCACCATAGAGAAACCGAGTGTATCTTTTAATGCCCGTTATTTCTTCTACCGCAATAGGCGCAAGTACAATCGGCGCCTGGACATCCCGGGCAATTGATCCGTCTTTTTCCTTTGAGATAGTATGGAATTTGAAAATGTTAGAGACCTTTTCATCATCATGAAAATTATCAAACTCTATATTATAGGCCAGTAAAAGATAAGCCGTAATACAGCATGCAAGTGCTGTTCCCAACCCAAGCGCATTGATGATCACATAACTTTTGTTTTTGAGAAGATTCCGGAAGGCGACTCGCAAATAATTAAACAGCATATTGTTAGTTTAAGGAGGTTTATTGGCTAAAGCCCGAAAATCCACAGTATATAAAATCCCAGCTAAAGCTGGAGGGAATTGATGGGCATGCTACAATGTGATTTGAATGATGCAACAAAGTAAACCTTGGTTGCATAGTTAACAAATCATTTAATGCTTCGTTTTAACAAATTACACCCTACAGGTTTAATTAGATCGAACAATTGTACCAGTTATTAAAAGCAGGATTTTGAATTCCTTTGCGGGATTTTGAGTTCCTTTTTGTTCAGATACGCACATGTATTGCTCATATTCGGGCATCACGCCGGAGACTTTGATCGTTCATCATTGTTTCGTTCGGGCCTGATTATGTCCTGAAACACCTTAGTAGCTATGTTTTCCCTGGAAGTTACCTTGGCACCAATATTGGGTAGGCCTGGGGTGATCCAACCCAGCTTTCTATGTTCCAAAATTACTTTATTGTAGCATTTCGCAATGTAACCAGGCACAAGGTCTTTTCTTTTATTAATATCCTCGGCCTCGCGATTGGTATTACTTGTTGTACCCTGCTGGCCCTGTTCATCAAGGATGAATTCAGTTATGAAAGACACTTTAAGGATTACGATAACATTTACAGAGTAACTACCACCATCATTTCCGACCAGCTGAATGGGAAATTGCAACGCACTTCTCCTCCCATAGGCATGACCATGCTGCAAGAGTTTCCTGACCTGGAGTCGGCTGCGCGACTTGTCGAAATGCCCAACGTAGAGCGCCACCTCATACAGTATGAAGACAAAAATTTTTACGAGAAGAAAGGCTACGTTGTTGATTCCACTTTCTTCGATATATTTTCCTATGATTTTGAACAGGGAGACCGCAACACTGCTCTGGACGGTCCGTCTGCCGTAGTGCTTTCGCACGATGTTGCCCGCAAGATTTTCGGCGACGAATCTGGTCTTGATAAACTTATCGTCATTAACAGTGGCAACAGTACCGATACATTTCGGGTCACCGGTGTGCTCAAACCCTACACCGATAAATCGCAAATGGATGCGAATTTCTATATGTGCATGAACAGCAGGGGCATAGGACGCTATGTTAATAGTGCCACCACCTGGTCCGGTCAAAACTTTGTCTATGCATTCATAAAATTAAAACCGACTGCGTCGGCGGAAGATCTGAAGGCCAAATTCCCTGCACTACTGGACAAGTATGCTGCGAAAGACCTGAAGGAAATAGGTTTTCAAAAGGAACTTGGAATTCAACCCCTGGCAGACATGCATCTCTATTCATTCCAAGAATTCAATCACAGCCAGTTTGGCTTCATGGATATTGGAGCGGCAGGAAACATCACCTACATTTATATTATTGGTTCAATATGCATTTTCATTTTATTGATCGCCTGCATTAATTTCATGAACCTTACAACTGCAAAAGCTATGCAGCGTGCTGGTGAAGTAGGTGTTCGGAAATCGTTGGGTGCGAGCAGAGTAAACCTCATCCGGCAATTTCTCGGTGAATCGTTGGTAATTGTTATCCTTGCCATGTTGCTGTCTGCCGTGTTGGTACAGGCGGCATTGCCGTTGTTCAACCAATTTACTCAAAAAGACCTGTCGATAAATTTCCAGAATGTGGGATATATTATTGGAGCACTATTGGGCATTTCATTAATAACAAGCCTTATTGCCGGAAGTTATCCCGCTTTTTTCCTTTCCGGCTTTCAGCCAGCCAGAGTGCTAAAGGAAAAATATCTCAGTCGAAGTTCCTCAAACTGGCTTCGTAAGAGTCTGGTGGTATTTCAATTTGCCATTTCCATAACATTAATTTCTTCCATCCTGATTATTAACGAGCAGATGAAGTTCATTCAGAACAAATCACTTGGTTTCAATCCGGAATATAAGATCACATTGCCCATGCGGACAGCAGAGGCGAAGTTAGCCTATCGGCAACTAAAGGACAGGTTTCAGCAGCTATCCGCCGTAAACGCCGTTACGGCCTCCTCTTCATTACCGGCTTCGCCAATTTTAAATGATATTCTACTTTATCCTGACGGCACCAGTATTGAAAAAGCACACGATCATTTTATGGTAAGTATGGACGAGGATTACTTACAACTCCTGGATATTAAGTTACTGGCCGGCCGGAACCTCAGGTTTGAAAAAGACACATTTCGTTTTGGCAATCCTGTGAATCACATCCTGGTGAACGAGGCTAGCCTGCAGGCTACAGGTATGAAAATGGAACAAGCTGTGGGATCAAAGCTTCACGGCGAGCCACAGGGACAACATATGACTTTTATTATCGAAGGTATAGTTGAAGATTTTCACCAGGGCTCGATGCATCGGACTGTAGCACCGATGTTTTTTGTTATTCCTGCCAGCAGCTATGATTATAGCGAGATGGCAATAGCGCTTGACGGAAGCAATTACGAAAATGTGCTATCGATGATGCAAAAGGTTTGGAAGGAGCTCGTGCAGAATACTCCTTTCGAGTACAATCTGCTTAGCGAGAACGTTAAGCGCCAGTACGAAGCCGACCAGCGTGTCTTCTCGCTCATATCCGCCTTCACAATCATTGCTATAGTCATATCTTGCCTTGGACTTTATGGCCTTTCCATTGATGTGGCCGAACGCAGGGTAAAAGAAATCGGTATTCGCAAAGTTCTTGGAGCTTCTGTGTCGGGCATCGTAGGTATGTTGTCAAAGGACTTCATCAAGCTCGTTGGTATCGCATTTGCCGTTGCCGTTCCCCTGGGATATTATGGTATGACCCGATGGCTGGAAAATTTTGTCTATAAAATTGAAGTCGGAGTCCTGGTTTTTTTGCTGGCAGGTCTTGCGTCAATTGGCATTGCCTGGCTCATCATTGGTTTTCAATCTGTCAAAGCTGCATTAAGAAACCCGGTTGACGCTTTGAAAACGGAATAGGATAGCTGCATTGGAGATCACACGGCCTTTCCTAAATACTTTCTCAACCTCGGTGAAACAGTGTGCTGTATCAGCGCGCTCTGCAAAGCCCACTTCTTATCCGGTTCAGGTTCACCGATAAACTGGATCTCTTTGGCTTCCTTGAAGGCGATGGGTACACCATCCTGATATAAGATCCGGTTTGCGGAAAAAGCAGGGACGCGTCGGCCCGGCGTGATAACACCGGTAAGGTTGAGTGGATCGGCCGCGCTGATGGAGATCAACACTTCACGTTTTAGATTTTTTCTGCAGTTTCGCAATTCAACAACAGCTTCGGGCAGGGCATACTGTTCACCATACACGCCCTCGACAAACCTTCCCCCGCGGATTTGCCCACGTGCCTCCATCGTCCTGAGCATACGCACAATCTCCCTCCATGGAGGTGCAAGATTTTCGCGCTCAGCTAGTTTACGGAATACGACTCCATATCTTCTCAACAAAGCCCATGCAATGGTTTCTATATCCTGTTGGGAATTAATTGCACTTTCTTCTTTGTGGTTGTCGTGCAGCAAGGACCAGCGCCCGGCATAATTCATGGAAAAGATTTCGGTGTCATGCCGTCGGCCAGTATTAGATTTATACTTATCGGGAACCAGGAGAGCCCGCAATCCGGTAAAGGTGTCTGAGGTGATCAATCCGGAACTGATCAGTTCTCCCAAAGCATCTTCAGCCTGTGAAGGAAAAAGTTTCGCTTTATACACGATGTCATCGAAGAAGGATGCGCCGTGTTGCTGTAAGAGTTTAAATACTTCCAGCGATCTCGGCGAAAGATGCTCAGCGAGATCTCCATCCGCGGCATCGACGTTTTTCCAGACACGAAGGTTGGCGCGGTTTACAAAGGCGACTGGTGTCGTCCTTACCGGACTACTTGTTTTCTTCTCCTTGTCTTTTATGGAAGCTGATGGACGGAAGCGCCCCCACGAAATTTTGCCGGCCATGCTCAGCATATCCAGCCACTGATGATTATAGTCGGTGATCCTTGCGGGAAAAATATCACTTTCCCATGCGATAGCGGGCGCTTCGAAACCTTCCAGTTTTTGAAGAATGTGCTCAAGTGCAGTTACACCCTGGCTTTGATTTTCCTTTCCCAACTGGTGCCATGTGAACAAGAACCGCATGAAATCGGCGGATGAAACCGGTTCTATTTCACTGCGAAGTTTTTTGATCGTGTACCGGTGTATCCTTGCAAGCAATCTCCGCTCACACCATTCTTTTGAATCCGCGCCGGAGAAGTTGCCCTGGAAAACGAACCCTTCATTTTCTAGCTTCAACAGCGCCATGTCAATTTGTGAAAGAGGAAGATCCATTAGATCAGCAAGGGTTTCTGCCGTCACCGGTCCCATGATCTCCAGTCTTCCACGCACAAGTTCCACGAGCGGATCTTTATCCGGGGGAATGTTCAGAAGTTTTTCAGGAATGGTTACTTCATATTGCAAGGGCCTGTCGGGATAAACTTTAAGAATATATGGCAGACGCTCCGTTGCGATCCACAAAGCTTTTTCCCCGCTTCCCAAAACCGTGGCTCGTTTTGCGCCGATCAATTCATCGAAGTTAGTGATCCAGTTGTTTTCAATCCCTTCTTTTTCCGTGATCAACCCCGAAAGCAATAAGGCATCATGCAATTCATCCGCAGTTGTTACTTCGGGCCATGCTTCTTTTTTTACAGCTTCAATCGCCGCGGGATCCAGCTTTCCAAGATCATTTGCTTCAGCGGGTGACAACCATCGCCGGTTTCTAACGGCGAGTGTCCTGCGTTCTTCCAGCGGTGCATCATCCAGGAAAGCATAAGGACGCGCATTCACGATCTCGTAAGCGAGGGGCGAAGGCTCCTTTAAGTCGCGGGCAATGAGGTTGACTTCTTTATTTTTTATTTTTCGCAATAAATTCTCGAGCCCTTCAATATCCATCGCCTCGTACAGGCAATCGTGAATCGTCTGTCTTACTAGAGGATGGTCAGGAACTTCTCTTTCGCCCGGAATATTTTCCAGGCATGCAAGCTGATCAGGAAAAATCTGTGCGACGAGATCTTCGGATTGCATCCGTTGTAACTGTGCAGGAACTTTTCGGTCTGCTCTTCTCCTCACGACGGCGAGCGCACGTGAAGCATTCCAGCGCCATCTGATCCCGAACATCGGAGCATCCAGCATCGCCTGTACCAAAACGTCTCTTACAGTTTCAGGGCTGAGGTAACCAAAAACTTCCTCCAGCGGAAAACTATGGGTAGAGCCCAATGAAAGAATGATGGCATTGTCGTTCGCGGCGGCCTGTAACTCGAAATTGAATTTACGGCAGAAGCGTTTCCGAAGGGCCAGTCCCCAGGCTTTGTTGAGCCTGTTTCCAAAAGGAGAATGGATGACCAGGTGCATGTCACCCGCATCATCGAAGAAGCGTTCCATCACAATATTATTTTGTGATGGCATGATCTTCAGCGCAGCTTTTGCAGCTCCGAGATAATCAATTAGCTGATCCGCTGCGGCAGGAAGAATTCCTTTTTCTTTCGTGAGCCAATCAAGAGCATCTGTTTTCCAATCGTCATCGATATGGCTGTTTTCAGCATTCAATGAATCAAGATTTCCAAGCCTTGAAGTGATATCTTCACGCAGCCGCGAAACTGCAAAGGAAAGTTCTTTTGTTCTGCCGGGTGCTTCACCCAGCCAAAACGGAATGTTTGGCGGTTGGCCTGCAGCATCTTCGACCCGTACTTTTCCATTTTCTATTCTCTGGATCTTCCACGAATTATTTCCAAGTTTAAAAATATCACCGGGAATACTTTCAATAGCGAAATCTTCATTCAATGTGCCGAGAAAAATATTTCCGGGCTCAAGCATTACGTCATACTCAAAATTGTCGGGTATAGCGCCTCCCGACATAATCGCAGTAAGCTTCGCACCTTTCCTGGCCTTGAGTCTTTCATTCACCATATCGTGGTAGATATACGCTGCTCTTCTTCCGTTGCGACTTGTAAAACCTTCCGATAGCATGGTGATCACTTCATCGAAGTCCTGGCGGGTGAGGTCGCGATAGGGATACGCTTTTTTCACAAGCCTGAATAATTCTTCTTCAGTATACTCTTCACAGGAAGTTTCAGCGACAATCTGCTGGGCAAGGATATCGAGTGGTTTTTCAGGCATGATGATCCGGTCGAGTTCTCCGCGCTGAATTGCATCCATGATAGCAGCGCAATCGACAAGCTCATCGCTGGTGAGGGGAAATATTTTTCCTTTCGGCGTTTTATTCACACTATGTCCGGACCTTCCTACACGCTGTAAAAAAGCTGCGATCGAACGCGGGGCACCGATCTGACAAACAAGATCTATGGAGCCAACATCAATACCCAATTCCATGGAAGCGGTTGCTACGAGGGCTTTTAAAGATCCGGATTTCAGTCTGCGTTCTGCATCAAACCGAAGGTCTTTTGACATGCTGCCATGGTGAGCTAGAACATTTCCCTGTCCTAATTTTTCATTCAGATTGTGTGAAAGCCGTTCTGCGAGTCGCCGCGTGTTAACAAAGATCAATGTGGTTTCATGAGTAGCGATCAGCTGAATCAGTATGTCGTAAATTTCTCCCCACACTTCATTTGCCATTACCGCAGTTAAGGGCGAAGAAGGCACTGCGATCGATAGATCAAGCTTGCGTGAATGACCCGCATCAATGATCTTGCAATCCAACTTTCCATTGGCACTGTTACCGGTTAAAAAACTTGCGACCTGTTCGACAGGTTTTTGCGTTGCTGATAATCCTATGCGGTGAAGTTTTCGTTTCGTCAGCGTTTCGAGCCGTTCAACGGAAAGCGAAAGATGTGAGCCTCTCTTATCGCCAACCAGCGCATGGATCTCATCAATGATCAGCGTGTGGACAGTACTTAACATCTTACGGCCATTTGTACCGGTGAGCAGGAGGTAAAGAGATTCGGGGGTTGTAACCAGGATGTGCGGCGGATGTTTGATCATGCGAGCGCGGTCGGCCATCGGTGTGTCACCTGTTCTCACCATCACCTCGATGTCCACGGCCGGAAACCCGGAATCTGCGAGTTCCTTTTTTATTCCTTCCAGTGGAAAACGCAGATTCCGTTCAATATCGTTGCTCAGGGCCTTCAGCGGCGATATATAAACGACCTGCGTTCCCGGTGCCAGTTCTCCTTTGATACCTTGCTCGATCAGATCGTTGATGGCCGAGAGAAATGCGGCAAGCGTTTTTCCTGAACCGGTCGGAGCGGCAATAAGGGTATTTTCCGAAGACCGGATTGCATTCCACGCCTGGGTTTGCACGTCGGTGGGTGTTTGAAAGTTGTTTTCAAACCATTTGGAAACCGTGTTATGGAATAAGTGGAGAGCCATTAAATGCTTTTTCGCGATAGTTTGCCGGCTGCAAGCAGCCAGACTAATTTACAACTAAATTTGGTTCGGAGAGGTTCGAAAAACCTGCCGGTTAATGTCAAAAAAGACTCGTTCGTACTATCCATTCGCTGATACTTTTGAAAAACAAAATAGCCTGGACGGAGTTTTATAAAAGATATTTTCATAATACTGCTCCAGTCCCATCTTTTGAAGATCGTCTTTAAAAGTAGTAAGTAAAAAATTCAAACCGGGCTTTCCGCCATAGGATTGCCAATAGATGTTCCTGGCTGCATCCATACCCATCGTGATCTGATCGGGAAAATCAGGTAGTAAAGCTTTCAGCAATTTATAGGTCCAGTTTTCTTTTTCCTTCCATCGAAAAGCGCTGTCATATTCAACTACCACGCCGGTTTGCAACAATTCACGGTTATACCCTATATCCTGGTAGCGGTCAACATGAGAAATGACCACATGATTTAGATCGGCCCCTAGTTTATCAAACAGCTTTACCTGATCCATAGCATGTTTACCAAAATTGGTATGGGTTAGAATGGGAACACCGGTTTCCTTATGCGTATTAACAACCGCACGAAATATTTTTTCCTGATGCGCGCTGATGTTTTCATCTCCCGTCGCCAGCTTAACGAGTCCGGCTTTATGAGGAGTGCGGTTCACATTTGGGCCGCCATAATCATTGGCATCGATGCCAATCATCACGTCATCTGTGAATAATCTGGTCAGCTGATCTTCCGTATAGGCATAGCGCCAATGATCAGGGACGTAGTACATCTCCAGATGGATTCCAGTGGGTGCAACAATATTGACACCGGTACGACGCGAAACTTCTGCCAGCTTGAGCACATTCCTTCCGCAATTAGCCGGCATGGTATCTACCATGGTTCTGCCTCCGACATCATGAAAGCGCTGCAATTCCTCTGAGACTTTAACTACATCGTTGAGCAGAAACGAAGGGTTTTGCAGTGTTGGATAACTTTCCTCAATAATGATATGCTCATGGGAATAAGTTAATCCTATTTTCTCCGGCGCAATATCCCCGAGTACTGTTCGAACAAAGGCAGCGCCGGTGGAATGTTCCATAGAAAAAATTGTGAGTACCTCAATCTTTATTCGTCTTCAAAAAATTATTCTTCCATCCATTCCGGCTGGTATCTGTTAGGGCATCGTGCGCTCGAAGGACGGCCCCGATTTCCAACAGGCGGGACTGAAGGTCGATGATATTGATGTTGTTCGCGGATGTATCGACGTTCAGTGAAAGTACTGCTGCCAAACCAGCGGCTTGACCCATAGACATGGTTTGGGCCATCGATCGACAGGAGGCGTGGGCATCATGCGTGGCGGAAAAACATCGCCCCGCGACCCAGGCCAGCGCACTTCCCTTAGGCACAATGGTACCATAGGGCACGCCATAGACCCCGTTATCAGGAATGTATTGCCAGAAGGTCTCGTCTTCTCCGCCCTTCCCTTTCCGATGATCCTCAATAGGCGCTCCGCAAAGTAAAATGCAGTCGTCAGGGATAAGTCCTGACAAGCAATCTTCTTTCGTCAGTCGTTTTTCTCCGTACACGCGTCGTGTTTCCCGTACACCAATGTGATGGGACAGGCCAATAATTTTCGATTCTTCATACCCGGGTATCTCTTTCCGGAAAAATTCTTCAAAAATGAAAGCCTGTCTTCTTCCCTCTATCTCGGCTTGTGTGAGTTCCTCTCCGTTCAGGGCGCTCAAGTCACTTACCTTTACAGCCACGGTGGAGATACACTTAGGCTGACACATTTCATGCGCTGACCCTTCCTTACGCGGCAATGGATAAGCTCCGCTTTCAAAGGCCGTTTTCATCTTTTCTTTCAGTGTGTTATTACCTCCAGCCTGTTTGAATTTATTGAAGTCGACATTGCACATCCGAAAAGTAGTGGTCATACTTTGCGCGGGTTCCGACTCCCCGGCAGTTTCGTAAGACAACCCGGCTAAATGGCAAAAATCCGCATCGCCGGAAGCATCAATGACCCTTTTGGCTTTCACCTTATGGAATCCGCTTTTATTCCAGAAAATACAACTCCATTTTTCTTTTTCTTCTCCGACTACATCCACCAGGGTCGTGTGCAGCAAGAGGCGCACGCCTGCTTCCAGCATTTTTTGCTCCCATACTGATTTCAAACGTTCGGGATTATAGTTCACGCCTGTTCCCGCACCATACGTATTCGGCCGCAAAAAAATATCGCCTGTTTGATGGAGTGAATCCACAATAGTATCTGGCAGACCTCCGATAATTTTCTTAGGAGCTTCCCCTGGTGTAAAAAAGCCATAGAACGTATCCAGCATTTGCGTAGAGGTCCCTCCTGGAAATCCATATCTCTCTACCACCATCACCTTATATTTGCGCGAGTGCCTGGCAGCCATCGCTGCTATGCACCCGGCAGAACCTGCACCTATTATCAAAATATCCGTTTCACACAGCAGGGGTACTTTGTGATGATTGAGGATGTCCCGCATTACTTTAATGGTTATTTGTCATTGATTCGACCCAATCTTCTACTGCGAATTTATATAATCGCCAGGCTAAGTATCCAAACCAAATTAAGAAAAATACCCCGGCTTTTTTCATCTTTCTCTTGCTGCTGTCGCATGGGATTGTCAGGCTTTCATTCCATTTACAGCGGATCAAAAACAAATGAAATTGGTAACCGGTTTACCGGTCAATCACCAGATCTTTAAATTTAGTCCTACTACCATGCGTAGCATCGCCGCCAATGACAGATTATTTTTTTTTATTGATCTGCTGACATCAAGACACCTGTCATTTCCAATAGGTATCGGCAAAACCGATGCTAGTCTCTCCCTAGGAGTCCCATGGACAGGATGACGGCTTCGAAGAGAGACCCTACTCCGGCTTTTTATTTTTCCATAGCCTCAGGTCATCCCAGTAGATCTGCAAAGTCTTATCCTTGCTCTTCATATATTCTATCAATCCCTTTGAAGTGTATAGTTTGATGGGATTAAAGTCGCCCAAGCCATCGGGATTTGGATCCTGCGTATCGTGTGTGATCTTTGTAAGATCAAAAACAACCTGTTTGCTTTCGCCTTCCGGAGTGATCGACAGGTAAAATCGCCCGTTCGCATCATTGCCTTCCTTATAATAATAGTCCATGGTAAACCATTTTCCGATGGGCACTCTTACAGCTTGATTAGTTTCGGCCCAGAGGGTGGTGTATTTCTGTTTACCGTCAGAAAACAATTCACAATCCTGTGCATCAAGGATAAAATACAGATCGCTTTCATTGGGTGTGGGCTTGCCAATACCAAGTGTGATCCTGAATCCAAATGGAACAGTCTGGCTCCAGGTGATGTTATTCCAAAATTCTGCAATGGTTAGCCAGTGTATCTCGGCGGGATATGTACGCACCGTGTTAAAGTCGTCGTGCAGGAAGATCCTTACGGACTGGTAAATCTCTTTGATCCCGTTATTATCATACAGGTTGCCCTGTATCCGTCCTTTGCTATTGTCTACATTCGGATGATCCAGCCAGAAATGTAAAACGTGATTTTTAAAATTTCCGGGTTCCGGGATGATCCTGGCGTATCGTTTTGTGGAATCTCCACCCTGGTACTGGAGATTAAAATTTCCGATATTCGGATGGTTGTCCAGATCATTTACCCAGTCATTATGCACTGATAAAGATTTGTCACTGCCAACCAGATCGCTGTTCCCATTCCTGTTTATTACTTTGGAATCATTTTCAAATCCTGACTGGAAGATCAGTTCGCCACTGGATGATTGGCTTTTTGAAACCTGACCATTGGAACCTCCGGCAAAAAGGATCAATGGGAAGAAGAAAATCATCAATCCTTTCTCAATCATTTTCTCCGCCCTATCTTTATTAAGTTTGCTCCAGTTACTTTTTTCCCTTCGGGGACAAAACTGCAGGTACATGCTTTCTCCATCTCTTTTCATCCCCTTGTTATCGATCCAGCCAAAACAAAGCGCTTGCTCAACGGCCTCATCGTATGAAATATTTGGCGTCTTACTTTTTTTGTGAAAGACAATCAGGCAAACAGGTTCGGCAATTTTATTAAAAACCTTTTTTCGCCAATTAATCTTTTGCCTCATTTAACTCGCGAACAATATCGACGATGCTGTTATCATTGATCATCACATCTTCAAGAGCGGTCCGACCATTTTTTACACGTACCACAGCATAGGTCGTCTGCGAAGAGTCACTGCGGTTGCCTTCCCCGTAAACCTTCTCAGCGTCCGAAGCCTTTGACTCCTCGAGGTAGAAACGCTGGAACGGATATTCAACGCGCACCATTTCATCATCATTGCTAAATCCCACCTCCGCCTGAACATAGTCCTTACCCGGATCGGGCAATGTTTCTGTAATGTCCGAAATCCGGGCAAAGCCCTTATCATCTTCGTTTATTATGACGAATACTTTTTGGCCTCGCTCCCATTCATGGCCGTTTGTATTTTTATAATTATCGGCTTCAAAACTCAGTGTAATATACTTTCCCCTGAAAGGGTCGGACGGATCGACCGGGGCTGTTTTGAAACGAAAGGTTTTACCATTGCTGAGAATATTCTCCTGCTCAACGATCATTGACGCGGGCACGTACCATTGGCTGATACATGCCAGACTAAACAAAATTACGAGCCATGTTTTCATGCGTTCTGCAATTTCCTCTTTCTTAATACCCAGTAATTGGCGCCGAAGAAACTCAATCCAACAATTACGAATAAAATCCCGCGGGCGACTAAACTCAGATTCGTATCAAAGAACCTGCAAAGGATGAGCGCCGCCAGGATCAGCAAGCCATAGTTTAAAATAAATATATTGTCGCGTTCGGCGCCACGCCACGTTGTAACCACAGCAATGGCCAGCACCAGCATATTGGTCAGCCATTGGGCAACTTCGGGTTGAACCATGGCAAGCGCATAAAGCGGGATAAAAATCAAAAAAATGAAGGATTTCGGGTTGATGGATGAGAGCCCCTTCCGGCGTATTTCGTAGACGAGCAAAAGCGCGGCAAGCGACGAAACAATCGCACCAACAACGAAGGCAGTATCCATCAACAAATTGCTGCCAGCGATCTCTTTCCACATCCAATCGAAGGAACCCATTAATAATAATATGGTTGACCCCAGGCTTCCGGCAACGAGGAAAGCGTTGCTGATAATCTTACTGTCTGAAAACCACCTGGATTCGCCGATCAAAACGAAAAGACTAAACAGGCTCATGTAAGCGATGAAGATGAAATTACTACTGGACTCAAACATACCTAAACTAATGATTATCGACAGCGCGAGCAGCCAGCTGTGAAAATAGAAAACGTTTCCTCGTTTATTTTTCATTAAACTGATGAAAAACGGTATCACTGCCGCAAGCATCGGCCAGTAGTACCAGGCAATTTCATTCGGATAATTGAAGTAACTCAGGGAACACGCATACCATGTAATGCCACAGATGACCAGCAGGGATGTCATCGCAGATTTCATGACGTAAATTAATGGGATCGACAAAAGCATCCATATAAAAAGAAATCCTGAAATATCGCCAGGGATGTTGTATACCTGGCTGACAATGGAAATGGAGGCCGCGATCGCTAAGAGAAGGAAAACAGACCCTGCCTCCCGCCATAGGCGACTCTCAGGTTTTTTGAATAAAGTGTATGCACAGATCAACTGTCCTGACAAGAGGGGTAAAAGTGCAAAGAACAATTTCCCCGCCCGTGAAAAGTCATCCCAGTTATGAGCAATTATCAGGATGATCCCCAGGCCTGTCAGCAAGGCTCCCAATATGCCAAAGATCAAAACAAGACGATCAGGGGATTGCTGTTCTTTATGAAGGTAGTAGGTCTTTATTTTTTCAGAGGTCTCTTCACTGATGAGGCCCGCGTCAAGAAGTTCAGGAAGGCCCTTTAAGATATGCTTGCTCATTAGGCATGAGGTTTATTGCATGCAAAAATAAAATTACAAAAATCTGAACTGAAACCATAGTTGGCTGTTGGCGTAGGAACGCACCGACCCAATGATTTAGTGTGCGAAGAAGGGTGAAAACTGACATTGCTCATCGATTTAACGCCAGGATTGCAGAGATTTAAAAGGGATTGATCTTTTTAATGGGCAATTCCCTATTTTTAAGTTTCAACAAAAACATTACCATGCAAGACCTTTGGCTCAAGGATAAATCCATCGTCATCATCGGGGGAACCACTGGCATAGGACTATCAGCTGCGGAGGCATTCCTGCGTCAGGGCGCTAACGTAGTAGCTATTGGCAGAAGTCCCGACAGCGTGGAAAAAGCTTCCAGGCGTTTGAAAAAAGCGTTGGTGGAAACAGGAGATGCCTCCGAGGCCGGAACGGCGGATAACGCCATTAAAGATTGCATCCGTCAGTTTGGAGGATTCGACGGTCTGTACCATGTGGCCGGGGGTAGCGGACGCAAGTTTGGCGATGGCCCGCTCCATGAGTTAACCCGGGAGGGCTGGGAATATACGCTATCTCTCAACCTTACTTCGCTGATGCTGTCCAACCAGGCCGCTGTCAGATCATTTATGGAACGAAAAAAACATGGAAGTATACTGAACATGGGTTCCGTCCTTGGATATTCTCCCTCGCCAAAATATTTTGTGACCCACGCATATGCTGCGGCAAAATCCGCGGCCATCGGTTTTACCAAGTCGATTGCATCCTTTTACGCCGCCCACAATATTCGCATTAATCTATTAGCGCCCGCCCTGGTGGAAACCCCTATGGCTCAACGCGCGGCCAACGACGAAAACATAATATCATTTGTAAAGACAAAACAACCGCTCGATGGGGGACGCATCGGATCACCGGCCGACCTCGACGGAGCAGCGGTTTATTTTATGTCGGATTATTCCCAATTTACGACCGGCCAGATCCTTTCCGTGGATGGTGGCTGGAGTATTTCTGAAGGACAGTATTAATATTTACTATGAAAAGGACAGCAATAGGAATTGATTTGGGATGTACCAATATCAAAGCGGTTTTGATCGATGATAGTGGAAATATATTGCATCAGGCCCGGCAGGAGACCCGTGAACAGGAAGGCCGGCATTGGAAAGAAGCTGTCGACGCCTTAATCAAAGATTTCAAAATAAAGAATGAACAAGAGGTCCACGCCATTGGATTGTGTGCACCGGGTCTCGCGAATGGTGACAACACCTGCATCGAATGCATGCCCGGCAGATTACCGGGCCTGGAAAATTTTGTATGGTCAGCATTTACAAAGGAAAAAGTCTTTGTATTGAACGATGCGCACGCCGCATTAACAGCGGAAGCTTCCTTTGGTGCAGCACGTGGAATGAACCATGCTATTCTGCTTACGTTGGGGTCTGGTGTCGGCGGGGGTATCTTAATTAATGGTCATCTTTACCAGGGTCTTTCGCAAATGGCGGGACACTTTGGCCATACAACCGTTGATGCGAATGCTCACACCCGTGATGTAACAAACATGCCCGGAAGTATTGAAGATGCTATCGGAAATATTACGATCGCTCACCGTTCTCACGGGAGATTTCAGGACACGTTCGAGCTTATTGAAGGCTACCGGCGCGGCGAAACTTTTGCAACGTGGTTGTGGCTGGATTCTCTGAAAAAGTTAGCCGTCAGCATTGCTTCTGCCATTAATATGATATCGCCGGAAGTTGTTATTATTGGCGGAGGCATTGCGCAGGCGGGAGATGCCCTGATGAAACCCCTTCAGCATTTTCTTGAAATCTATGAATGGCGACCGAACGGCAAACATACTCCTTTGAAGCTGGCGCAGTTTTCCGACATGGCGGGTGCCATGGGCGCTGCCGGATTTGCACTATCAAAAACAAAAGACTGAAATGACCCCTACTCAAAATTACCTGGCAAGATGCCTGCACATTCTCGACGTGGTTACCGCCCAGGAGGCAATGATGAAGCAGGCAGCACAATGGTTTTCTCAAACCATACTCGCAGGCAGGATGGTGCATGTATTCGGTTCAGGGCACAGTCGCATCATGGTTGAAGAGATGTGGCCGCGGTATGGTTCCTTTCCCGGCTTCAATCCTATTGTAGAACTTTCTTTAACCTTCCATAATCTGGTGGTGGGTGCGAACGGGCAGCGCCAGGCGATGTTCCTGGAAAATACTTCTGGCCTTGCAGAAAGGATCCTTCGAAACTTTGACATTTCACCCCGTGATTCCGCGTTGATCATTTCTTCAAGCGGATGTAATGTCGTTCCCATCGAGATGGCCGAATTGTTTCAAAGAAAAAAAGTAAAAGTAGTTTCGATACTTACCCGAGAGCATTCGGAAAAAAGCAAAAGCAAACGCGCTGACGGAAAAAAACTCGGGGATTTTTCGGATCTGATCCTGGATACGGGTGCCCCGGTGGGCGATGCGATGGTATATGTAGAAGGATTAAACACCCCCGTTTCACCTGGCTCGACCGTTGGAGGCGCCATGATCATCAATTCTGTTAAAGCGGAAGTAGCAGCGCTTTTAACCGCCGCCGGACAACCACCCAAAGTGCTTAGCGGGGCCGCCGTCGTCGGTGAACAACGCGCGGTGGAACTTTTTGAAAGCGCTTACGATGAACACGCACACCGTTTGGCAAAGCTCTATGAAAACGCAGGCAAGACCAATTGAAGATAAATTTTATAACTCATGCAACCAGTTCCCATTCGCACTACGGTAATCGGCAGCTACCCTTTCCCGGGCTGGCTTGAATTCGCCGTCAAGAATCTTCACGAATTCGGAAATGCCGACAAGGAAGAAATGATTGAAGATGCTGTGATCGCGGCCATTCACGACCAGGTCACCGCCGGGCTGGATGTAATCACTGATGGAGAACAAACGCGTCTGGATTTCAATCTCTCTTTTTACGGATTCATCAAGGGTATCCGCGAGAATACAGACGAGCTGCGAAAATGGGGCCCGGCTGCTCACGACCAGCGCGGAAGAAATTCCATCGTGGATACCCTTACCGCTCCCGACGGCTTTGGAGCAGTTAAAGAATACAAACGCCTCGAGAGACTGGCACCGCCGGGTCAGTTATTAAAAGCGAGCGTACCCGGTCCCTATACGTTGAGCGGAAGATTACTGCCCAATGAGAAATACAAAGACCGCTATGCTATTACAGAAGCCATTTTACCTTTTGTAAAAAAAGAACTCGAAGACCTCGTGGCAGCGGGCTGTAAAGAGATCACCGTGGATGAACCTTCCATGAGCTGTTATGCGTACCGTGAGGACACGAAACGCTTTGTGGATATTTTCAATCGGACTGTAAATTCAATTGCCGGAAAGTGCCGTCTCTCCACCCATTTGTGTTTCGGAAATTTTAAGGGTAGACCCGTGGGCTACCGCAGCATCGCGCCCATGCTCCCGAATTTCCTCGACCTGAAAGTTGATGAGGTACACATTGAAATGGCCAACCGCGAGTTTGCAGAAATCGAATTGCTGAAGGTTTTTGCAGAGAAAATGGATGTAGCCGTCGGCATCATCGACGTAAAAAATTATTATATAGAAACGGTGGAAGATGTGGTGCAAAGGATCAACCGTTGTTTGACCTACGTTCCTGCGGCGAAATTGGCTGTGGCTCCCGACTGCGGTCTGAGTCAGACAGCACGCTGGGCCTCCCGGTTAAAGCTTATGAACCTGGTGAAGGGCGCGAAAAAAGTACGCGAAAGTTTGTAACCCGACCTATGGGCGAATTGATTCCAGCATATTGTAAGGGGGTAACTCTCCAACAACAAATTCATCACGCGAAACAAAATGGACGAGCTGATGCATTTGACGTATGGTGGCTGGGACAAAGCGGATTCCTTATTCAGTGGAACAGAGCCTGCCTTTTATTTGATCCTTACTTATCGGATTCCCTCTCTAAAAAATATGCAGCGACCAGCAAGCCGCACGTGCGGATGAGTGAGCTCGCGATCGAACCTCACTTGTTGAATGAAATTGACATTGTTACATCCAGCCACAATCATACTGACCACCTCGACGGTGAAACGCTGATCCCCTTATTAAAAGCAAACCCCCGCGTAACTTTTGTGATTCCGGAGGCCAATCGCGAGTTCGTCGCCGGGCGGGTGAGATGTGACCCTAAATTTCCCATTGGCCTCAATGACGGTGACAGAGTTGCAATAAATGGATTCACCTTCCATGGCGTTCCTTCCGTGCACAACGAATTGGAACGCGATGAAAACGGGCGCTGCAAATTTATGGCTTATGTAGTTCAGTTCGGAAACTTTGCCGTGTATCACAGCGGTGACACCTTGTGGTTTGAGGGGCTGGAAAAAATGCTACAACCTTTTAAGGTTGATGTTGCCTTCTTACCCATCAATGGAAATGATCCTGCCCGGGGAGTAGCGGGGAATTTAAATGCCTCGGAAGCAGCCCGGCTGGGTAAAGAGATCGGGGCCCGCTTCGTGATCCCTCATCACTATAATATGTTCGCATTCAATACCGCGGACCCACTGGATTTCGCGGCGGAAGCAAAAAAAAATAACCTGGCTTTCGTGATTTTACAAACAGGTGAGAAATCGACCTTTCGTGAATCGTGAGTCCTGAGACCTCCACCAACGCAAGCCGTCGGCCTTGATTGGGCAATAATATGGTCCTTTGCGATTTCTTGCGAAATTGGAAAACGCAATCAACGAAGGTCCAGCTCCGTAGTTATACCGTAGAAAATGGTGAATGCAACCCACTCACCCTTCACAAGGTTCTATTATAAGTTAACCTATGAAAATCAAAAACATACTAACCGCACGGCCCACTCACAACTGACCACTCACCACTCACAAAAGTCGCCGCAGAAACCAACCTGTCAAAATCAAAAACAAATTAACGCACGCCCTTGCGTTCATCCCCCCTGCCCCGCGAGTTTAATCTCATGTCTTTCCCTGGCTTTTTTTACAGCTGTTATCGTCAGTATCGCCGAAAGCAAAAGAGATCCTGCCATAAAAATATACGATGCTCCGAAACCACCGGTAGTCCCGTTTAAATAGCCAACAATATAAGCGCCGACGAATGAGCCCAGCGCACCGAAACTGTTGATCAGTGCCATAGCGCCGCCCGCTACATTGTGAGGAAGGATCTCCGTTATGACTGCAAAGAACGGACCGTAAGGCGCATACATCGCCGCCCCGGCAACAACGAGAAGTACAAACGATATCCAGAAATGGTCGGGGCCTATCAGATATGAAGCATAAAAAGAAATGGCGCCGATGAGAAGGAATGGCCAGATGAACATCTTTCGGTTTAATGTCTTATCGGAAAAATAAGAAGCGGTCAACATGCTGATGATCGCAAATAGATAGGGAACAGAAGCCAGCCACCCCGTTGCAACAATGCTGACATCGGGTGCAGCCTTAATAATGCTCGGCAGCCACATTACAAATCCATACACGCCGATACACCACAGCGCGTATTGAAAGCAAAGTAAAATTACCACCCGCGATTTGAATGCTTCACCATAATTCTTTACAGGCTTGATACCCTGTTGTTCTTTCTGCAATTGTGCTTCGAGCGCCTTCTTTTCGTCAGGAGTTAGCCAGTTCGCATCTTTCGGTCTATCTGATACCAGCCGCCACCAGAAGAAAGCCCAGATGATAGCAGGCAAACCTTCTATAATGAACATCCAACGCCAGCCTACCGAATCGATCAAATAACCCGACAAAATCGACATCCACAGGATGGTAACGGGATTTCCCAGGATCAAAAAAGTATTTGCGCGCGAACGCTCGGATTTTGTAAACCACCGGCTCAGCAAAATAAGCATGGCGGGCATCACCGCGCTCTCTACAATAAATAAGGCTTCGCGTGGCCTGAAAGGCCCAGCGTGAAGCTAGTGTTGC
>JBBDXJ010000292.1:13902-14492 GCA_040902445.1 Cyclobacteriaceae bacterium | reverse complement strand
CATTCAAACCAGGAATATCGTTGAGCAGTCTTTCGAGGAAGGCAACACCATCTACCGGACCTACCCCACTACCAACATGGGCCCCGATACTGCTGAGATTGACAACATATTTGACTTCGTTCTCCCGGATGGCGTTGGCGTAGTTCCTCGCGACGTCATCCTGCGATGCACGCAAGTTTGACGTTTGCCAAATAGGCGGAATCATCGTATACACGACATCTGCATTTTTAAATGCCCTCATTACGAACGAAGCATCCTGAACAGAGCCAACCACTGCTTTGGCTCCGAGCTTTTCAATTTCCTTCACCCGTTCATTGGAGGTGGTGACCACGTCCACTGTTTTGCCTGCCTTGACAAGCCCTTCCACGACGGGTCTGCTGATATGGCCGATCGAGCCTGTAATTACATACTTCTTCATGCGATTTTCCTTTGCGTTTAAGATGTTGCAAATCTAACGCATAGATTCTACTCTATCAAACTGTCCGGTAACAGCGACCATGCAGTTGATTGGCGGTAAATGGAAGATCGGAGCGTTTGCTTAGACAACCACTGGACTCTTCTTAAAAATAGTTTCATATTGATCTTCACCC
>JBBDXJ010000292.1:0-13802 GCA_040902445.1 Cyclobacteriaceae bacterium | reverse complement strand
GTCGGGTCGATGGAAGAGACCGCGCTCCGAAGCCGCAGCGTCCCCGAGGCGGGAGACACTGCGGGGACCATCTATTCTGACCTCAGGCTGTTAACGGGATTTGCTAATACAGCTTTTATCGACTGATAATAGAGTGTCCTAGCGGAGTCTCCTGTCTCAGGGACTCCGCGCGATCGGAGCGTGTGCTTAGACAACCACTGGACTCTTCTTAAAAATAGTTTCATATTGATCTTCACCCTTCAAAACAGAAATGCAAAACAACAAACAACGGTCGGGTCGATGGAAGAGACCGCGCTCCGAAGCCGCAGCGTCCCCGAGGCGGGAGCCACTGCGGGGACCATCTATTCTGACCTCAGGCTGTTAACGGGGTTTGCTAATGCAGCTTTTATCGACTGATAACTCACAGTCAATAACGTTATCACCAATGCTCCGATACCAGCGGCAGCAAAGACCCACCACGCCATGGTACTTCGATATTGATATTTCTCAAGCCAGTTGCTCATGAGATACCACGCAATGGGCATGGCCAGCAACAGTGAGAGTACCACTAGCCGCAAAAAATCTTTCGAAAGCATTCCCCAAAGGTTCACTACGCTGGCACCCATTACTTTGCGCACGCCAATCTCCTTGGTGCGTTGTTCCGCCACAAAACTAGCCAGTCCTGAAATGCCCAGGCAACTGATAAAGATAGCCAGCAAGGCAAAGAAGCTGGCGAGCTTACCGATGCGCTCTTCATCGCTGAACTTCCGTGCATATTCCACGTCCACAAACTCATGACTGAAGGGCGAAGCGGGACTGTGTTTATTAAACACCGTCTTAATCTTTTCGAGGGCCTGGTGTGCGCCCATCTCGGGGTTGAGTTTTAAAATGGCGAGGTTAATGTTGTTGTGCCGGTCAATGTGCCAGAGTGAAGGGCGGACGGGTTCGTAGGGCGACTCTATGATCATGTCTTTAATCACACCGACGATGGTGTAGGGCCGCTCGTTCCAGGTTAGGGTCTCTCCCACCGCATTTTCAAATCCCAGGAACTTTTCTGCGGATTCGTTGATGACGAACGCGTTGGAGTCACTGGCGAACTCGCGCGAGAAATCACGACCTTCTTTAAATTGCCAGCCCACGGTTTTGCCGAACTCGTGGCTAACGCTATTGTTGGGAAAATCCACAGCAAGTGCCGGATCTTTACCCTGCCAGGTGAAGCCGCCATTACTGTTCCATACTTGCGTGGTGGGACTCCCTGCTTTGGTCATCTCTTCGATGGCTCCCTGGGTTTTCAGCTCGTTACGAACCGCATCGAAGTGATCGTTGATATCGGTAGTCTGTAAGTAAACATTGATCAGTCCGTTGCGGTCGTAGCCGATTGGCCTGTCTTTGGCGAATTCAATCTGACGAAACACTACGATGGTGCCGATGATGAGTATTACAGAAACTGTGAACTGTAATACCACCAACACTTGTCTTGGAATAGAGGCGAGTCTGCCCACGCGGAAAGTTCCTTTCAACACTTTCACCGGCTGGAACGAAGACAGGTAGAGCGCAGGATAGCTGCCCGACACAATGCCGGTGATCAGGCTAAATCCGATGCCGATTAACCAGAACTGAGGACTGCTCCATAGTAAGGCGAGGCGCTTATCGGCAACCTGGTTGAATTGTGGTAACGCGAGGTACACCAATCCAATCGCCACCACAAATGCCAACAACGCCACCACGATGGACTCGCAGAAAAATTGATTGATGAGTTGAGACCGCATAGAGCCAACCGACTTACGGATGCCTACTTCCTTAGCGCGCTTTTCGGAGCGGGCAGTGCTCAGGTTCATGAAGTTGATGCACGCAAGTAGCAGTACAAACACACCAATGATGCCGAACATCCACACGAATTCGATACGGCCACCCACGTTCACGCCTTCCTTAAATTCGGAATACAGGTGCCACTTGCTCATCGGATGCAGAAACACTTCAGGTTTGTATTTGCGGTCGTTGTCAGTGCTCAGCTTGTTGTACTTCACGTTGACGATCTTCGCCGAAACCTGTTCGAAGTCGGCATTCTCGGCTAGTTGTGCCCACGTTTGCGTAAAGTTGCTGTCCCACGGGTCGTCCATGTTTCTGATCCATTCGTTTTCGATGATGTAAAGCGACCACGGCATGATGAAGCTCATCTCCCGAAAGTGGGAGCTATGCGGAAGGTCTTCATACACGCCCGTCACCTTCACATCGTGCTTGTTGTTGACGAGCATCGTCTGGCCTATGGGTTCGGCATCCCCAAAGAAGGTTTTGGCCACGGACTCGGATAGTATAATGGAGTATGGATCTTTCAATGCGGTCTCGGGGTCGCCTTTCAAAAGATTGATCGACAACATGTCGATTACCTGGGGCTCCCAGTACATACCGGACTTGTTGAACTTCTTATCGCCCACAGTGAGGATACGTCCGAAGTTCCAGGTTGACTGAATGACGTATTTGAAATCGCTGCCGAAATTGTTGCGTATCTCTTCGGCCATAACATATGGGTTGGATATCTGCGATTGTTTTACTCCATTATAAACATTGTGCTGCCACACCTGCGCGAGGCGATCGTAGTTCTTATGGTAACGGTTGAAGGTGAGCTCGTCCCAAATCCAGAGTCCGATGAGCAGGGCTACGGCCATGCCTGTGGCCAGGCCGGTAATGTTGATGAATGTATAGCCTTTGTTCTTGCTGAGGTTACGGAACGCGATCTTGAAATAGTTTCGGAGCATAAGCGTAAGTTTTTTGGCAGACTAATAGAGATACCTGGCAAAATTAGGAAGGTTGCACGAAAGGAAATAATTATTAGCGCAAAAGCGGGTTGATCGGAAAGGACTTCAGTCATCTTAACCTGGTCGCAAACAAATAATGATCTTGCCAGTAACCGGAATTAAGTAATGCGGAAATTGTAACACCACGGGAAGTGGATGTATGGATGAATTTATTTTCGCCAAGATAGATACCCGAGTGAGTAATCAGATTAGGCGTTGAGTAAGTAGAATGAAAGAATACGAGATCACCCCGTTTTAATTCTTCATCTGAAGAAATAATAGTACCATATCTGCCTTGTTCATGTGAAGAGCGGGGAAGCACTACATCGAATTGTGCATGTGCCAGTTTAACCAGTCCGGAGCAATCCAGGCCTGAGGTTGAATATCCTCCCATTACGTGAGGAGTGCCTAAAAGTGACTCCGCGTATTCAATAATACCTTCTGTATCGTAATTATTGGTGCTTATTTTTTTCTCAGCACCACCCTTTTTGAAGGCCAGGATCTTTTCGTCGAGTTGTAGATCGCTTACGTGTTGTAGATCGACGTTAGGATCACGACCAATATGGGCAGCTACCTGTACGGCAATAAATATACAGGACAGATACAGAATAAGCTTCCTCTTTTTTATAGTCGTCATTTTTCGGCAGTCATGATCCCAGCGTACGGCAACACAAGATTTTTACATAAAAAGTTCCATTACGTCGTTAGTGGCGTTTACAACTGTCGGTTCCGGATGCCTTAAATTCTATTTAGCTGAAATTAAATTAGGGTAGTGATTGTTTACTCAAGTTTCAAATAAAGACTCGGTCCTTCGCACGAAGACTCGGCCACGAAAAACTTTCTGAAAGTTCCAAAACTTTCAGAAAGTTGATACGTGTACTGAAGGTTGAATCACTTAGCCCAACATCAATTCTTTATTGCCTTGGGATCTTCTGTTGCACTCATTCTTTGGAAAAAAGGTACTCGTGCTATTTAAAAAAGGTGGTCCGTCCAGACCACCTTTTATTTTTTTCAGTCCAACCCGTTAATACGAAAGTTGCTGTTCCGAAGAAACCTCCGTGATGTGTCCCATTTTACCTGCCCGGAAATCCGAATACAACTGCCTGATGTCGTCCATGCTGTCGGCAATGAACGGACCATGGGAAACGATCTCGTGATGCTGAGGCCGGGCGGCATACAAAACGAAATGCGCTCCGCTATCGCCGGCAATCACCTTTAGCTGACTGTCTCCAGGAACATCTGAACGATCCAGCCATCCCACATGGTCGATCGGCAACTCCTGATTTTCTGCTCCTGCGTGCAGACGTCCGTCAATGACATACAGGAAAGCGCTGAAATCGGCTGGCAGAATTTCTGTCATGGATGCGCGAGGTTCCATTTTAATCTCGGCGACGATGAGCGGCGTATGGTTTTTGATCGGAGAAGAAACGCCGCCAAACGTTCCGCTGTAAACTCTTATGCTGACGCCGTCTTCCGAAACACCGGGTACATGTTCTGCGCCTAACCGTTGAATCCGTGGCAATGCTTTCCTGTCTTTTTTTGGAAGGTTCAACCACAATTGCAACAGTCGCATTTTAGTTGGCCTGGAAATAGTCTCCGTGTGAACCACGCCACTGCCTGCTGTCATGATCTCAAAGTCTCCCGGCTTCATCGCGTGAGGCCCCTCTCCCAGTTCGCCTTTAAGAACCAGTGATACAGTCTCAAATCCAGCGTGGGGATGTGGTCCTCCTACGGGAACGTTGTCTGTCTTTTCAAGCATGTCGTCCATTAACATAATGAACGGATCGCTCTGTGAAAATTCAACGCCAATTACCGGCCTCGCGATATGACCCTTTCCCAAAAAGCCTGGCTGTGACGGAGGGGCATACACTGTTGTTAGTTTTCTATCTTTCATACTCATAATAACTCCTTTGTTTTTCATATAACACCAAAACTCCGTATTTTTGCTTACCAAAAGTAAGCACTTTACTAAAGGTAAGTAGTTACCTTTTTGTAAGCGCATAAGGTTTATGGCAAAAGATAAATTTGACTTACAGGAGAACGAACAGGAGTGCCAGGCGCAGCTGAGCGCAATCGGCGACGCGCTGTATGCCATCGGCGGGAAATGGAAGCTTCGCATTATCATCGCTCTGATGCATGGCAAGAGTCGTTTCAATGAACTTCAGCGCACCATAAACGGCATTTCGTCCAAGGTGCTCGCGTCCGAGCTGAAGGATCTTGAGCTCAATGGCTTTGTCAAACGGCACGTCTACACAGAAACGCCGATTGTCATCGAGTACGAGCTTACGGAATATGCGTTAACAGTCCGGCCCGTGTTGAAAGTCCTGGGCGATTGGGGCGGTATGCACCGCAGGAAGATCCGACAAGCGATGAAGCAGGAGTTTGAAGCCAATCGCAAGTGATTGATTTCAAGCCATGCGGATGTAGTGATAATGGAAATGACAACTGAACAGTGCGTAAACGGGTCGTTCAATTGACCGCGAAGTAAGGCGGGACGAAGCTGGGGCTGACTAAAAAGTCGATCACCTCCTATTCTATTGGGAGGTTTTGTTTACTTGACCATTTTTCAACCGATAGTACTTATGCCCTTAATCTAAAAGGTTTCCTGAAAAAGGGCAATGCGCAACTGGAGATTTTAGATGAATCTCGACAAAGAATCATCAAAACTTTTCTTTTTTTTGGTTAGGCATCGATCGAGGTTAAGTTATTGGTTTCTAATTTAAATCTACTTTGCTTTCCATCATGCGTACGCTTTATTCAACAGTCGAACCCTTCCGCCCGGCGCTTTCGCTTGGGCACGTTCCCTCATCGGAGGGAAGGAGTTTTCGTACTGCAAGCCCAGAACGGAAGACGAAAAGAAACTTCGGTCCGCGTAAGTCAGATTGTATAGACCATTCATTCGCAAACACTACAGAGGTAAAGGCCGGCCTCTCTGGATGACGGCTTCAAAAGAGAGAGATGACGGCTTCGAAGAGGGGTGGCTTGTCAGATAACTTCAACGTATTATCTTTGGTATCCTAAAGATGAAAATATGAAAACTGCCGCCATTTCTGCTATAATATTTCTGGCCTTGGGTGTCGCCGTTGCGCAGCGACCCGCACCCGATAAAATAGAAACTTCCAAAGGCCCGCTAACCATTCAGCCCCTGAACCATGCCACGCTTGCGTTGACATGGCAGGGCAGAACGATATACACCGATCCCAATGGTGGCGCAAAAACGTTTGAAGGAGTTGCTGCGCCTGATCTCATCCTCATCACCGATATTCACGGAGATCATTTCAATCCGGAAACGCTGCAGGCGATCGATGCCTCGAAAGCTACGCTCATTGTGCCGCAAGCTGTTGCGGATAAGCTTCCTGAGAATCTCAAAAGCAAGGTGGTGGTGCTTGGCAACGGCCAAACTAAATCGGTAATGAATATTTCAATTATGGCTGTGCCGATGTACAACCTTCCTGAATCACCAGACTCGCGGCATACAAAAGGTCGCGGCAACGGCTATGTGATGACATTCGGTAATAAGAAAGTGTATTTGTCCGGCGACACTTCCGGTATCCCGGAAATGCGTTCGCTGAAAGATATTGATGTCGCCTTTGTCTGCATGAACCTCCCCTACACGATGGACATCAATGAAGCTTCCCAGGCTGTGCTGGACTTTAAACCGAAAGTTATGTACCCTTACCATTATCGCGGACAAAACGGTCTCAGTGATACCGAGGCGTTTAAGAAGTTGGTGAACGATAAGAATAAGAACATTGATGTGAGGTTGCGGAATTGGTATGCGCAGTAGAGGTGGTAGCGGCGCTCGCTCAGGTTTTTATTCTTTGTCTGACTGATCGTTTAAGATTCTGTTCATGGTTTGTGCTTTTGAAGAGGCGCAGGCTCGCAAGCTCGCTGAATCATCTCGCAAAGGCGCAAAGTTAGCAAAGATTTTTTGTAATCTTATCGGAGAATTCCGCACTCATACTTGTCCCTTGCGCACTTGGGGGTTCTTCGCTCTTGTCCACACTCCGAAAGCCAGCGCGCCCGCTCCCAATGACGGTTTCACAAAAAAAAGGATCCTCACCTGAAATTCCTCCCCTCCGGAAAAATCTTCCCCTGAACAATATCCCGCTCCTGTGTCTTCTTCTCGGGCAAAAACGGAGAAGTTTTTTCATCGGAACGGAATTGGGGGGTTAATGATGGATCTTCCTTTTTAGACGCGGTAAGCTTTTGTAATAATTTCGAATAATTATAACATCGCTTCACAATAAAATGAACCACCTCCCCTTCTTTTTGCAGCTTGCCTTCTACCATTAACAGCTTTGATTGTATGATCTCCTTCCTGTATTTATCAAAAAGCTTTTGGAACACCACCAGGTTGGCCGTGCCTGTTTCATCTTCTATGGTAATGAAACAAATACCGCTTGCTGTTCCGGGTCTTTGCCGTACGAGAATTAGTCCTGCGACTTTCACCAGATCTCCATCTTTTGCTTTTTCGAGCGCGGAAGCAGAGAGAATATTAAAGCGGTTAAGTTCCTCCCTGATAAAACTGACGGGATGCGCTTTTATTGATAACGATGTTGCGGCATAGTCATACACGACATGTTCTGATAATGTCATTTCCGGAAGGGATATCTTTTCCTCGATATCTTTTGATCCTGAAGAAAAAATCGCAAGGGGACGATCTTTCGTCGATACTTCCCATAAAGCCTGACGACGGTCGAGGCCAACGGACCTGAACGCGTCTGCATCAGCTAATCTTTCCAGTGCTGCATCAGTCAGGCCTGTTTCACGAAGCTCATGGATAGAAGTATACTTTTCTTTTCTTCCCTTTATTAAAATCTTCATATCTTCTTCGCGAATTCCTTTCACCTGACGAAAGCCCAAACGAAGGACGCAGTACTTCCCTTTTCTTTCTTCCAGCAGGTTATCCCACCCGGAATGATTGATATCCACGGGCCGCACCTCAACGCCGTGCTTGCGCGCATCGATGATGATCTGTGCGGGCTGGTAGAAACCCATAGGCATGCTGTTAAGAAGCGCACAGGCAAAAATATCCGGGTAATAACATTTTATCCATGAGGAAACATATACCAGCAATGCAAAGCTTACAGCGTGGCTCTCCGGAAATCCATAGCTCCCGAAACCCAGCAGTTGTTTGAACACTCGACCAGCGTATTCCTTGCTATAACCATTCCTCTGCATACCCCTGACCAACTTCTCCTCAAAATGGGCCATCACACCTTTTCCCTTAAATGTAGCCATGCTACGCCGCAATTCATCTGCTTCTGCAGGCGTGAACCCTGCAGCTACTATCGCGATCTTCATCGCCTGTTCCTGGAATAACGGAACACCTAGTGTACGGGACAAGACTTCCTCCAATTCCTTCGAAGGATATTCTACCGGCTCTTCTCCGTTGCGGCGGCGCAGGTACGGATGCACCATATCGCCCTGTATCGGTCCGGGTCGAACTATGGCTACTTCTATCACAAGATCATAAAAACATTTAGGCCTCAGCCGTGGCAACATGGATTGCTGCGCCCGGCTTTCGATCTGGAATACTCCGATGGTATCGGCATGGCTTACCATCTCATACACCGCAGGATCATCTTGTGGTATATTGGCCAGCGTAAGATCCAGTCCATAATGTTTTTTACACAGGTCAAAAGCCTTGCGGATACAGGTCAGCATCCCCAGCGCGAGCACGTCTATTTTTAAAAAGCCGAGTGCATCGATATCATCTTTGTTCCATTCAATGTTGGTGCGATCTTTCATGCGCGCATTCAGGATGGGGCAAAGATCAGATAGCCTGCCCTCCGTAATGACGAATCCTCCTGTATGCTGGCCCAGCTGTCGGGGAAAGCCCATGAACTGTTCGGTGAGTTGCAGCACTTTTTGAAGATTGGAATCGGCAGGGTTTAATCCCTGGTCGGCAATTCGTTTGCGGTCAAAGCCATCATCGGCGAAATCCCAGATCAAACCGGATAGGCGATTAATTGTATCTACGGAAAGCCCCATGGCCTTGCCCACATCGCGGATCGCTCCTTTGTGGTGTTGCTGTGTAACGGTTGCGACAATAGCAGCCCGGTCACGTCCATATTTTTTGTAGATGTATTGCATTACCTCTTCACGGCGCTCGTGTTCAAAGTCAACATCAATATCGGGAGGTTCATTACGCGCCGAAGAAATGAACCGCTCGAACAGCAAGTCGAATTTCGAAGGATCAACGGATGTGATGCCGAGGCAATAACACACTGTCGAGTTTGCCGCTGAACCCCTCCCCTGGCATAGAATACCCTGTCCGCGCGCATAACGGACTATATCATAGACAGTGAGAAAATATTCTGCATACTTCATCTGTTCGATAAAAGCCAGTTCATATTCGATGGTTGCCATTACTTTTTCAGGGATAACTTCACCAAAATGTCTTTCTGCACCCTGAAAGGTCAGGAACCGGAGTTCATCCTGTGGCGTACGTCCTTCGCTGATGATCTCCTTCGGATATTGGTATTTCAGTTCATCGAGTGAAAACTTGCAGCGCCCGGCTATTGCCTGAGTATTTAAAATGGCATCGGGATATTTCCGGAACAACCGCAGCATTTCATCGATGGGCTTCAGATATCGCTCAGCATTCGGATGCAATCGAAAACCTGCGTTGTGGATCGTACATTTTTCCCGCACGCAGGTTACCACATCCTGTAACTCCCTGCGCCCTGGATGATGATAATGCACATCATTGGTAGCAACCATCGGCATGTTAAGCTCCTTAGCTAACTGGCTGATACGATACAACTGTTTGGCATCATCACCTCCATAAGGTCGCGATGCCGCGATGTAAAGGTGTTCACCGAAAGCATCGCGATACTCACGCAAATTTTTTTTGAAAGAAAGATCAAATTCAAAAAGTTCATTTAAAGCCGCAGGAGGAAGCACCACAAACTTCGATCCTTTTGCATGGTTGTATACATCTGCTTTATACAAGTGGCATTGTCCCTTTTCAGTACGCAGGTTGCCAACGGTCAGCAGATTTGATATTTGAGCATAGGCATTGATATCTGTTGGAAACGCCAAAAGACCAGGACCATCCATCAGATCCAGGCGACAGGCTGGAATAATACGCATCCCCAGTTTTTTAGCCGCGACGTGACCGCGGACAATGCCGGCAAATGTGTTGCAGTCGGTAATGGCTATGGACGTATAGCCAAACGTTGCGGCTTGCTCCACCATTTCTTCTGGGTGTGAAGCACCGCGAAGGAATGTGAAATTCGTTGTGACTTGTAATTCTGTGTAGTGCATGATTGAAAATTATTCTTTGGAGTAAACCAAACGCGCGGGGTTTATCTTGCTAATGAAGTTTGTGCGGGCCTTCATGCTCATCGCCTGGTCACCCTAAACTTTACTCCATCCCTGAAGGGATGGTTGCTTCGCTCATTAGGGGTGTAAACCGAACTAGTGGAATTTATCACTCTAATCACTTTTGTTCATACTTCAATGTTTATCTCCAGATTCATATTCTAACAAATGAGCTCCGATTTCGCCAAGGACAAAATCGATATCTTCCAGAATCTCCCGGTTAGTAAACCTTATTACAATAATCTTCAATTCATTTAGTTCATATGTTCTTCCTTCATCATATTGTTTTTGATCAATGGCATTATGATATTCTCCGTCAAGCTCAACTATTAGTCTACATTCATGGCAATAAAAATCTGCTATGAAATTCCAAACCGGATGTTGACGCCTGAACTTATATCCATGCAACCTTCTGTTTCTTAAAGCATCCCACAATATTTCCTCCGCTTTGGTAGGGACCTTTCTGTTTTCCCTGGAGAAATAAAAATGTTTTGCGGGGGCACCCTTATGCATTTCCTCGTCCATAATTTTACTTTTTAATGCACTACACATTTAAACATTTACTTCTATTCTTTTGAAGCCGTCACATTTCGCGCCTACGATTTCCATTTACATTAACCTTTATTCGAAAGCATCCATCGCTTTAGCGATGGAAAAAGTCCCTCTCCTTCATGAGACTCCTTCATGAGAGGGATTTAGGGTGAGGTGAAGACGCAGAAAGAGGAAAAATCGCGCATCACTTTCATTTCTTGCGCTGTCCCCATCCGATACTCCGCCAACAGCCAAAGGCCCTTCACGCAAAAAACCCATGCAAAAACCATTGATACGTTTTATCCTCATAATGCCCCAATCTGAAGAGCCAATACCGGTGGCCTTCTTCATCTTCCACGCGGTAATAGTCACGATGCTGGCCCTGTTGAAGCCACCACTCCTGCTCAATACGTTCGGGTCCGTCGGCTCTGATGATCTTATGCAATTTTCCTTTATGCCGGAACAACATCGGTGGATAATCAGGAATGGGTGCAGTTACTTCAATGCGTTCGGGTGTTGGCAAAAGCTGCAGTGGTCGAAGTTTAGCTGCCTGCCATGCAGTCGTTAATTTTTCCTCAAGGGATGAAGCGGGTTTGAAAGATCGCTCCGGCCAATAATGTTCATCGGGAACATAACGCTTAATTGCGCGTATGCCGATCCTTCCCGCCAGACGATCGATCAGTTCAGATAACCGTATGTCCCACAATCCGCCTGAGGCCGCCCACATCTTTTCCTGTTGCGGGTAATGATCTTCTACTTTGGGAGCTTCCAGAACGAATAACTCTATGCCCAATGCCGGCTCGATCGTGGGCAATTTTATTTCAAAAAGTTTGAAAATATGGTTGACATTATGGGTCGGGCGATTTGTGCAAATATCTACCTGCTCGACTTTTCCATCAACGCGATAGCCTTTGAATACTGCAGTGCGAAGTCCCTTTTGTTCCTGAAGGAGACGAAGACATAATGTTTCCAACAATTGTTTTAAGGCGATCTCAATTCCTGTAGCCGTGACGATAGGCTCCATGCAGGGCAACCGTTCCTGGTATGGTTCGATGGGTTGCACGGGCTCGATCATCTCTTCTTCCCTGCCCAGGGCCATATCCAGTCGCATGATAAAATGCTGACCAAAACGCCGTCTGAGTGAGGGACGAGGAATGGTGATAAACTGGCTGATCTGATGAAGACCGAGCTTGTGCAAACGATCAACCGTATCCGATTCCAGGCGCAGCGCTTCAGGAGGCAGGGGAAGCAGCACTTCAATATTCATCCCAATTGCTATGGGGACGCTGGCACCGACACGGGGTTCTTTCCCGAACCTGGCTACAGCCCATGCAACGCCCAGGGTATCCGCTATAGCAACCCTGACATCATAACCGCGGCCGTTTAACTTTTTAACGATCTCCGACAGGTAAGATTGATCACCACCCCAAAGATGTGAGCAACCAGAGGCATCAAACAAAAGACCATCGGGCGGATCAATCGCCACAATGGGTGTGAAGCGGATACACCATTCTGCAATACGTCTTAGTAATTTAACTGCGAGGTCAGGCTTATCATCCAGGACCACTAACTCAGGAATGATCGCCCTGGCGTCAGCGAGTACCATCCCGCAACTGATACCCTTCATTTCCGCCCTGGCATTCGCGGCAGTGATCACCATCCTTCCATGTGAAGGAGCGCGTAAAACAAAAGGCAGATTTTTCAAATGCAGCTGGCGGAGGGAGAACCAGTCCGTAGTCAGGTGACGGAACCATATGGAAACAAATCTCCGTGCCATTTCATCGTGCCTTGCCTGCCGAAGCTAGTAATGGGTAGTGCGCTGAAGCGTAGTGCGGGTCTGCCGAAATTTTCGAGAAAGCCGAACCCTGGCCTGATATGTGTGCTGAAGTGAAGTTGGACTTTCCTGTTGTCTGGTAAGAGGAATGGTTATTGACAATATGAAACCTTCCTGCCATCCATTTAATATCCCAAACGCCGGCTCTTCCATTTCTTATTCTCAACAGCTCAACCCTCCAGTGCGGAAAACCCACTCCAGGTAAATCGTCAACAGTCCCAGCCTGATAGCTATCGGGGGCAATCGGAACACTTGGCAGTGTTGTGATCTTCCAACGCGAGACACAGGCTGTGGTATTCAGGTTCCGCGGATTGCGTCGAAGGATAAAACCTGTAACCTGGCTCTGCTCGACAGCTAATTGAAGACGCCTGGAAGCAGTAAAACTAATTTCCTGCATCTCTCCCACTACCGCGGCCAGAGCGCCACATTTCAAGGCTTCATCCATAGCCCATAGAACATCCTTTTCTTTTTTCAGATCGATAAAGATGAAACGGTCGGGCTGAATGCTAAAACTTTTCAGTGCAGGCGGAAAAAGTGTTCGCGAAGAACTGATCCACAATGAGGTTCCGTTACCTCCCATTAGAGCTGCCAGTAATCCTGCTATAAAAGCACTGGTAGCGGCGGCATCTTCGGTTTGTGCAGATAAAAATTCATGTACGGCACCCAAAGGAAACAAGCCATTGGGAAAGGAGTCTTTTATAGGTCCAAGCCCCACATCTACGGCGGTGTTGTTTGCGGTTTTAAATCCTTCCAGACGAAGGATATCCGTTTGCAATTCTGCAATGGTATCCGCTCTTTTTTCGGGCATTATTAACTTTGGGCTTATATGTTCCATTGTCGCTCAGCTGAACCAACCCATTAATAAAAACAATCTTGTTATACCGTATTGAAGGGCCAGGTTCTCCTGGCTCCGAGCGTTTTTGACCATGCGCGCCGCTACCTTATTATTCCGATTCATTTCCATGGCAGTAAATTTTGGAGGGGATCAAATGTACTAAAACTAATACTATTAGGCAACATATAACTAATATTTTTAGTTTAATAGATGCCAAATATTATTTTGTTTATGATTTTATATGTCTAATAATCAGATGTTTAATAACATAGTATTAAACTAACAATTAAATGATGCGGTAAATCTTGAAATGGAAGCACCAATAAACCAAGAAAATAAAGAATCATTAAAACAGGAACTCAGGACGGAAATGAGGGTTCATCCGAAGGTGAAAGTGAAAAGACAAAAGCGGCGCAAGCACGAAATGAAATCTGAATTGAAAGAGCAAAAGGTCATTCATAAAAGAGAGCAAAAGACCAAAGCGAAAGCTGAGAAG
>JBBDXJ010000291.1:10412-14562 GCA_040902445.1 Cyclobacteriaceae bacterium | reverse complement strand
TCGAGTGTTTGATCATTCGCGTCTGTAGTATAGAACCATCCTCTCCAGAACCAGTCGAGATCCACGGCCGACGCATCTTCCATGGTGCGGAAAAAATCCGATGGCTTAGGGTGTTTGAACGCCCAACGTTGTGCGTATTCCTTGAAAGCCATGTCAAACAACTCTCGTCCCATTACTGTTTCGCGAAGAATATACAAAGCCGTTGCTGCTTTTGCATATTGCTCGGACCCAAGTTGGATGATCTGTTCTGAATTCGTCATCAGTGGTCGCATAAGCGATTCATCACCTTTCATATAGTTGACGAGGCTGTAAGGTTTGCCACGTGACCATTCAATCTCCGGATACCTTTCGAGCTCCGTCAAGAGTTGAACAAAAGAATTGATGCCTTCATCCATCCAGGGGGTCTGACGTTCATCACTATTGATGATCATTGGGAAAAAATTATGACCTACTTCATGAACAATCACACCAATCATTCCCTGCTTGAGAAGATCAGAATATTTTCCCGCTTTATTCGGACGTCCATAATTAAAACAAATCATTGGATATTCCATACCTATACTTGCGGTATGTACGGAGATTGCAACAGGGTAGGGATAGTCAATTGTCATCCGTGAATAGACCTCCAGGGTGTTCTTCACTGCTTTGGTAGACTCCTGTTCCCACAGGGGATTACCTTCTTTGGGATAAAATGACATTGCCAGCGGAGTTTTGTCACCGATCTTCACAGCCTGGGCATCCCAGATAAATTTCCTGGAACTCGCAAATGCAAAGTCACGTACGTTTTCCGCGTGAAACTCCCACGTCTTCTTTTCTTTCACCCTGGTTTTTTCTTTTTTTACCGCTTCATCCTGGGTCACAATAACAACAGGTTTATTATAGGATGACTTTGCTTTCTCAAAACGGTCAAGCTCTGTACGCGAAAGAACTTCGCGGGAATTTTGTAAAATACCACTGGCTGCCACAAGATGATCTGCGGGAACGGTGATGCTAACTTTGTAATCGCCGAAGGGAAGGGTAAACTCGCCTGTCCCTAAAAATTGTTTATTCTGCCATCCATTGTAGTCATCGTATACGCACATGCGGGGGAAGAATTGCGCGATGGTATAAACATAATTTCCATCTTCCGGAAAATACTCAAGGCCGCTGCGCTGTCTGAAAATGTTGCGGTCAACGACGTTAAATGACCATTCAATCGCAAAGGAAAATTTTTCACCACTTTTCAGAGGCTGTGGCAGGTCAATCCGCATCATGGTATTGTTAACAAAAAATTGAATTGGTTTCCCGGATGTCTCCTTGACGGATTTGACGTCAAAGCCCGCTTTGAAATCTGAAACATGCTCAGCAAAAGTTTTTGCGGCTGCTGAATCCACTACGACATCGGTACTCGCGGCTTTCAATGTGTTTTCGGCCGACAGTATATTCTGATCAAGCTGAAGCCATAGATATTTCAACACATCCGGAGAATTGTTGTGGTAGGTGATGGTTTCGGAACCGAAAATGCTTTGATTATCATCATTCAATTCCACGCTGATAGTATAATCGGCCTGCTGTTGCCAATAACGCGGGCCTGGGGATCCGGAGCCGGATCGATATTCATTAGGGGTCGGTAAGAGCTGATCAAGCTGTTCAAATTTTCCCAGCCATTGCGGGGATTGAGCAAGGGCGAGGTTGAAAGAAAAAAATAAGAGTGCTACAAAAAAACGGGTCATATATACTATGGTTAATGAGTCAGTCAAAATGCGCAGGCGGTTTAATCGGTTGTCTTGTCAAAAAAAATGCCAGGGGCCCGCGGGATACGTCGCTTTTACCAGAAAATTTTGTCTTTCAACAAAATCAGGGAAATTCCGGCAATTGCTGATGAAATAACCAACTTCCAATCTCTCCGGTTCACTCCAAACAGGTCTATCAATATAAAACCAGTGACCAGAAAGAATGCGACAATAATGATTTGTCCTAGTTCCAGCCCCAGATTGAACGCCAGAAGCTGTGTAAAAATACTTTCATCCCGGCCGAGAATGCTTTTCAGATAATTTGAAAATCCCATGCCGTGAATCAACCCAAAAAAGGCGGCATAAGCATAGTTCAGCTGTAAGCTTCTTCCGGTATATCCATCTCCTTTTTTGAAAATATTTGAAACCGCGGTGATTAATATCGTTACCGGGATCAGAAATTCGATCAATTCGGCTTTAACGTTAATAATGTCAAGAGTGGCCAGCGCGAGCGTCACCGAATGGCCCAGCGTAAAAGCTGTAACCAGTATCAAAACGCGCCTCCACTCACTAAGCGAATACAACACACAAAGGGCCACGACAAACAGGATGTGATCATAACCATTTGCATCGAGGATATGATCCTTACCCAGTCCAAAATAGAGTTCAAATTCACTCATAGCGTATACCCTTCAGGTTTTCGGCACCAAGTATACGGCTAAAATCGTTTTGAACCTTTTAAAGTATCCAATTCCAGTTACAGTTTGTTTTACCCGGGTAAATTTTAAATGATCTCCTTATTTAATGCTATAATTGCCCGGTGAAATGGGGAATATTTTTTTGGACCTTATTTTGTTTGTGGCATAACTTTCAAAAATGATTCGTGATGGTATCATCATTAAGCGGCCTTATTTCCACAGTAATATTTTGTTTTTTTCTTCATCCTATCCATGTGTCGGTAACGGAAATTGAATTTGATGAAAAGGAGCAGGCGCTGGAGATCATGATGCGCGTATTTATTGACGATCTGGAATTAAGCATTCGCAACAGCCGTAACGAACCCGAACTCGATATTCTCCACCCGCAAAAGGGTCTGACCACAGACCAATTGATCAGCGACTACCTGAAGGATCATTTCAGTATCTCCCTGGATGGTAAAGTCCAAAAAACAAAATATCTGGGGCATGAGCGAGAAGCGGAAGCTCTTATCTTCTACGTCGAAGTTCGCGATGTAAAAAAATGGAAAACTATTTCCATCCAGAACGACATTATTATGGCGACGCATGACGACCAGTCCAACCTCGTGCATGTTTACGTAAACGACAAAGTGAAAAGTTTGCGGTTGACCCGGAATACTCCCGCAGATAAACTGACGTTTGAGTAATCCGCGAGATCCATTACACCGTATTCTGATCTGAAGAGCGGGAGGATTTAAATCCCTTTTAAATGTTTATTTTTGACCCCCGTATGAAAAAATTGACTTTTGTTTTCGTTGCCCTGCTCTTGTGGAATTGCGGCGGAACCGAAGAGGAAGCGTGTGTTTTTATCCCTGAAGTTGAGGATATAGGATTTGAGTTCCAGCATTTTGAAGATACTCTGGCCAACATAAAATCCAAACGGCAACTGATTGCATTCCTCACACGCCAACCCCTTATCCGCGATGAGATGTTGAGGCGTTCGGAATACGCGGACGATTCTGTTTTTATTGATGAAATGTTCAAAAGATTTTCACATCCAGGCATCGACACGTTGCTTGCTGAAACCAAACACGTATTCGGAAACGGTTCGGAACTGGAATCAAAATTCCGCGAAGCTTTTGCGAATATCCGGTACTACTATCCCGACTTCAACCCTCCAAAAGTAAAAACTCTAATCACCGGCCTGGATACAGATCTTTATGTGACAGATACGCTTGTTATTGTAGGGCTGGATTTCTTTCTTGGTCGAAGCGCCGCTTTTAGACCCAAAACATATGACTATCTCATGCGCCGGTATGACCCGGATGATATCGTCGCTTCCTGCTTGTTGATCTACGGTATCAGCAACCGTTTCAACAAAACCGATCTTAAAGACCGCACCGTTCTCGCCGACATGGTGGCGTACGGAAAATCTTTTTACTTCACCAAGCACATGCTGCCGTGTACTCCCGACAGCGCCCTGATATGGTATACCCCGGAAGAGATCCATGGCGCGAGGCAGAATGAAGATCTCATCTGGGCGCGGTTTATTCAGGATAAGGTATTGTTCTCCACCAGCTCGATCGATAAGAAAAATTACCTCGGGGATCGTCCTGTCACGATTCAGGTCGGCGAAAAATGCCCGGGAAGAATTGGCCAATGGGTCGGCTGGCAGGTTGTTAAAGAATATATGAAAACGAATCCAGAAAAGTCGCTGCAAGAATTGATGAGCATGCACGATGCGCAGGCAATTTTTAAGGA
>JBBDXJ010000291.1:0-10402 GCA_040902445.1 Cyclobacteriaceae bacterium | reverse complement strand
CACAAAACAGGTAGATAGAAACTCCGGGTGGAAAACTGAAAGCTTGAGGGCTTCGCGACAAATACTATATTTGGGCCTTCAAAAAGATTGTTATGCGAAAAAAGATTGTTGCCGGTAACTGGAAAATGAATAAGACCTTCGAAGAGGCGGGGGTCCTCGTCTCTGAGGTTGTGAGCATGACGGCGGACGAAGTTAAAGGAAATGTAAGAGTTGTTTTATGTGT
Organism: Cyclobacteriaceae bacterium; assembly: GCA_040902445.1. Classification (GTDB taxonomy): domain Bacteria; phylum Bacteroidota; class Bacteroidia; order Cytophagales; family Cyclobacteriaceae; genus Chryseosolibacter. The sequence continues at coordinate 10,179 of JBBDXJ010000291.1, read as the reverse complement.
CCCTTCACCCTACCTCATGCCGATAAAAAACCAGTTGGGAAAAAATACCCGCATCGAGGTCGGCGCCCAGAATTGCAGTGAACACGAAGCCGGCGCTTATACGGGCGAAGTATCAGCATCCATGCTGCGCTCAATGGGTATCCCCTATGTAATTCTCGGCCACAGCGAACGCCGACAGTACTTTGCTGAAGATGGAAAATTGCTGGCAAAAAAAGTTGATATAGCCCTCAAATACGGACTGACACCCATCTTCTGCTGCGGAGAGCCATTAGACGTTCGCGAAAAAAATGAACATGAAAGACTGGTGAAGCAACAGGTCTCGGAAGCGCTCCTTCACCTCAATGCCGCTCCGATAGAAAAAGTAGTGATCGCTTATGAACCTGTGTGGGCAATCGGCACGGGAAAAACTGCGAGCGCCCAGCAAGCGCAGGAGATGCACGCAGTCATACGTAAACACCTCGCTACCAAATTCGGCCAATCCGTAGCCGACAACATTCCAATTCTATATGGCGGAAGTGTTAATGCAGCAAACGCAAAGGAATTGTTTTCCTGCCCCGACGTCGACGGGGGACTGGTAGGAGGAGCATCACTGAAGTCGCGCGAGTTCACCGAAATAATTAAGGCGATGAATTGATTGTTGTAGAGACAAGGCCTGCCTTGTCTCCAACGTGTCCATTACCTAACCTATCCATAATTTTTCCCGATGTATCATACCCGCCTGCTCGTCAAATGTGATCCGGGATTTTCGGAGATCCTCATGGCGGAACTGTCGCAAGCCAAGTTCGATACCTTCCTGGAAAATGAAAGGGGTTTTGAAGCCTACATTGAAGGGGATCGATACGACAAGTTCATGGTTGACGCTATCCGCAAAAAATATGAGCCAAGTACCTGGCTTGAATTTTCTTTTTCACGGATAGCGAAAAGAAACTGGAATGAAGAGTGGGAAAAAAGTTATTCTCCCATTGTTGTGGAAGGGAAGTGCCTCATCCGCGCTGCCTTTCGCGAACCTGAAGAACGATATCCCTACGAGATCATTATCACGCCAAAAATGTCTTTCGGCACAGGCCATCATCAGACCACCTATCTCATGATGAAAAATATGATGGACATTGACCACCACAATAAACGCGTGATGGACGCCGGATGCGGCACAGCTATCCTGTCGATCATGGCCTCCAAACTTGGCGCAAAAGAAGTAGAAGCCTTCGATATTGAGGAGTGGAGTGTGGTCAATGGCAATGAAAACACTGACATCAATCAATGCAGGAATATCCGCATCCGGCGGGGAAGTATTAAAGACGTTGATCTGACGGGAAGGTTCGACATCATCCTGGCCAACATCAATAAAAATGTTTTGTTGGATGAGATCAATATCTATGCGTCGTATTTGAATCCCGGTGGTAAATTGTTGCTAAGCGGATTTTTGACTCTTGACATTCCCGATCTCCTCGCTGAAACCCACCGCGAAAACCTGAAAGAAATCAGCCGCGATGAACGCGAAACCTGGGCAGCGCTCCTCCTCCAAAGTCCCCTTTAGGGGATTTACGGGCTTAGCCACTGCACGACCAGCTCCACAAACTCTTTCGGCTTCTCCGCGGGAACCCAATGCCCTGTAACCAGCGTCTCCATCTTTGCCGCAGGAAAAACTTCGCGGATGCGATCAATGTCCACGTCTTTTACATAATTGGATCGCGCCCCTCGCACGAACAGTGTCGGCTTCTCAAATTTTCCGTCAAACTGAAGATCGAGTCCGATGTTCTTAATGTTCCTGGCGATGACATCAAGGTTGAGTTTCCACTTGAAACCTCCTTCGGGTTTTCGCTGAAGATTTTTAAGCAGGAATTGGCGCACGTCAGCTTCGTCAACATAACCTGCCAGCACATCATCGGCTTCCTTCCGGGTGGTTATTTCGTTGATGGGTATGGCTTTCAGGCCGTCGAGAATGACATAGTGCTCCATGTTGTAAGGTTTGGGAGCTATGTCAACAACAACCAGTTTTTGCAATTTATCCGGGTGGGCTATGGCAAAGTTCATCGCTACTTTTCCACCCATCGAATGCCCTATGAGCACCGGATCCTTCACCCTATTCGTTTCAATAAATTCCAGGATGTCTTTCGCCATCGATGGATAGTCAAAAACATTATCGTGTGGTGACTGCCCGTGGTTGCGCAGGTCCAATGCGCAGGTGCGATAGCTGGAGGACAGTATTCTCGCCTGTGTAAGCCAATTATCGGATGAACCAAAAATACCATGAAGCAGAATGATGGGCTGCCCCTGTCCCAATTCCCGGTGGTATAATTTCATACATTTCCCCTCGATATTTTATAGTTCCCCTTAACGACACACTGACTATCACTGGATCTTGCCTGGCCATTTCATCGGCAAAACTAATAATCCGGATGCCATTTGGAAGAATCTTTCCACTGACCCCTGATAATCTTTAAATCGGCTTTATATTTAGGCCTTTTATTTTAACAGGGTTTAGATGGAGCTTTTATTAGGAAATTACAGGATCCAGGATGTTGATCTTCACGCGTTGACAAAAGAATTTGGCACACCCCTCTACGTGTATGACGCCGAAAAGATCGTACATCAGCTCAGGACTTTAAAAACCGCGTTCTCAGGTTCCGACGTAAAGATCAAATACGCTGCAAAGGCCCTGACTAACCTTTCCGTCCTGAAGCTTTTAAGGATCTATGGTTCTGATGTGGACGTGGTCTCCATCCAGGAAGCGCACCTCGCATTACGCGCAGGGTTTAAGCCGTCGCAGATCATGTTTACTCCAAACGGCGTTGATTTCAGTGAGATCGTTGAAGGTGTAAAACTAAACCTGACCATAAATCTCGACAATCTCTCCTCGCTGGAAAAATTCGGACAAAAATATCAGGGTACCTACCCGTGCAGTATCCGGCTCAACCCGCATATTATGGCCGGCGGTAATTACAAGATCTCTACAGGTCACAGCAATTCAAAGTTCGGTATTTCAGTCTTCCAGCTTCCCGATATTCACGATGTGGTAAAAAAGCATAACCTGCGCGTTAATGGTCTGCACATCCATACAGGCTCCGACATAACGGAAAGTGAAGTGTTCCTGAAGATGGCCGATATACTTTTTGGTGTCGCACGTGACTTCCCGCAGCTGCGTTTTATAGACTTCGGCAGCGGATTCAAAGTCGCGTATAAGGAAGATGATATTGTGACCAATGTCTACGATCTTGGACTGAAACTTACCAAGGCCTTTAACGATTTTTGCCAAAGCTATGGCAGGAAACTCGAGCTGCATTTTGAGCCGGGAAAATTTATCGTAAGCGAAGCCGGAGTTTTGCTGGTAAAAGTAACAGTGGTCAAGCCCACGCCTTCCCTCACTTTCGTCGGCGTTGATTCCGGATTAAATCACCTCTTGCGACCAATGATGTACGATGCATACCACGACATCGTGAACATTTCAAATCCTGCCGGGCCGCAGAAACTTTACACCATCGTTGGATACATCTGCGAAACCGATACGTTTGGTTCAGACCGCAAGTTAAATGAGGTGAGGGAAGGCGATATCCTGGCAATCAAGAATGCAGGTGCTTATGGTTACTCTATGGCCTCCAATTACAATTCAAGATTGCGTCCGGCTGAAGTGTTGCTTTTGAATGGCCACGCAAAACTGATCCGCGAACGGGAGAAACTGGAAGACCTCTGGAGAAATCAACCAGACGTTGATCTTTAGGACACCTTAAAGTCCTTCAGGGGATTTAGGGGCGGGGGCCCAACTTTTTTGCCTGTAAGTTCGTTATTTTAGCACCTTTTGAAACTATGAAGCGTATTCTGAGCAAACTTCCACTGATTCTGATTTTCCTCCTTCCCTTTTTTCTGCAGGCCCAGATACTCACTCCGGCCACGTGGGACGTCCAGCTTTCCGAAACCAGGGTAAAAGTCGGAGATGAAATTGAAATAATTTTCAAAGCGACCATTGACGATATCTGGTATTTATACGCAAATGATTTTGATCCCGACTGCGGACCCTTATTAACCGAGATCCAGTTTGCAAACGTTGTGAACTTTCAGCCTGTAGGCGGGCTTAAGGCCATTAATTCCGTTGCCAAACACGACGAGTTTTTTGATTGCGATGTTAAGATATTCAAGAAAAAAGGAGAGTTCCGTCAGCGTATAAAAGTTTTAGGTAACCCTCTCACTATCGCCGGTTCAATTGAGGCCCAGGTGTGCACGGAACTCGATGGAAAGTGCATAAATCTTGAAAAGGATTTTTCCTTCGAAAACATTCTGGTGAGCGGAGGGGCTAAAATCCAGCCCAACAAACCTGTAGACCTAAGCCGTCCCAACCCTGAATCCCCAAAAGGTGAGGCCAAAACTAATCCGGCATCGAACAAAGACAGCGTCCATAGCATGACTCCTCCGGATTATTCCTCCGCTAATACGGGCCCGATACTGGACCCCTCTATTATCGAAGGAGAATCTTCCTCCCACAGCGATTCACTCATCGGTTATATGGTGCTGGCTTTCCTGTTGGGACTAACCTCGCTGATCACACCCTGTGTGTTCCCGATGATCCCGATGACCGTTACTTTTTTTCTCAAAGACAATCAGACCAAAAAAGAAGGCATCCGCAACGCAACATGGTTCGGGATCTCCATCATCGTTATTTACACAATAGCTGGTACGTTGTTCGCGCTCATTTTTGGCGCGGAGGGTTTGAATGCGCTGGCGACCCACTGGATCCCAAACCTGTTCGTGTTCTTCATGTTCATTCTCTTCGCCTTGTCGTTTCTGGGATTGTTCGACATCAACGCCCCGTATAAACTTGTTAATAAAGCAGACCAGGCGGCGGAAAAAGGCGGTATGGCCGGGATCTTTTTTATGTCGGCAACACTTGTGCTTGTTTCCTTTTCATGTACTCTCCCCATCGTCGGAAACGTGCTCGTACTTTCCGCCGGGGGTCAGGTAATAAAACCGGTCCTGGGCATGCTGGCTTATTCAGCGGCGTTCGCAATTCCGTTTACTTTGTTTGCCATCTTTCCTGAATGGCTCAAAGGCCTTCCGAAATCCGGAGGCTGGCTCAATACGGTAAAAGTAACCCTTGGGCTATTGGAACTTGCGCTCGCGCTGAAATTCCTCAGCATAGCCGACCAGACCTATCATTGGGGTATCCTTGACCGGGACCTGAACATCGCAATCTGGGTGGTAATATTCACCATCCTTGGTTTCTACTTCCTGGGAAAGATCAGAATGCCCGGCGATGCGGTGGTGGATAAAATTTCTGTACCCCGGTTAATGATGGCAATCCTGACCTTTACCTTTGTGATCTACCTCATCCCCGGGTTATGGGGGGCTCCGCTGAAAGCCCTTGCGGGATATCTACCACCCATGTACACGCACGATTTTGACCTCATCAGCCTGAATCGCGACGGCAAGCAGAATCAGATCTGCGAAGAACCCAAATACACCGAATTCCTCCACCTTCCCCACGGGCTGGCGGGCTATTTTGATTATGACCAGGCCCTTGCCTGTGCGCGAGAGCAGAATAAGCCGCTCTTTATCGATTTCACCGGGCATGGCTGTACCAATTGCCGGGAAATGGAAGCCAATGTCTGGGCAGATCCGAAGGTACTGGAGAGGCTGAGAAACGATTTTGTTGTCGTCGCCCTCTACGTGGATGACAAAACAGAGCTTCCAGAATCAGAATGGTATACATCCGAGTACGATAACAAAGTGAAAAAAACCATCGGCAAACAAAACGCCGACATTCAGATCACCAGACTTGATAATAATGCGCAGCCATTCTACGTTTTGGTGGGAAAAGACGAGCGCGTTCTTGCCTGGCCATACGGTTACGATAAAAATGTAGAGAATTTCATAGAATTTCTGGAATCAGGAAAAAAAACTTACAGTGAATTATATTTAAACTGAAGTTCAAATACCCCTCAAAAGGCCCAAAATGGGCTAATTTCAGATTTAGTCCCTCGCATTTTCGTTTAAATACGATTAGATATATCTTTGAGCACGAGGCAATTCCACACAAGTGGGGAAATGATTTTTTTTTAAACTACTTATATTTACACCTCTGCTCAATTTTTTAATCTTACACGTGACATGGTAAAAAAGTTTTTCGGTTTCATTGTGGTCCTGACCATCGGCGCAGGCGTCCTGACCTTCAACAAGTATTACATCCCTTCTTCAACTTCGCTGCAAGCAGTGGCTGTGCCCGATTCAACGGAAGATATTTCCCTTGAAGTAAAAGAACCGAAAATGCTTTACGGAATGATCTTACAGGATGACCATGTGGTGATTGAGAATAAGATCAAACGCAATCAGTTCCTGGGTGATATCCTCGAGGAATATAATGTGCCCGCCAAACTGATTCACCAGGTTTCCCAGTTGTCGCGCAAGGTATTTGATCCGCGCAAGCTTACGCCGAACACAAAATACACTTTGATATGCAATCAGGATTCTCTGACGCAAGCGAAAGCGCTCGTCTATGAACCGAATGCCATTGACTACATCGTATTCCGGTTTGAAGACTCCCTCTCTGTTAATATAGGACAGCGCGAAGTGACCACAATAGAAAAGACTGTTAGTGGCGTCATTAATTCCAATCTGTCTGCAACTATGGAAGAGCTTGGTATGCCTGCTGATCTCACGAACCGTTTTGTCGATATCTTCGGATGGCAGGTTGATTTCCAAAGACTTCAGGTTGACGACAAATTTAAACTTATCTATGAAGAGCAACAGGTGGAAGGCGTTTCCATTGGTGTGAGCAAGATCAATGGTATTTACTTTGAGCACTTCGACCACCCTTACTATGCTTTCCCTTTTGATCAGGGTGATGGTATTGATTATTTCGACGAAGAAGGCAAAAGCCTGCGCAAGGCGTTGTTAAAATATCCTATAGAATTTACCCGGATCAGTTCACGCTACAATAAGAACCGTTTTCACCCTGTACAAAAGCGTTATAAAGCCCATTTGGGAACAGACTTCGCTGCGCCGAGGGGAACCCCCATCCGTACCGTTGGCGATGGCATCGTTCTGGAGGCGCAGTACAAATCCAACAATGGCAACTACGTTAAGGTCAGGCACAACGCAACGTATACCACTCAATACCTTCACATGTCAAAGATCGCTTCCGGTCTCCGCGCCGGTGATCGCGTTCGCATGGGTCAAACCATTGGCTACGTCGGGAGCACTGGCCTGGCTACCGGCCCGCACCTTTGTTACAGGTTCTGGAAAAATGGCGTTCAGGTGGATGCCTTGCGCGTAGAACTGCCCGCCTCCCAGCCGGTAAAGAATGACTACCTGGCATCGTTTGAAACTGTCAAAGAGAGTCTTATTGAAAGATTGAACATCATTCCTTTTACTCAGAACGAAGAAGAATCGTTCGCCTCAATCCGTTAAGAAATTTTTTAGATCGATACTAGCCAGGATCAGCAATTTTCTTTGGCTTTTTTTGTTAAAGATTGAACTGTTGATCCTTTTTTGATGAAGCGATTTCAGCTAACCCTATGCATTTCACTTGTGTTCTTTACCGCTTATGGCCAAAAGGTCGGGGTGGTATTAAGCGGTGGCGCGGCTAAAGGGCTCGCTCACGTGGGTGTGCTGAAAGCCCTTGAGGAAAATGAGATCCCTATCGATTACATCGTCGGTACTTCCATGGGTGGCATCATTGCCGGTTGCTACGCGGCGGGTATGAGCCCTGAGCAGATTGAGAACATGGCCTTGTCTGAACAGTTTCTGCGGCTGGTCAACGGCATGCCCGAAAAAGGCTTCAACTATTTCTACCATCAAAACGAGGATAACCCTCATTTTTTAAAACTCAATCTCTCTTTAGATTCCATTCTTAACTTACAGCTCAACACCAGTATCGCGAGCGATGTATCGCTGAACTTTGCGTTAGCTGACATGTTTTCGCAGGCCTCAGCTATCTGTAACAATAATTTCGACAGTCTTTTTGTTCCCTTGCGCGTTGTTGCGGCTGACATCTTTACGCAGAACCAGGTAATACTTTCCAAGGGGATTTTAAGTGATGCGCTGCGGGCAACCCAGACTGTACCGTTTTTTTACAATCCAATCCGGTTGGATGGCAAATATCTCTTTGACGGCGGCGTTTACAACAACTTCCCCGTCGACGTTGCGGAAAATGAATTTAAGCCCGATGTGATCATCGGCGCCAATGTGTCTTCAAAAATTTACAATGATTACCCTTACAGCCTCGATGAAAAACTCATTGCAAATTCGCTTCTGTTCCTTTTGCTCGACAAATCCGATCCCGCAAGCGTACCTGAGAATGGCGTGTATATCCAGCCAAACCTGCAGGGATATACGTCCTTTGATTTTTCCGATGCCAAAAGTCTTATCGATAGCGGGTATGTCCAGACACTGCGGCAGATCAGGGAAATAAAAGAAAAAGTTTCGGGCAGAATTACCTGTGAAGAAATCGCTGTCAAACGCAACGCATTTAATATGCGCAGTCCTGAAATGGTTTTTGACAAGCTCCTGTTTGAAGGCTTTAACCCGAAACAAAGCCGGTATATCCGGAGAATATTCCGCTATAGCGAAAAAAATCCGCGATCCTTTTATTATACCAAAGCCAAGCGCGGCTATTTCAAACTTGTCTCCGAAAATTACTTTAGTAACGTATACCCTAACATCCTTTTCGACACGGCGCTTAATACTTATCAGCTTAAACTGACGCGAAGGCCACAAAAAAATTTCCAGGTAGATTTTGGCGGCGTGATCGCTACCCGTGATATCAGCAACATCTATCTCGGATTGAACTTTTTTAATTTCAAGAATCAACTCCTTCATGTTTACACGGGATTTCAGACGGGAAATTTCTACAAGGCAGCTGACATTAGAACACGACTCGATTTTCCTTTCCAGTTCTATCTCGAACCCTTTGTCGGATTCAACAGCTGGGATTATCTGCAAAGCGATGACCTCTTGTATGAAGTCAGCTCCCCAACGGTTTTGCGACGCATCAACAGGAAATACGGGCTTAATATCGGCTGGCCTCTGGGTCACCAATTCAAAGGCATATTGAGGGCAGAGGGTTTTAATAACCGCGACAGTTATGTCAACGGCGAAGTGTTCGTCAGCTCAGATACCCTCGATGAATTGCGAACCCGCGGGATCAAGGGCGAACTGCTGTTTACCACCAATACACTCAATCGCAAACAATATGCAAATGCGGGCAAATCGTTCAGTTTTGCCGTGCAGTATTTTAACATGACTGAAGATTTCCACCCTGGAAACACTTCAGTTGTACCCATCCCGGTAAAAGATGAACACCAATGGTTCAGGTTTAAGGCCACGGCTGAGCAGTATTTCAAGGCCGGATGGTACCGCCCGGGTTATTACGCGCAGGCGGTCTTCTCAAATCAACCCTTTTTTCAAAACTACTTCGGCACCATGATCAATGCCCCCGGCTTCAACCCCATCCAGGATAGCCCCACGTTGCTGCTGGAAAATTTTCGGGCGTTCAATTATATCGCGGGAGGTTTCCGCAATGTTTTTACCCTGCGAAACCGGCTTGACCTGCGCCTTGAGGCCTATATCTTTAAACCAGTTGAATATTTGCAACAGGGTCTGAATCAAGAAGCTGTAGTGACAGAGGATTTACGCGTGTTATATTTTGCCAGTACCGCCGGGTTGGTTATGCATTCACCTATGGGCCCTATATCCTTAAGCGTTAATTATTACGACGATAAACAGAATCGACTGGGGGTTTTACTCCATGTGGGCTTCCTGCTTTACAATAAACATTCCATCGATTAAATTTATGGTGTTCCAATGATGGGTTCCGTGGGGTGATATTTATTGCCCCGGGGTTCCACCGCCTATATAAAATTTTTATTAAGTTTATCTTTTAAAACAAATCTCACCCCGCCACAATGAAAAGAACGCTACTCTCCTTCCTTATTTTGGTTGGTATATCTGATAGATTACACGCCCAGGAAGTCCAATGGGCAACAAAAGTAATTGAGTTTTCCTCCGAACTCACACCTGTACAATACTCTGCCCAGCAAATTTTAGGAAAGCCAAATGTTTTGCCTTCCGGTGGCCAAAGTCCGAATGCCTGGGCGCCGGATAAACCAAGAAGGAAAGAATTCCTGAAAGTCGGATTCGACAGACCGATCAGCATTCAGCAGATCGCTATCGCTGAATCCCACAATCCCA
>JBBDXJ010000290.1:0-2094 GCA_040902445.1 Cyclobacteriaceae bacterium | reverse complement strand
AGCATATTCGGGCGGTTATTGAGGAATTTAAAAAGAAGCGAATTTGGTATCCGAAAAATCCACTCTATTACGCCGACGGATCCCCTTTTAAAGAGAAGCAGCAATATGATTCAGTTGACGAGATGTTCACTCCACGGAATTTGTACGCCCTTGCCCTATTGATGAAATCCATCGAGCAAGAAAGGGATGAGAATCTTCGAGATTTTTTAAAGATTGGTTTCAGTTCAATGGTCCATCTGTGCTCAACGATGGTTCCCGCACTTAGTCCCGCGGAGACAAATCATCAAACCGCTTTTAGCTCTGTTTGGACCCAGCACAGTTATTGGTTCGCTGGGGAATTCATGGAACAGAATGTCTGGAAGAAATTTGAGAGCTCAATCCTTGGACATCAGGGTCTCTTAAAAGCCAAAGTAGATTCAAACAGGTATTACAAAGATATTAAGATTACCAACAGACTGGACCTTGTTTTAGAAGGCAAGAGTGACATAGCGATCATAACTGGTTCTTGCTTGGACGTTTTTGATAAAATGCCCTCCCGTTGCATCGACTATATATTTACTGATCCTCCTTATGATGCGTCTATTCAGTACGGTGAATTAGCTTTTATGTGGACGGCATGGTTAAAGAAAGACAAGGGCTATGTTGAAAAGATTTCCTCCGATGAAATTATTCGTAATGAGCGACAGCATAAAGATTTCGATGTTTATCATAGTCTTCTTAAGAGAAGTTTCGATGGGATGTACAAGGTGCTCAAGCTGAACCAGTACCTTACCTTGACGTTCCATAATCCGACTTTTCAAATTCGTAACGCAACAATTCGTGCGGGGACATTTGCTGGTTTTGAATTGGAGAAGATTCATCATCAACCTACCGCCCAGAAGTCAGGTAAATCACTCCTACAACCATTCGGTTCCGCTCAAGGTGATTTCTACTTGAGGTTTCATAAACCTACTTCTGAAAAAGTAAGGGCTGAAGCTCCCGAAGAAATCGACGAAAACCGATTCGAGAAGATTGTGGTTGAAACGACAATCAAGCTATTGGCAGAACGCGCTGAGCCGACCCCTTACACTATTATTATCAACTACATTGATCCGGTTTTGGCAAAAAATGGGTATTTTTCAAGGCTTCAAACTGGATTAGACGTAAAAAAGGTTTTGAAAAAACACATTGATTTGGAATTCAAACTTGTTGAGGAAAAACTTGGTGGGGCAAAAGGTCAATTATGGTGGTTCAAAGATCCGAACCAAGTAATACGTTTAAAAGAAATTCCGCTCACGGAAAGAGTGGAACAAACAGTTCTACGGCTTCTGCAGGCTAAAGGGAAAGTGACATTTACAGACGCTTGGGAGGCTGTCAGCATAGAATTTCCAAATTCACTTACGTCCGACAGCACGAGCATAAAGGAAGCTCTGGAACAATATGCGCGTCCCGTTACGGGGGGACATTGGCTGCTCAAACCACAAGTCACTCAGCGAGTCAACCAACACAACGAAATCATCGCTATTCTGGCTGAGGCGGGGGAGGCGTTGGAGTTCAAAATTTGGGTTGGAAAAAAAGAGCAATCGGACCATGTTTCTGGGCTTATTGGCACAAATAAGAGCTTGAAATCTTATGTAACAGTGGAGGTTTCAAAATTATCTAACCTCAAAAATCATAGCGTGGTGGAGATGATCGATTTACTTTGGATCAAAGCAGGCAAGATCGAGGCGGCCTTTGAAGTCGAATCGACCACATCGATGACAAGCGGACTTGTTAGGGGATCGAATCTTGGTTCTGAAGTTCCAAAATATCTTGTAATACCTGATGAAAGAAATGATCAACTCAATCGAAAAATGAAATCACCAATGTTTGCAGAGAGATTCCAAGGAGACGGCTGGAAAGTACTATTCTTTGATACGATTCGCGTTAACTACAACAAGCTAAAAACCCACAAGGTCTCTATCGAAGATCTGACCAATCACAGACAGAAGCAGGGGATGGTCCGTGAGCCTGATGCGAACTACGAGTTGTTCTCTGTAGAGGAAAAGTAGCATATGAACATCAAATTTGGCACGGACGGCTGGCGCGGGGTGATCGCCGCCGACTTTACGTTCG
>JBBDXJ010000289.1:0-2117 GCA_040902445.1 Cyclobacteriaceae bacterium | reverse complement strand
AGACATTTGTAGGCTTTCACGCCATGTGGAATCGTTGTTTGCAACTTATCAACATCTTAATCACCTGAAAGTCGGCTAAAGCGTACACTATTCGGTATCCACTCCCAAGTACTTCAAGAACAGCCTGTCTCTGGCTACTGATTCGGTGGACCATCGATAGCTGCCCATGGCAGTCTGTACCTTTGTGGTTTCAATGCAATCGAACCAATCCAGGATCTGAGCGAGAGAGCGTTGCGCAAGCCAGTTTCCCAATTTTTTTTCGAGCTTGATAAGTGATTTGGTTTTTCCGGATTCATTTTTCCCGAGCTTGGCCTGTACTTCCTTTATTTTTTTCATCAGGAAACAATGATACCCCAGCGAGATAAATTGTGTGAATTGTCTTCCGCGCAGATTGTCCGGGTACCATGTGCGCGGTCGCGCACCGTCGAGTCTCCCTTTTTGCACGGCAAAGAGTTCTTCAATTTTTTCTCGCAGCCGATAGTTTTCGAGTGCTGTAAATGTGTCCATAGTCTGATTGCTGACCAGAGCGAAATAGCCGAAGTACCTCTTTGCTTCGGTAATGGCTTTATCATTGAAGCCCACCTTAAGCTGCCCCCCACGCCCCTTTTTGGAACAGGTCAGGTACTTGTCTATTTTCTTTTGCGCAGATGGCGTGAACTCGGTCTTTCCTCCTTGTATTTGCGCCTTCAGTTCAAGCAGATCCTTACGGAAGGCGAGTTCTTTCTTGGTTTCGTTGTCCGGAGAATAGTAAACATGTACATACAGGCGACGCGAGAAAGTTTCTTTCTCACCTGCAATTTTCCTGTTGCGTGATCGCTGGCGTGTCCGGCTGAACTGGTGCATTCTGAGCGAAGTTGCTCCGCAGATTGAGGGGTCGAACGGACAAGTGCTGGCCATACCCGCTATTGTTGCACGGAGCGCATCAATTGTCTCGCGGACCCATATAATATTCGGATCAACCAGCGTCAGAAATTTCACATTGCGCAAGGCGAATTCCATCATATTTTTCTGGCTGTAGTAACCGTTATCGGTGACGATCAGAGGCTTTTCCAGATTGAAACACTTGAGTTGTGTCAAAGTGTTTTCAATGGAGATGACATCCGGAATATTACCGGGTTGCTTAGAGAAGGCTATCGGTTCGCCAGCTTTGACGGAATATAAGGTCAAAAGCTTGATGGTGTTGAGTCCGTCGCCATCCTTGTTGAATCCCTGTCGTGCCTCCGACTGATTTTCAGAATAGGTCGAAATAGTGGTAGAGTCAAACGCCAGCATAGGAGACTTCCCCAGGTGTGCCGCCCGAGCTGAAAAATAGCGCTGAACGCCTTGCTCATTGCGACCAACATCCTTAAACAGGCTACCATAGACGTCCTCAGTGATCGCTTCACGATATGGAAGAGGGTGCATCACCTGCCAACTCTCAAGACGTGGCAGCGTGTTGCCACCGGAACCGATCCAGTAGCGTGCGATAGAAAGTATCTTTGCCGCATCACCCTCGCTGAATGAAGCACATACATCATTATCAATGCCGGAAACCTTGCCAACCCATTCCAGTATGTCCGTGAGGCCGGTATGCCGACGTGTTGCATCGACAAGGCCTCCTTCGCCTTTATGTTTTTTCGGACGAGTCGGCAAAATTTTGTGAGTTCCCGACTTGATTTTCCCTTTGAGTTTCTGACTGACCGTATAGGTCTTTCTGGTCTTTTCGTTGTAGGCTGTAACCCGTTCATAGACGTAAATATCCCCATTCGGACGCTTTTCACGCCGTTCACCGACGTGAGTTTTTCCTGTTATTGGTTTAGCCATGCATAATCCTCCTTTAAAGTGTGCGTATAAATATTATACAAACACGTTAAAAAAGCAAGAAAAAAGCATGACTTTTCAAATAATTAGAGCGTTTGGTGTTGTTTTTTTTATTTAAGGTGTGCGCTTTATCCGATTTTCAGGATAGTAACGATCAGATCCCAATAAACATCGGGTACCCATTGATGGGTACTACCGTCTTGATGAATCATCATACCGGGAAGGGGTGACCGTTGACGGCGCTTCCTGTGTTTGCCACGCCCATTGGCTTTTTTGACCAACCCCTTTCGTTGAAGATGGTTTTTTACCCAAGTGTA
>JBBDXJ010000288.1:0-77052 GCA_040902445.1 Cyclobacteriaceae bacterium | reverse complement strand
TTTATATGAACAAAACAGCTACTCCAATATTCCTTATCATGTTTTATTGTTAAAAAACGGTGATTAAATAAACGCTGACGGATAACATACTATCAAATAACCTGAATGCCCAATAAACTGCATAGCTCAGGATAGCGACGCTTCCATAAACCTTGATTACCTTCCTTCGGTTCTGAACATCCTCCCACCAAAGCATTACCCACGGCTTTGCTAAACCTGCAGCCAAACAAAGAATAGAAGTTATACTGACATAAAGAAAAAAACGCTGAATAAACTCCATCTCAGTCAAACTTACTACAAAATTATATCGGTTTTTGGGAGAAGGTCAATAGTAAAACTATATTTGCGGCCCCTTCGTTGTGAAGGCAAAGAAACCGATAATCGGAATAGTGAGGGCGAGTGATTATTTGAGCATTTATCGCGCGGATGGTTTTATCAAGACCGTGGCCGCAGGGATAAAAGCGTCGACACCATCCAACATCCGTGTGAAAGGGTTATCGGGCAGCCTGGATGCTATCCTTGTCGCCGCTTCCTTTAAACTTCATCCACAGGATTATGTTGTAGTCTTACAAGACCGCGAAGAAGCCTCTTATTTCATGAATGATCTTCATAGCCTTCTTGAAAAAGAGATACTTCTGTTTCCCATGTCATACAAGCGGCCCTACGAATATCACGAAACAGAAAACGCGAACATTCTAATGCGGGCTGAGGTGCTTAACCGATTGGCCAATAAAACCGGCAGTGAGATCATTGTTACCTACCCCGATGCGTTAAGTGAAAAGGTGATCAACAGGCGGTCACTTGCCAGCAACACATTCACCGTAAGGCTGGGGGAAAAGCTCGATATTAATTTTCTCGAAGACTTTCTTCATACATACGACTTTGAAAAAACGGATTTTGTGTACGAAGCGGGTCAGTTCGCAGTACGCGGAGGCATAATTGATGTTTTTTCGTTTGCTCACGAACTCCCGTGTCGCATAGAACTTTTCGGAGATGAAGTGGATGGCATCCGCACATTTGAACCTGGCTCACAACTTTCTGTTGATTCACAAGAGTCGATTAACATCATTCCGAATGTTCAGACAAAACTGATCCAGGAAGAGCGTCAATCTTTTCTGGATTTTATTTCCGCTGACACGCGCCTGTGGTTTAAGGATTTTCAGCTGACCGGTGATCTTATCGAAAAGAGTTTTGAAAAAGTGCAGGCCTCTTTTGAAAAGATCATGAAAGAGAGCGGAAACACACAGATCGTTTCAAGCCCGGATCAGTTGTTTGAACCTGCCTATAATTTCATAAGACGTTCGGAAAGTTTTACACGGGTGGAATTTGGAAGTCGTTTCGCGCTGGATCCTGCCAAAACCTTTGAATTCAGTTCGTCGGGTCAACCTTCTTTCAACAAGAACTTTGAGTTGCTGGCATCAAACCTCAGCGATCAGCAAATGCAGGGCTATCAAAATTTCATAGCCGCAGATATGTCGCGGCAGCTGGAAAGACTGAAAGGTATTTTTGAAGAATTGGATTCACAATTACACTTTCAGCCCCTGAATTTTTCACTGCGGCAAGGTTTCGCAGACCACACGCTAAAAATTGTTTGTTACACCGATCACCAGATCTTTGAACGTTTCCACCGCTATCGCGCGAAGGAAAAATTCACAAAATCAAAAGCACTCACGTTGCGGGAATTACAAACTCTGCAACCCGGAGATTTTGTCACACATATCGATTATGGAATTGCAAAGTTTGCGGGCCTGGAGAAAAAAATAGTAAACGGCCATGAACAGGAGGCGATCCGTTTGGTATACCGCGACGACGATTTATTGTATGTAAGCATCCATGCCCTTCATAAGATCTCCAAATATTCAGGAAAGGACGGCTCGCCTCCCGCTATCAGCAAGCTCGGCACACAGGAGTGGGAAAGCAAAAAAGCCAAGGCAAAGAAACGGGTTAAGGACATCGCGAAGGAGCTTATTGAATTGTATGCGAAACGCAAGTCGGCTCCTGGTTTTGCTTTTCCTCCGGATGGTTTCCTTCAGGCCGAACTGGAATCTTCTTTTATGTATGAGGATACCCCGGATCAGGCCCGGGCAACCGAGGAAGTAAAGCAGGACATGCAAACGCCCCATCCGATGGATCGACTGGTGTGCGGCGATGTGGGGTTCGGCAAAACAGAGGTGGCGATCCGGGCTGCTTTCAAAGCAACGACCGAAGGGAAACAGGTAGCCGTATTGGTACCGACGACTATCCTGGCGATGCAGCACTTTCGCACCTTCAAAGAGCGCTTAGCAAATTTTCCCGTGAAGGTCGATTACGTTTCGCGTTTTAAATCCGACAAGGATATCAAAAAGATTCTCAAGGGGGTCAACGATGGCAAAGTTGATATCCTTATAGGAACTCACCGCATTGTAAGCAAAGACGTCGACTTTAAGAATCTCGGTTTGCTTATTGTGGATGAGGAGCAGAAGTTCGGGGTGAAGGTGAAAGATCGTTTAAAAGAACTAAAAGTAAACGTGGATGTGCTGACACTGACAGCCACACCTATACCGCGCACACTTCATTTTTCCCTGATGGGCGCGCGCGATCTCAGTATAATCGCAACTCCTCCGCTTAACCGTCAGCCAGTAACCACAGAGTTGCACACTTTCAATGAAGCTACGATTCGCGATGCAATCAGCCATGAGCTGAAACGCGGTGGCCAGGTATTTTTTGTTCACAACCGGGTCAGCGATATAGAATCAGTTGCCAATTCCATCTACAAACTGGTGCCTGACGCGCGGATTGGTATTGCCCATGGCCAAATGGAAGGAGACAAACTGGAAAAGGTGATGTTGAAATTTATTGACGGTGAATACGACCTGCTTGTGTCCACCAATATCATTGAATCAGGTCTTGATATTCCCAACGCAAACACCATAATCATTAACCAGGCGCACATGTTTGGTTTATCCGATCTCCACCAGATGCGGGGGCGGGTTGGAAGATCGAACAAAAAAGCATTTTGTTATCTGCTGACACCGCCGGCTTCCCTGCTTACTGCAGATTCGCGGAAGCGCCTGGCAGCATTGGAAGAATTTTCAGAACTGGGAGATGGTTTAAAAGTTGCCATGCGGGATCTTGACATTCGCGGAGCCGGAAATCTGCTGGGGGCAGAACAAAGCGGCTTCATCAACGACCTTGGATTTGACACTTATCATAAGATCCTCGATGATGCCATCCAGGAACTGAAGGAAACGGATTTCAAGGAACTCTTCGCGGCCGAGCTTGCTGAAAAAGCCAAACTTATTGTTCAGGATTGCGTGATCGAAACCGATCTAGAGATCCTTATACCGGACACATATATTAATAATACCAGCGAGCGACTTCAACTATATTCCAGGCTGGATAATATTAAAGACGAAGAGCAACTTCAAAAATTCTCAGAGGAGATCAAAGACCGCTTTGGTCCAATTCCTCCCTCTGTTCAGGAATTGATCAACTCCGTTCGCCTGCGGTGGTATGGTGAGAGGTTGGGCTTTGAAAAATTAAGTTTGAAAGGCGATAAACTACGGGCGTATTTCACTACTAATAACGACCAGTATTTTAATACCGACACCTTTGGACAAATCCTGAATTTTGTCAAAGCCCATTCCCGTCAATGTAAAATGCGTGAGAGCGCAGGGAAAGCAATGCTTGTTATTGAGAATATAACTTCAGTTGATGCAGCGATAGACTTGTTGCGTCACATGAGTCATCAAACGAGCAGGCCCGCCAGTGAAATTTTGTCCAAATAAGGTTCAAGACCTGTGGACTTATCAAAAGCGTTGATCATGAGCACTTTTTGGTGTTTTGGCGAATAAAAAACCTCCACAAAAAAGTGGTTAGTGTGATACAAAAATACTTTGCAATCGCCTAAAGTCCTTTGAGTTAAAAAACTGCCTCTGAAGGTGATGTGATCGCATTTCTTCTCAAACGGCATGATTCTGAAATCCTGTAACGTCGTCATGGTCATACGGGTAAAGTTAGGACCTCGCATAAGCGAAAAATTATACCATTTGGCCAATACCTTACAGGCACTATTTTAAACGCGTTTTTTAAAAATATTAGGGAGCTGTAATTCCCAATTTTGGACGCAAGATTCTCAATACAATACTGAGCCATATTTTATCGTTTAAAGAATACTGATGGGAATCCGGAAGGCAGTTAGTGCCTGGAATCAGCCTGGCAAGATGTATTGCAAAACACGAAATAAGGTAACCTAAAATTCATCTGTGATACTAAAAATATATTGGACGGATGAATTACAAATTGACGGCTTGGAAAACATGGTATTATCTCTTTATATTAGCATTTAGTTTAAAGCAAAAATGAAAATGAATCATTCATTCAGAGTTCTTTTGTGGGTCGTTGGCGGATCCGTAGCCTTAACAGGTTGCTCATTGTTCGGCAGAGGTGGTGGAAAACCCACAGCTTCCAATCCGGGCCAGGTTAGTACTGCTACCGGGCTGGCATTCAATGACGAAGATGCGGGTGGCTTTATGGTAAATCCTTATGATGGTCAGCCCGATGCTCCCAACATGGTCTTCATTGAAGGCGGTAGAGCGGTTATGGGTTCGTTTGAAGAGGATGTGATGTCTTACCGAGACAACCTGGAAAGAACTGTTTCGGTGGCATCCTTTTATATGGATGAAACTGAGATCGCCAATATTCATTGGCTGGAGTATATACACTATCTGGCGAAAGATTCGTCCCAGGAAGCTTATCAGGCAGCCTTACCTGATACAATGGTCTGGGTAGGCAAATTAGCTTTTAACGATCCATATGTAGAACATTATTTCCGCTATCCCGGCTTTCGCTATTTCCCTGTTGTGGGTATTTCCTGGAGCCAGGCCAACCGTTATGCTGTGTGGAGAACCCGGGCAGTAAATATCAAGTTTGCACAGGAGGCCGGTGAAGAATATGCCGAAAGTGATGGTCGCATTCCACTGGAATCAGGTATTGTCGTCCCAGCTTACCGCCTGCCAACAGAAGCGGAGTGGGAGTACGCGGCTCAGGCACTCATCGGAACTCAATGGCTGGAGGAAATGCAAACTCATCAGCGAATTTATCCTTGGGATGGTCACGCTGTGCGAAATCCCTTTGGAAAACAAATGGGTTATATGCTGGCAAACTTCAAACGCGGCCGCGGTGACTATGCGGGTATCGCTGGCCGTTTGAATGATGGTGCATTGATAACTTCTTATATATATGAATTTCCTCCGAACGATAACGGGTTATACAACATGGCCGGTAATGTTAGCGAGTGGGTTCAGGATGTTTATCGCCCTATGTCCTATCAGGATTTTGACGACCTGAATCCTATGCGTCGCGACGGATTCCTGGATGATGCCAGAAATTACAACAGTGATTTTGAAAAAAATCCCGAAGCCTTTACGTCATTGATCACCGATCGCGCGCGCGTTTTCAAGGGAGGATCATGGAAAGATGTTGCTTACTGGATGTCGCCCGGAACCAGGAGATACCTGGATCAGGACTCTGCCACGGCTACCATCGGCTTCCGCTGCGCCATGATCAGAGCGGGATCAAACTACTAATCAGCAAATAAAAATATCAATAAGCCTCGCGAAAGCGAGGCTTATTTGTTGAATTCCCACGGGGTACCCGTCAATTGCAAACTCCATTCCATCGCCGCACAACACAACCCTTCGCTCGCAAATGACGATCTTCAAAAAGAGAGCACGGTAACTTTCACGACAACAGGCTTTACTGAGTGGCGGCAATGCACGCAATGCTTAACTCCCGGCATCCGGCTTCGACCAACGCCTGTCCGCATGCCTCAAGTGTCGCTCCGGTCGTAACAACATCATCTACAAGAAGTACTCTTTTTTCCGCAATCGGTTCAGATCTTACCACCTGAAAAATGTGGTTTACATTTTCCCACCGGCTCAGTTTTGTTTTATGCGTTTGCGTTTCTGTTTTCGTTGCGCGCATCATATAAGTATCATCACAGGGAACCTGAAGCATCTGAGAAAGACCCTTACCGAATTCCTCACTTTGGTTGTAACCACGGATCCTCCTCCGGGAAGTATGTAACGGGACAGGAATGATGAGGTCAAACGAACTTTTGAAATCCGCGTCTACCAGATCCTGGCCATAGATCCTTCCGAGCATCTCACCAAGTTCCGGCTGTTGTTTGTATTTAAGGGCATGAAGTACTTGCTGCACCCGACTCTCCTTCACAAATTTGTAAAGTGTCATGACGTGCTTAACCGGCAATCTGCTCCGGAACTTTTGATAAAAAGGATTGTCCTGGTACAAATGGTAGTGTGATTTGGGCATTTCGAGAAGGCAATCCGTACAAATAAGGTCTTCGCCCTTAACTAGCGAATTGTAACACCCACGGCAGTATCGGGGATAAAAGAGGGAGACAAAATCCTCCACAATTCCGTTGGAAGTTGAATTACTCAAATGGATATATCTTTGCCTGGAAAACTGAAACTAATTTAATCAGGTTAAGCGAGAATTATATGGGAATAGTGGAAGACTTTAATAGTTACCGCAGTCGTATGAACGACAAGATCATGGAATCCGACATTGTCATCCCCCATTTGCGCCGGGCTTTTGAATTTTTGGGGGAACTTCAGCATGTTTAAGCGCGACCTTGATCTGGAAAGAAAGTGGAATTCTTTGTTGGGAGAGCTCGAATCCATTATTGGTAAAAAACCAAAGGACCTCAATAGCGTTCTTTTTCTGATAGGTATTCAGGAATTGGGGCGCGGCACTAAAATTTTCTCCAAAGAAGAGAAGCAGGACCTGATGCATATCGGGATATGTAAAGTATTGAGCCTTTCAGGTTATTATGTGCTGGAAGGCCTGGATAAGGATGGCTGGCCACACTGGAAACTGATTAAAAAACTCCCCCATTTCGATTTATTGGAACAGGAGAGGTTGTTAAGAATGCACGTGATGGAGTATTTTGAAAAAGAATACAACTGGTCTTACCCCCATTCTGATACCCCGGAACCGCTATGACTCTTCCGGCAGAATTTTTTGTTTAAAATTGAATCACTTAACTTAGGTGTCGGTCAACTTTGATCAGACAATCTGCGTTTTCTACTTAAACAGTTTGGACGATGAGCGATGGAACAGGACGCATTCATGAAAAGATAAAATCTTTTCAGCGAAAATATTATCTCAATCTATTTATCAGAGGGGGAATTCTAACCCTTTCCATAATCCTCGGGTATTTTGTTATTGCTTCCGTGCTTGAGCATAATCTCTGGCTTAGCCAATGGGCCAGACTCGGCATTTTCATCACCTTTTTTGCGGTAGCCGGAATTTGCGTTCTGAAATTTTTAAATCAACCACTTCAATGGTGGATTGCAAAAAGAGGCCTTAATGAAGAACAAAGTGCAAGGCTTATCGGCAGTCAACTGCCCACGGTAAGAGACCGGCTGGTTAACCTCATCCAGCTGGCTACTTCAGGAAAACCTTCAGATTTAACTTTTGCCAGCATCCAACAGAAATCGCGTGAGTTTGAGCCGCTTTCTTTTGACACCGTCATTGACCTGCGTGAAAACACAAAGCACCTCAAATACCTCGCGATACCTGTCGGCCTTGTATTGTTGATTCTGATTATTAACCCCAGCATACTTACAAAGAGCACCGACCGCATTGTTCACTTCAACCGCGCGTACGCACCTGAGGCTCCGTTTACTTTTGCCATCGCCAACGAATCGCTTATCGCCTTCTATAATGAGAACTTCACATTGCAAGTGGATCTCAAAGGCAAAGCTGTGCCTCAGAATGCTTTTATCGTATCAAAAAATCAGCGGCTGAAACTTATTCCTACGGGTCCCGGAAAATTTGAATACACCCTCGAGCGAATCCAGCGACCCATCGAATTTCAGATCGAAGCCGCGGGCTTTTTCTCTGATGGCTATGCACTGGAGATCGTCAACCGACCGGAACTGACAAGATTTAATGTCGAACTTGAATATCCCAGGTACTTACAACGCAATAATGAGAAGCTGACGAATGCAGGCAACCTCGACGTGCCGGAAGGAACGAATGTACGGTGGAGGTTAAAGACCGCACACGCAGAAAAAGCCACGATCAAATTCAATAACGCGGAGCAGCTGTCTGATTTTCAGGCTTCTGATAATCAATCATTTGTTTTTTCGAAAAAGTTCGTAAGCCCTGATCAATACGAGATCGGACTGGAAAATGATAAAAGCAAAAACAAGGAGAGAATTGCTTATTCCATCAATGTCATCAAGGACCAATATCCCCAGATCGTAGTAAACAATTTTAAAGATACAGTTCTGTATGAGCGGGTATTGCTGGGTGGTAAGGTCAGCGATGATTACGGCGTGACGCAGTTGGCACTAAACTTCCGCGTCCGCAATGAAGACCAGGAAGAAATCCTGAGCACCTCTGCTAAAATTCCGGTGACCAGAAACCAATTACAACAGAGTTTTTTCTATAACTGGTCTATAGATTCTCTGAAACTCCAGCCCGGAGATCAGCTGGAGTACAACCTTCAGGTTTGGGACAACGACGGAGTGAACGGCAGAAAATCGACGCGGTCTGCCACGTATACTTTCCTGGTTCCTACGGCAGACAACCTTGTGTCTGAAATAAGCCGCTCACAAAAAAGTACTGAAAGTCAGATCGACAAGAGTGTCACCAAAGCCAACAAACTTCAGGATCAGATTGAGCAAGCCCATCAGAAATTAAAAGGCAAACAAAATCTGGATTGGCAGGACAAGAAAATGCTGGAGGATATCCTTCAGCAGAAACAAAGCCTTGACCATATGGTTGAGCAATTGAAGCAACAGAATAAATTACTGGAGGATAAAAAAGAAGCTTTTACAGACCAGGACGAGCGCATCCGCAAAAAAGCGGAGCAGATCCAAAAGCTGATGGAAGAGCTTCTTGACGAGGAAACCAAAAAGCTCTTTGAAGAACTGCAAAAGTTGTTGAAAGAAAATTCCGAGATCTCCGAGATACAAAAGCTGCTGGAGAAAATGAACCAGAACACCAACAACCTGGAAAAGGAATTGGAGCGAACCCTGGAACTCTTTAAGCAATTACAATATGATTTCAAGCTTGAACAGGCGATCGAGGATCTGAAAAAACAAATTGAGAAGCAGAAAGAAATCCTCGATAAAACGGAGAGCCTCGAAAAGGAGAACAAACCTGCCAACAACAAAGACAAAGACAAAGACAAAGACAAAAAAGAGAAGGATAACGACAAGGCCGGGAAAGACGAAAAGGAAAAAGGAGTTAAGTCTAAGGACAGTGAAAAGGAAAATGCCGACAAAAAAAATCAGGATGAGTCACTGAGCGACAAGCAAAAAGGAGAAGATCAGAAATCCGACCAAAGTAAAAACGACGCTGAAAAATCAAAGGAAGATTCGAAATCTGATCAGGCCAAGGAAGAATCGAGTGAAAGCAAGGAGTTGGCTAAAGAGCAGGAAAAGTTAAAAGAAGATTTTAAGAAGACGGCCGAAAAACTGGAGGAGCTGGAAAAGCTGGGAGAGGAGTTGGATAAAGATGATGGGCTTCCTGACGAAGAAGACTCACAGGAAATCCAGGAGAAGCAGAATGAAAGCAAGGAGATGCTTGACCAGAACAGTCCTTCAAAGGCAAAGCAGCCCCAGAAGAAAGCCCTTGAAAAGATGGGCGAGATGCAGCAACAAATGGAGGGGATGCAGAGCTCAATGATGATGGAAATGGAAACACAAAACCTTGAGTCGCTGAGACAGATCATTCACGGCCTGGTCAAGTTATCATTTGATCAGGAGGGGTTGATGAAAGAATTCAATGCGCTCCAGCAAAACGATCCGCGATTCAATGCCCTTGCACAGTTGCAGTTAAAGTTAAAAGACGACGCTAAAGTGTTGGAAGACAGCCTGTTAGCGCTTGGTAAAAAAGATCCGATGATGGGTTCGTTTATTACAAAGGAGATCAATGAATTGAATAATCATATCGACAAGGTAATTGAGTCTAACAAGGAGAGACGCAGGCCACAGGCGTCAAGCGAGATGCAGTTGACGATGACTTCTATTAATAATCTGGCGCTGATGCTTGACGACCATTTTGATATGATGATGCAGATGATGGCGAATGCGCAACCATCGATGAAGAAGTCGAAACAAAAAGGTCAAAAACCAAGTCTGAGTCAGATGCAGCAACAACTCAATCAAAAAATTGAAGAGTTGAAAAATGGTGGGAAGTCCGGCCGTCAATTATCCGAAGAGTTAGCGGAGATGGCTGCAGAGCAGGAGCGTATCAGGAGGGCGCTACAGGAAATGCAGGAGAGGATGAAAAATGAGGGACAGACCCCGGGTGGTGAGATCCCGGGAAAAATGGAGCAAACGGAGATGGATCTTGTCAATAAACAGCTTACTGATCAACTGATCGAACGCCAAAAGCAAATACTCACTCGACTGTTAGATGCGGAGAAATCCATGCGTGAGCAGGATATGGATGATGAGCGCAAGGGCGAGACTGCGAAAGATTATGAGAAAGAAATTCCGAAGGCTTTTGAAGAATATTTGCGACTAAAGGAAAAAGAAGTAGAATTGTTGAAAACCGTTCCTCCGAAATTGTATCCTTACTATAAAAAGGAAGTGAATGAGTATTTTAAACGAATGGGAACCAAATAATCAAGAATAAGGCATTCATGAATACGATCAGTATCCAGGTTCCATCTTTGATGGAAAACATTCGAATGATTGAAAGCTTCATTGACAATGCAAAGGAAAAGTTCGACCTCGATGATGACATTTATGGCAATATCATGATTGCTGTGACCGAGGCAGTAAACAATGCCATCAAGCATGGGAATAGCAGTAACAAGACCAAAAATGTTTATCTCAGCCTCTTTCTGGAAGACAGTCTGATTAAATTTATCGTGAAAGATGAAGGAACGGGTTTTAATTATGAAATTCTTCCTGATCCTACCGCTCCTGAAAATTTAGAAAAGCCAGGAGGCAGAGGGATTTTCCTCATGAAGCATTTATCAGATGAAGTAGAATTCAAAGATAACGGAAGAGTTGTTGAATTGAGTTTCTATATGAATGCCTGATGGCAGCAGTTGATTTCTTCAATCAGGATATTGCCTTTAAGCTTCCCAAACCGATCAAAACCAGGCGCTGGATCCTGGAGGTGATCAGGCGTGAAAAGAAACGACTAGCCCACCTGAATTACATCTTTTGCTCAGATGAGTATCTGCTCGCACTCAATCAGAAATACCTGAAGCACAAAACGCTTACCGACATCATAACCTTTGACACAAGCGAGATCAAGGGCATAATTGAAGCTGATATCTTCGTGAGCATTGAACGAGTCCGGGCCAACGCCGAAGAACTCCAGATCGGGGCTGACGACGAAGTCCACCGGGTACTCATTCATGGTGTGCTGCATCTTCTTGGCTACTCTGATAAATCAAAAGCTCAAAAAACAACAATGCGCAAAAAAGAAGATGCTTACCTATCTTTACGGCTTGAATTGTAATTCCGTTAAGGAACAGAGTTCCACGTGAAACAGATTGTGGATATGTGGACAAAATCTGTGGGTAAAACCCGGTTCCACGTGGAACTATTTGGACAGATATCAAGCTAAGCTAATTAAGATCTAGAATATGTTTCCTGCGTACGATGTAATAGTAGTTGGGGCTGGCCATGCCGGCTGTGAGGCTGCGGCAGCTGCTGCCAAAATGGGGTCCAAGGTTCTGCTTGTCACGATGAATATGACAACCATTGCGCAAATGTCCTGCAACCCGGCAATGGGAGGGGTCGCTAAGGGGCAGATCGTACGTGAAATAGATGCCTTGGGCGGTTTATCCGGTATTGTCTCCGATAAATCCATGATCCAGTTCAGGATGCTAAACCTGTCCAAAGGTCCGGCTATGTGGAGCCCACGAACTCAAAACGATAGAATGCGCTTTTCGGAAGAATGGCGGCTGGCTCTGGAGGGAATTAGGAATGTCGACTTCTGGCAGGAAATGGTCAGCGGAATCCTGATTAAGGACGGGAGGGTCGCGGGTGTCAAGACCAGCCTTGGACTTGAGATCCCAGCCAAAGCTGTTGTTCTTACGAATGGTACTTTTCTCAATGGAAAAATCCATATAGGAAATAAGAACTTTGGCGGCGGACGGACCGCCGAAAAAGCAGCCACCGGGATAACGGAGCAACTTATTACTCTCGGGTTTGAATCAGGAAGAATGAAGACAGGAACTCCCCCGAGGGTAGATGGCCGAAGCCTTGATTATTCCAAGATGCAGGAACAGCCTGGCGATCCTAATCCATCCAAATTTTCTTTCTCTGAAACTGAAGCTCTGAAAAAACAGATCAGCTGTTGGATCACCTACACAAATGATCAGGTGCACCATGAGCTTGAAAAAGGATTCGACGAATCACCAATGTTCCAGGGTCGCATCAAAGGCCTGGGCCCCCGTTACTGTCCTTCCATCGAAGACAAGATCAATCGCTTCCCTGATCGCGATCGCCACCAGATATTCGTAGAGCCGGAAGGATGGAATACAGTCGAAATATATGTTAACGGTTTTTCCACGTCATTGCCCGAGGACGTCCAATACAAAGCGTTGACTAAAATACCCGGATTTGAAAATGTCCGGATGTTTCGCCCGGGCTACGCTATTGAGTACGATTACTTCCCACCGACGCAATTAAGGCCAACGTTGGAAACACAACTCATTGAAAATCTGTATTTTGCGGGTCAAATCAACGGTACCACCGGTTACGAGGAGGCCGCTTGCCAAGGTCTTATGGCTGGCGTCAACGCGCATAATAAAGTCCGGAATAAACAACCTTTTGTTCTGAGGCGGTCGGAAGCATACATAGGGGTTTTGATTGACGACCTGGTCAATAAAGGCACTCAGGAACCCTACCGCATGTTTACTTCAAGGGCAGAATATAGAATTCTGTTGCGACAGGATAACGCTGATCTGCGCTTAACGGAATCCGGCCACAAACTCGGACTTGCTTCCGATGAAAGAATGAAAACATTGCTCGACAAGAAAAGCGATATTAATGCTTTACTCCTCGAGCTGCGAAAAATCAAAGTTGATCCGGAGGTGGTCAACGATGACCTCTCGGCTTTTAACACGGCAACTATCAAAGAAAAAGTGCCGGTCCTTAAACTTCTTCGTCGCCCCCATATAGGCATGGAAGAAATAAAAGTGATCGACAGGAATCTGAATGTCCTCCTCAAGAAATACTCAACAGACGTGCAGGAACAAGTCGAGATCATTCTGAAATACGAATCCTACATTGACCGCGAAGAGAAGCTGGCAAAAAAAATTGAAGGGCTGGAAAATTACAGGATAAAGACTGACTTCGACTACAATCGCGTTAAAGCGCTCTCGTCCGAAGCCAGAGAGAAGCTCAAGAAAATAAAACCCGAAACCATCGGCCAGGCTTCCCGCATCAGCGGAGTTTCACCATCGGATATTTCAGTGCTGACCATATACCTTGGAAAGTAATGCAGTCTTTGTCGGAATGTCCTGTGTGCAGGGAAACTCACTTCGCTGATTACTTATCCTGTAAGGATTATACAGTTTCCCATGAAACATTTACACTGCAGAAATGTAAAGCGTGCGGATTTGTAATCACAAATCCACGGCCCGAAGAAAATAAATTGCCGGACTATTATCAGTCCGAAGCCTACATTTCTCATTCCAACAAATCCCCCAGCCTGGTTGACAAGGTCTATAAAGTTAGCCGGACCTTTACCTTAAAATGGAAATACAACCTTATCCGGAAACACAGCTTGAATAAACCTGTTTCCATTCTGGATTATGGTTGTGGCACGGGCGCATTCCTTGAAGAATGCAAAAAACATAAAATGATCATTTCGGGAGTTGAACCCTCTACAACAGCGCGTACCCAGGCAAAGGAAATCACGGAGACAGAAATTGCATCTCACATCAACGAACTCAACACTGACTTTGATGTAATCACTCTTTGGCATGTATTGGAACACATTAGTGACTTAAATGAAACGATATCCAGGTTAAAGAGCCACATGAATAAAAATGGCACTATGTTTATTGCAGTACCAAACCTGCAAAGCCTCGATGCAAATAGATACGGAGAATACTGGGCAGGATATGATGTTCCCCGTCACCTTTGGCATTTCTCCAGAGCCACGATGCGGATGCTTTTATCACATCATAACCTCAAATTAATTAATGTTGTACCCATGCGCCTGGATTCCTACTACGTGAGCTTGCTGAGTGAAAAGTATAAAAACGGAACTAACGGCGTTACAAATATGGCAAATGCCATAATTCAGGGATGGAGATCAAACAGGGAAGCAAATGCCACCCATGAATTTTCAAGCTTAATTTATATAGCCCGGAAATGAATCTTAATAAAAATCTTCATTGGTTCATTTATATAATTTTCCTGCTGTCGTGCGCGCGTCAAAGCTCCCCAACAGGAGGTCCAAAGGATACTATTCCCCCGGTGTTGGAACGAGCGATCCCCCCCAATGAAGCAATAAATTTCAACGAAAAAGAGATCCAGCTGATCTTCTCCGAAAACGTAATTCTAAATGCCCCGAAGGAACAACTTATTATAACTCCTACCATAGGTAAAGAATACAAGATCGTTAACAGAAAAAATTCAATCATTCTCACTTTCGAAGATCCGCTGCAAGACAGCACAACATATACGTTTAACTTCCGGGAATCTGTTCAGGACATTACAGAAAAAAACCCGGTGAGAAATCTGCAACTGGCCTACAGTACCGGCACTTATATTGATTCACTCTCAATCGAAGGCACAATTTATGACATGCTAAAAGGCAAGGAGATAAAAGACGCTGCAGTCGCCCTCCACGTAGAGAATGACACCTTCAATATTCTCGAACATCCGGCAGTATATTTTACCAGGACAGATGAAAAAGGGAAATTTAAGATCAGTCACCTTAAGCCAGATAATTATTACCTCTACGCATTTGAAGATAAGAACCGAAACCTGGTCGTAAACAGCCGAACAGAATCATATGGCTTCAGAAGTGAGTATCAATACCTCCTGGAAAACATCAAAGACATCTCAGTCGGGTTGGTCCGGCTCGATGCTGGGCCGCTCAAACTAACAAGCGCCCGACCCTATAACACCTATTTCAATATCAGGACCACGAAGAACCTACGAACTTTTCAGCTTACCGCTACCGATTCAACAGACATCACTTATACCTTTGGTGAAGACCAGGCAAACATCAGATTGTATAAAACGACGGATAAAGACAGTCTCCAGATCCACCTTCTTGCGATAGATAGTATCGACAATGCAATTGATACCACACTATACGCCAAGTTTCTAAGCAGGGAAGTCACGCCAGAACCCTTTGAAGGCCGGATACAGTCGGCTTCTATCTTTGCCCATCGCGGAGAAATGGAAGCCACGCTTCTGTTTACCAAACCCGTGAAAGAAATTAATTTCGACAGCCTCTTCTTCCAGCTCGATTCACTTACAAAAGTGAATTTCACTAAAGAAGACGTGACCTGGCACGCACTCTCGAAACAACTCACGATACGCAAGAAACTCGACCGGGCCCTATTTGAAACGGCTGAACCAAATGGGCAGCAAAGAGGCGGCATGCGGCGGGCCCAGCCCCCAAAACCGGAACAGCCTGCAAGCGAAAAGAAAACCCCGGTAGTCAATGAATTCGTTTTGGCAACAGCAGCATTCATCAGCATCGAAAATGATAGTTCAAAACGTCTAACCCAAAAGGTAAAACCTCTAAATGAACAGGATCTCTCTATCATTAATATTGAAATCAAGACAGGCGAAAAATCTTTCATCGTTGAATTAATCGATAACAGCTATAAAATTCTCAGACAGATTATAAACAAACCTAAAGTGAGATTTGAAGATCTTATGCCCGCTGATTACCAGATACGACTCATTATAGATAGCAACCAAAACGGCAGATGGGACCCAGGCAACTATCATAAAAATCTTGAAGCAGAAAAGATCATTTACTACAGGGCTGCTGACGGCTCAACAATAATCAAAGGGGTAAAAGCCAACTGGGATATAGGGGCGGGTGAAATGTTTATAACCTATTGATCATTTGTGGACAAATAAATTTGTAGAATCAAATTCCCGGAAAAAACGTTTAGGCTAACAAGGGTTAATTTTAATTGTTAATAGAATAGCACTTACCAACAATAACCCACAGATCAACTTATCAACATTGTATTTCTCCACTTAAAATATAATTGTTGATAAAGCTTTAACGTATTGATACAGACCTAATTGGTCCTTAAATTTAATAAACAGTCCATCCACAGCAAACCGGAACGATTATTTATCCACTTATTAACATGACTAATTATAATTACAATAACATATATATAATACTAATTAATACCAGGGTTGTATTCTTAACAGCGCTTTTGCTCTTGTCATTTAGCGTATCAGGGCAAAATCATGCCGAAGTACAGCTTGCAAATGAATACCTTGTAAAGGGGGATAAGAAAAAAGCGATCGATCTTTACAAGGACCTCAGCCGGACGGAGGCAAATATTCCGCTCATCCACAATAATTATTTGAATCTGATGATCGATATGGGGGCCTTTGGTGATGCGCTGGATTACCTTAAAAAAGTTTTGAGGAGAGACCCCGAGAATATGCAATACAAACTGGATGTAGGTTTGATCTATGTTCGCTCAGGAGAGGTTACGAAAGCAGACCGGCATTTTAAGGATATGAGCGCCGACGTGCGGTCAAATATGCAACTGGCCAAAATGATGTCTGATTATCTCGCCGCGCGTTCATTATCCGAATATTCGATCATGACCCTCAATGAGTGCAGGAACTATTTGGGCAACCCATATCTTTTTTGTCTTGAGCTCGCCATGCTTTACAGAATTCAGGGCCAGCAGGATAAAATGGTTCAGGAGTATCTAAGCTATGTCACTCAAAGTTCGGCGAACATTCAGTACGTCAAAAACGTAATGCAGGCATTGCTTACCAAACCCGAAGAACTGGAAAGCCTCGAACGCCTTCTTTACGATAAAGTTCAGCAAAATCCGGATGTTGAGGTTTATTCCGATCTGTTGATATGGGTCACGATGCAGCAAAAGAATTTCTACGCGTCTTTTATTCAGGCCCGTGCTTACGATAAACGTTACAAGCGCGAAGGTGAAAAATCACTCGAAGTTGCACGCGTTGCTTTAGACAATGATGACTATGACAATGCCTCCAAGATATACCGCTATGTGATCAAAGAATATCGAGGCACCTCGAATCATCTCCTTGCGAGGCTTGGCCTTATCAGGACACGGGAAGCCCGGGTAAAACAGACTTTTCCGGTAAATGCAGATTCGGTTAAGGCGCTGATCGAGGACTACCAGAAATTTATCGCAGAATATCCCACCAATCCCAATTCTTTAGATGCCTCCCGGAATCAGGCATTGCTCTATGCAAATTATTTGGACCAGAAAGATTCTGCCATTGAAATATTAAACCAATTGATCAATAACTCGCGGGCAACACTTTACCTGAAGTCAAAAGCAAAACTTGATCTCGGAGATATCTATTTACTAAAAGGCGAGGCATGGGAATCAACACTTCTGTATTCACAGGTGGAAAAAACCCAAAAAGAAAACCCTGTCGGGTATGAAGCGAAATTGAAAAATGCAAAGCTATCTTACTACAAAGGTAATTTCAGGCTTGCCCAGGAGCACCTGGATATTTTGAAAGAAGCCACTACCCGCGAAATTGCAAACGATGCTATGGATCTCAGCATGCGGATTAAGGAAAATATCGCCTTTGATTCCGTGGGTCAGGCACTGCGTCAATACGCTCTGGTCGAATTGCTATTGTATCAAAATAAAATTGATTCAGCGTTGTTGAAAATAAATCAGCTGAAGCAGGGTATTTCAGACAGTGTCGCATTTTCAAACCAAACGATTCTCGATGATGTCTACTGGCTGGAGGCGAATATCCGGATGAAACGAGGGGAGTTCACGGAGGCAATTGCCCTTCTTCAAAGAATTCTCGACGAGTATGCCGAGGATGTATTCTCAGATGATGCTTTCTTCCTGCAGGGTGAGATCCATGAGCGTCAGTTAAAAGATAAAGACAAGGCCATGGAAATTTATCGTGAGTTTCTCACGAAATATCCCGGAAGTGTTTTTGCGGCCGAGGCGAGAAAGCGATTCAGAACATTGCGCGGTGATTTTGTCAATGAAACTCCGGCGCCAATTAATTAGCAATCCGCAGCAGCATCTAACTCCCCGTTTGCTAGGGTTATTCACTCATCAGCAGCGAGCCCGGCCAAAGCGTAATACCCAGCCTACCGAACCTTATATAGCTGCCTGATACACAGATTCCATCCATCAGGGAGGTATCGAGTTCATTTTTGCTGAAAGGTGAAACCACTCCTTTGGCCTGAATCCTCTAACACCTTCATAGCGGCAATTGCTGCTCTCCAGACTCCTGCCGCCGCTGGCGAGCACCCAATAGCCGCTGTCAAGTGCTTGTTCCAGGCCCTCGTGGTATACCTTTTCGCGCTCGGGTGTCATATGATTCCGGCTACCATGGATTACTAGAGTAGCTGGGTTATATTCTCATTTTGGGCCGAAATATTCATTTTGCCAGGTTCTCAAGCCATGCACAAGAGCAAAATTATTGTGAGTGATCGTGTCATAGTTACTTAACAGCGTTGTTTTTTATAAAGGCGATTAAAGAATATTTATTGTTTTGAGGGAATTTTGCATAATATTTTTTGTTTTAGTAGCCATCCTATAATTTTGCGAATCTTTTTTATCAAACGGAGGAATCAACAATAATGGCAAAGAATAAAAAGTCATCCACCAAGGCAGCAAAAAAAACCAAAAAATCAAAGCCGGTAGCCAGAAACAGGAAGCCTGTTCCTGCGAAAGCGAAGAAAGCCGTGGCTAAAAAAGCTAGACCAGCTCCTAAAAAGGCTAAGGCTAAAAAAGCAACTCCGAAAGCGGCTGCTCCAAAAGCAGCACCTAAAAAGGTTGTGGAAAAAAAGGTTATAGAAAAAAAGGTGATCGCAAAAAAAGCTAAACCAGCTCCTAAAAGATCTGCTCACCCAGCCGCCGGAGCTTCCAGTCCGCAGGCCAGTACAGCAGCAAAGATTGCAGCCACTGCGCAGTTGAATTTTTTCCAGATGCCGAATCAGCGGCCGATGGCGCACAAACCAGCCAAGCCTTCTTCAACATCCCAGGACAAAACCCGGTATAGTGAAGACGAGCTGAAAGAATTCCAGATATTGATAAACAGGAAACTGGAAAAAGCGCGTGAGGAATATAAAATTCTGAAGGAAACTCTAAATCGCAATAACGATGAAGGAACCGATGCCACATCAGGTGGGAATACCAAGGTGTTGGAAGATGGCGCGGAGACAGCGGAGAAAGAAAATCTTAGTCAGTTGGCGGCGCGTCAACAGAAATATATTACTAACTTGGAGAATGCGTTGGTGAGAATTAAGAATGGAACGTACGGTATTTGTTCCGTTACCGGGAAGTTGATCTCAAAGGAGCGGCTTATTGCTGTTCCTCATACGACCCAATCCATTGAAGCAAAATTGATGCAGCAGGACTAGCCCCCTGCGTCGCCTTTGCGACGCGGTCCCTCTGAAGGGGGCTGATATCGAGGAGAGAGAATATTTAAACCACTACACATTTGGATTTTTTACAAAATCATATCGAGGCCTTGATCTTCTGCTCTCCGAGCCCGATAAAGCTGGCGGATATCAAAGCCTGTTTATCAGAAATGTTCAACGCCGATGTTCCCGAAGAGGATATCATGGGCGCTATACAACGACTTGAGGAAAAATTCCTTTCAGAGGAATTTTCGTTTCAGCTTTTCAAGGCGGCCGGGGGATATCAGTTTCTGACGAAGCCGGCTTACCAGGCAAGCATCAGCATTTTGCTGAAGCAACAATCCAAAAAAAGATTGTCGACCTCCGCGATGGAAACCCTTTCCATCATTGCATATAAGCAACCTATCTCAAAAACAGAAATCGAAAATATCCGCGGGGTTAATTGCGACTATGCTGTTCAAAAATTGTTGGACAAGGGGCTGGTTGAGATTATTGGAAAAGCTGAAACCATTGGCCGTCCGATGTTATACGGCACAACCGCCAAGTTCATGGAATATTTTGGAATAAGCGACCTCGTTGAATTGCCTACACCAAAAGATTTCAGCACAGAAATCAATATCATCGGGGAAAATTCTGAATCCAGGGAGCCCGATGCCCAGACGTAACGAAAGCGGTCCTGGTAAGGGAGGTTCGTCCCGAGACGGAGGGGGGAGATCCAACTCTGGCAGAGGAAGATCGTCTGGAAAATCATTTAGAAAATCTGAGCAGGAAGACATAAGACCTTTGTCTAAAGGGAAATCTTTCGGCAACAAAAAGAAATTCTCCTCCACCTCCCCTGCGCGTGGAGAAAGGAAATCAAAACCCGGAGGAAAATCATTTCGCAAATCCGATACCGGTTCTTCGCGTTCAACTTCTTCCAAACCTTTTGATCGGCGAAGTAAATTTTCTGAAGGCGTAAGATCTGAAGGAAAACAGGGCTATAGCAGGCCGTATACTCGATCCGCTCCGGAATCAGAAGACAAGGGACTAAGCAAGAGAAGCCGTTTTGCGCCCCCGAGCACTTTGAAGGGAGAGACCTCTTTCAGTGGACGGGCGGGATCCAGAAAAGGAACAGACAAAAAACCTTTTTCGGGAAAGTCTGATGCTCCTAAATTTCAGTCCCGCAATAAACCCAGGTTCTCCGACAGCGGTGGAGAACAGCCGCGCAAAGAACGCGGCGAATCTTTTGGCAAGCCCTATAAAAAAACATACAGGGCAAGACCCAACCGCGAACGATCAGCGGATACCAGAGGAAGAGGCGTAGCAGTGGATCCCACCGCTCCAAAGAGTGATAAAATACGGCTTAACAAATTTATCGCCAACAGTGGTATATCGTCGCGTCGTGAAGCGGATGAACTCATTACGCTGGGTTTGATATCCGTAAACGGTAAGGTCGTGTCTGAGTTGGGCTATAAAGTAAATCCCGGTGATGAAGTGCGTTATGAGAATAAAGTTCTGCGCGCTGAGAAACCGGTTTATATCCTTATGAATAAGCCGAAGGGATTCCTCACTACAACGGATGATCCGCAGGAACGGAAAACGGTGATGCATATTATCGGATCTGCTGTAAAAGAAAGAATTTATCCCGTAGGCAGACTGGACCGAAACACAACCGGTCTATTGCTTTTAACCAATGATGGTGATCTCGCGGATAAATTGATGCACCCCTCCTTTAATGTGAAGAAGGTTTACAAGGTGGAGTTGGACAAACCGCTGACTAAAGCTGATCTCCAAAGCATACTTGATGGCGTGCACCTTGAAGAGGGGCGAGCAGAGGTTGATGACCTGGCTATTGTGTCAGATGATGGCCGCACTGTAGGAATCGAGTTACACATTGGATGGAACCGAGTAGTGCGCCGCATCTTCGAAAATGTGGGTTACGAGGTAATTAAGCTTGACCGGTCAGTTTATGCTGGTTTGGATAAGAAAGAACTCGGCCGCGGTCAATGGCGTTTTTTAAGCAAGGAAGAAATTATCCACCTCAAGCATTTCAAATAACAGGCATCTTCTTCTTTTAATTTTAAAAGGCATTGCGCTTACGTTAAAATTCAACTTACAACTTAATACCAATGACCAGACCTGATATTGAAAGCGTGCCAACTTTCTATAAAGCCTATGTCGATCATGTTAAGGACATGGATCTGCCCGATGCACTTCGACATGCCGGGAAACTCGTGCAACAACTTGTTCCTTACATTCCGGAAGACAAAGGCACTTACAGGTATGGCGAAGGAAAATGGACCGTCAAAGAAGTTCTCAATCACATGATGGATGCGGAACGGGTTTTCGCTTACCGCGCCCTGAGATTTGCGAGAAATGATCAGACACCCCTTCATCCGTTCGAGGAAAATGATTATGCTCCCCAGGCCAATGCACACGGCAGAAGCATTCAGCAATTTGCGCGTGAAATGAAAAGACTACGGGAAACGACCATTGATCTATACGCGAGCTTTACTCCCGAAATGCTCACACGCATAGGGACCGCGAGTAACAAGAAACTTTCCGTTTTGAACCTGGGATACATTATCGCAGGTCATGATATTCACCACCATAAGATCTTGCACGAGCGTTACCTTAACTCTTGAGCCATGCGTTTTCTTTTGTTTGCAGCGGCGCTGGCTTTTATTTTCTCCTGTTCCCCTCTATCGCGCTCAAGATTAAATAAAACATTCAACGACACTGAACAGCGGTTTAAAGATCATACTGGTTTTGTTCTTTATGACCTTGAAAAAAATAAAACAATTTTTGACTTCAACGGGTCAAGGTATTTTACCCCTGCTTCCAACACCAAGATCTTTACTTTGTTTGCCGCCCTCAAAACCCTTGGGGATTCTGTTCCTGCCCTGGAATATGTTCAGCGCAACGACTCATTGATCTTCTGGGGAACAGGTGATCCCTCATTTCTCTATAAGGAAGTCTTTTATGATTCGGGCGTTTATCATTTCCTCAAAACAACAGAAGCGGATCTTTATTTCTCCCCGGCAAATTTTCATACCACACATTTTGGTGAAGGCTGGGCCTGGGACGATTACAGTTCGGGATATTCCGCAGAGCGCACCGCTTTTCCACTTTATGGGAATATTGTGTCGGTGATAGCCGATCAGCAGATACTGCGGATCTCGCCGGATTATTTCTCGGGCTTTTTCAAATACGGCGACCCAAAAGATCGGACAGAGATTATCCGCGATCTGAATCAAAATACTTTCCATGTTCACCCCGCCAACAAACTTGTGGAGGTAAAGGAGATCAATGTGCCCATACGAATGGATACTTTGACTTTTTCACTTTTGCTTTCCGATACGTTGAAGCGACCCGTCACCTACGTAAAAAATCTGTTACCCGCTGCAACCAATACCTTATTCAGCATTCATCTCGACAGCCTTTACCGGGTGATGATGCAGGAGAGCAACAATTTTATTGCAGAGCAACTTCTGCTCATGTGCGCCAATGTTCTGAGCGATAGTTTAAAAACCGAAATTGCTATTGATTTTATCACGAAGAATTACCTGGCAGATCTTCCCGATGAACCTGTCTGGGTAGATGGATCGGGACTCTCGCGATACAATCTTTTTACCCCGCGTTCGATTGTTAAGTTGTGGGAAAAGATCTGGGAGCTACTACCGCGCGAACGGCTTTTTCCCTTGTTGGCAACGGGGGGTGTTAACGGAACCATCCGCAAATGGTATTTAGGAAATAAGCCTTATATTTTCGGGAAAACGGGTTCGTTAAGTAATAACCACTGCCTCAGTGGATTTCTCGTAACCGAAAAAGGCAAGGTGCTGATCTTTTCTTTTATGAACAGCAATTTTACAGTGCCCGGAAACGACATCCGGCGAAACATGGAAAGTATTCTGCTGAATATTCACGAACATTACTAGAAAATAAAATGACCTTCAGGAAACTTCGCTTATGCGTGATCTTCATGGCCTGCATCTTTCAGACACACGCGCAGGATATTGATAGTCTTGATCTCAAGATCGGTCAAATGCTTTTGATCGGATTCCCTGGGCAGGAAGTTGACACTCAGGTGTTGGAGGAAGTCAGGAAAGGAAAAGTAGGGTCCCTTATTATTTTTGAAAAAAATATTCCTCCGAAAGATTCTTTCGTTGCCCTTAAAAAGATCACGTGGACTTATCAGAAAGCATCAGCCATACCGTTGTTTATTTGCATTGATCAGGAAGGCGGGCGCGTAAACCGGTTAAAGGACAAATATGGTTTTCCCCGCTCCATCACGGCTGCGGCGATGGGAAAATCGAAGTCACTTGATTCTGTCAGGTTTTATTCAGAGGCTACAGCGGCGACACTGGCCGGCCTTGGCATAAATGTAAATTTTGCCCCTGTGGTTGATCTGGCATCCAATCCCAATAATCCCATCATTGCCAGATACGGCAGAGCATTCAGTGCAAATGAAGATTCTGTTTCGTTACTGGCCCGTGAATTTATCAAGGGCCATCGAAAATACAATGTGCTCACTTCGCTGAAACATTTTCCGGGTCACGGAAGCTCCCGGGATGATACGCACCTGGGTATTGCTGACGTCACAAACACCTGGGAGGCTCGCGAACTGAAACCTTATCAAATGCTGATCGATTCAGGATTTGCTGACGCGATCATGACATCGCATATAGTCAACAAAAAACTCGATGTGAAAGGAAATCCGGGGACGCTGTCAGCGGATATACTCAACGGCATTCTGAGAAACAAACTGCACTTCGGCGGAGTGGTCTTCACCGATGATATGCAGATGCACGCCATCACGAAACATTACGGGCTGGAGGATGCCATCAGGTTGGCCATTGACGCAGGTGTGGATATCATGACGTTTTCAAATAACATTTCAGGAAGTGATGAACGCACGGTGGACAAAGTTCATTCCATCATCCGCGGAATGGTAAAGAGCGGGGTCGTTTCCGAAGCCAGGATAGACGAAAGTTTTGACCGCATCATGAAACTTAAAAAACAACTGAGCGCGAATGACCAAACGGCTTTATTAAAACAGGAGTTGCAGGAGGTGAAAATCGCGTTGGAAAATGCAATCGAAGCTGTGCGCGAAGTAAATCAGACTCTGAACGAACAGGCGCCGGCAAGCGAGGAAAAACCTGAAAAGAAGAAATCGAGGAAAAAAAACAAAGACACGCTCTTCAACTGGAAATGAGCAAAATAAATTACATGGACGACAGCGAAAAGCAGTACCATCCCGGAAGGGCTGAAAAAATGGCGGAATTACTGTTTAATGCGCTCGGTGACCTCAGTAAAGGGCTGATTTCTCATAAAGATTAGTAGTTTTATATACCAGGTTGAAAGCGGGGTAGAAATCTATTCGGACACCACAAAAGCAATCTTTCTGAAGGATGAATTCAGGCACACACAAATCCCCACTCCGCGAAGGAAAAAAGCGTGAAGCAAAAACTTTCCATTTCAAAGCGCTTTTACAAACTAACGGTTGGATCAGTCCGGCATTTGTTTCCGTGAATGACCGTGGCGTTATCCAGGAAATTTCGCACACCCAGTCAGACGCGGGAAATCCGGTTGAAGTAGTCAATGGCTTTGCAGTTCCAGGATTTCAAAATGCCCACTCCCACGCCTTTCAATTTGCGATGGCGGGCATGGCCGAAAAGCACGATGTCAATACTGTGGATGATTTTTGGAGTTGGCGTGAAGCAATGTACACATCTGCCCTTACGCTCGATCCGGATCAAATGCAGGCAGTTGCTGCAATGTTATACGCCGAGATGTTAAAACGCGGCTACACACATGTTGCCGAATTTCAATACCTCCATCACGATAAGGACGGCAAGGCATATGATAATCTGGCGGAGATGAGCATAAGTCTTATTGCGGCCGCAGCCATTGCCGGAATTAAAATAACCCTGATCCCGGTTTTTTATCAGAAAGGGGGATTTGGTAAAAAAGCTGAATCCGCACAACGAAGGTTTTGCTTTCAGAACATTGATCAATATTTTAGGCTTCTTGACGACTGCTCTGAGGTTGTTAAAGACCTTTCGACCTCACAGCTTGGTTTTGGTGTTCATTCCCTTCGCGCTGCGGATACTGATGATATTCTGGCGATAGCGCAAAGAGGACCGCAAGACATTCCGTTCCACATACATGCTGCCGAGCAACTGAAGGAGGTAAACGATGCACTAGGCTTTATCAAACAAAGGCCTGTTGAGTGGCTCCTGAACAACTTAAGCCTGAATGAGCGGTTTCACCTGATCCATTGTACCCATCTCACCGACACAGAAGTCACGCGGCTTGCTCAAAGTAAAGCCAATGTTGTTTTATGTCCGGGAACTGAGGCTAACCTGGGAGACGGCATATTCAGGCTTACGGATTTTGCGCGTCACTCCGATAACTGGTCAATTGGTACAGATAGTCACATTAGTTTAAATCCGCTGGAAGATCTGCGCTGGCTTGACTATACTCAGCGGGTAACAACCCATAAACGAAATACGTTTGCGGATGGAGCTTCCGTTCTGCTGAAAAATACATTCATCTCCGGGAAACGGGCGATGGGTATAACCTCCTCTGATTTTTTCGAAGTAGGTCAACCTCTCGACGCCGTGGTCTACAATGGTGATAGCCCTTTATTAAATACTGCGGGGGTGGAGCACCTGCTCCCGACACTGGTTTATACGGCTGATGGATCTTCCGTTAGCGGGACGATTGTTGATGGAGATTGGATTGCAAAAGATCTGCATCACAGAAGTGAAAGTGAGATCCTGAAAGATTTTCAACATGCATTAAAGAAAATTTCCAGCCAACCGTAATTCTGAATGGCGCCGATCATCCGGAAAATTTTACCCGCAGGCAATACTTTCGTTGCGCAGATCATTCGTACAGTGATGCCGGAGTTTGGGGCGGACGGACAGGGATTTGCTATTCACGATGCCGAGGAGATGATATGATCCTTGGTATCCATCTTGGAACCTTCAATCTTAGAAATATCCACCCGCGTCAATTATGTTCCTTTTCGTAATGCTCTTTTAGAATGTCAGCTGCGAAATCATTGGTTAAATCCCGCACGGCCGTATGGACATGGTTTGCATTATTCTGGATATTGTCATATTCAATCAGAAGCATAGGACCCTGGATCCTGTAATAATGGCCGGCCCCTGGCTGAAGACTTCCCGCCCAGGCAAAGTTCAGGTTTTCAATGCCCGCCTTTTCAATTTTCGCCATCAATCTTTTGGAAAATCCCAGCTGATAATTCTTAACATAAACATTCAGCAACTGCATGAAAAGTTTTTTCTGTTGCTCAGTCATCTCGGCGTAGCCAAGACCTTTTGGTTCCTGTAACTGCGCTTCGCGTTGATTCCCGGTAATTATTTCCGCAGGCGCTTTCGGAGCTATAACCGCTATCTTGAGTTGGTTCATATTAAGCGAATTCACGAGAGTAAAGCCCAGATCGGTTTCCTGTTTCAGGATTTGCCTTCCGGTGAATTTACCTGATCGAACAATAGCGGGGTTGCTACCCCAAAAGGTTGGTGTTGACGAAACAATTTCACCCTTACCCGAAGAAAAGTTGATGGAAATGTGGTGGCCCTCAAGTCTCCATCCCCAGATATTTTCGTCGTCGGGGTTTCCGAATATGGTCAGGTAATAATTGAGCGGATCACGGTAAGTGTCTTCATTAGGTCTGGATTCCACTTCCCTGAGAACATTTTCGAGTGCCATTATATTGCTGGCTTTTTGAAATCCCTGTTCGCTGAGTGAAGCCTTCAATAAGCTCAGGGCTGCCTGACGTTGTTTTTCATTCAAATCATTGAAAGAAATTCCATTGCGCTCACGCGGAACAAAATGCCAGTTGAATCGTTCCTCATCCTCAAACATATATCTTGCTTTGGCTGATTGGGTATCATCCAGCAAGGCGAGGAAGTCGTTGGCCTTTCCGGCAATCGAGGTGCTCTGGGCATGACACCATTGGGTAAGGACCAAAAGGAACAGGGTTATAAAGATGCTTGGTCTCATATTTTTAAGGTTGGAATACTGAAGTTGAGAAAATATTGTGAAAGTTAGCGTGCGGCGGGATACTTTCTTTTACACAACCAGATCCACTCGCTTGCTTTCTCTTCGCCGATGGCATGCTCAGCACCGGCTGCAACAAAGGTGCCACTTATTGGCCAACCATAAAAACAGCATTTGCAAAAAGCATTTTTCCGCTTTCCCAAAAGTTTCTGAACAATGGGTTATCAACCAGGTAAACAATCTGGCCTTTTCCTTTTTCCTCGACGCCAAAAAGCAGGCTGTTCTCCAGCGCTACGTTGCCTTTAAATCCCGCAAAACCCTGCACCGGTTTGATATTACCTTTCAAATACCCAACATTCCAGCCGTTGCTTAAAAAGGCAAAGCGCCCTTCCTGTGTCTTCAAAGTATAGTAGGTATTGCGCATCCCGAAGCCAAGCGGATGGGAGTTGTCGAGTTGAACTTTGTAAATTGAACCAGAGATCTTCCGGGAAACCTGGTTCCTTTCCACATCTTCATAACGCGGGAAACCCTCTTTTTTCTGACGGTCCTTCTCGAGCAACTCGGCCTGCATTTTATCGGCGTCTGAAGCGTATTTCTTCAGGGCAAATCCTTTTTTGTCGACAAATGAGTTGAGCGCATTGTCTATCAGTATAAGCCTGCCTCCTCCCGTCACCCAGGAGGATATATTATCCAGCAATTCATCATCGA
The DNA here is from genome assembly GCA_040902445.1 of Cyclobacteriaceae bacterium. Taxonomy (GTDB): domain Bacteria; phylum Bacteroidota; class Bacteroidia; order Cytophagales; family Cyclobacteriaceae; genus Chryseosolibacter. Next base: position 48,744 of record JBBDXJ010000288.1, on the reverse strand, counting down.
ATAATTGATAGGACCCTTCGGGGATGATCAGAACATCATATCTGTTCAGGTCGATTTTTCTAAAATATTCCGCACCTATCTGAGTGACGGGAAAATAGATCTGCTGTTCAAAGAAATGCCAGATCTCTCCGGCAGACATTGGGGAAGTTTCGTCGCCGAACAGGACGCCTATCTGAGGTGCTTTCAGAAAGTTCAGGTCACCTGACCCCAGGTCCTTTCCCTGTTCTACAAAACCAGTCGTGGCGGTGTATACCTGCCTTTTGAATTCGTTGGCGAGCGACACGATTGTTTCATCAAAGTTACTGAGCTCTTCGTTGTTTCTGCGCGTGACGATGAGCGAGCCCGGTGCGAATGTTTGTCCGGCCACGACAAAAGATTTCTGTGCGGATCGTACCTTGACATTGCTTTGCATCAATGCGGCTAACAGGGCAACATCCTGAACACTCTGGTATTTAAAGATAAACGCGTACGGTTTTGATTTTACCGCGGCATTTTCAATAACTCCGCGCTGATATGGTTTACCCACGTTGATCCTTTCAGTCAGCGCATAGGCATCGAGGTTGTAGGCGTACATCAGGTTCCAGGCCGTGATATCATATGTAAGTGAATCGGATAGATTTGACGAAGGCTCAAAGATCGTGGTAATAAATCTTGACTTTGGCTGATAAACATTGATTACAATATCATCTGAGCTGATGTTAAGCTGGGATATACTTTGGGTTTGATAATTAAATCCCCGGCTGGATTTTGGCGCTGAAGGATGACCATATCGGATGGCATGTGTATCCATCCAGGTTGTAAGCTGGTTAAGTTTGTCGGGATCATTGCTGCCTTTGATTACGTACGTTTTATAACCTGAGGCGGGGTTGCTATTGTTTTCGCGAAAATATTTTTCGAACTCATCAGATACCCTCGCTGCATTGAGGGAGGTGATCTCAACGGTAGAAAGCGCGGATGTATGGTGGTGAAGGATCCTGTCTTTTAGGGTCAAGGCCTCACCGGTTTCCGTCGTGACAGATAATCCACCTGTTCCCCCGCCCGCCTGCTCATAAGTCATGCCGATGGCGCCGTTGTAGGTGGGGTAAGTATCGCCATAGCTTGGATAATACAAATCGAAAACCTCTTTGGTAAAATATAGCCAGCCGCGTTCATCAAAATATTTTGCGTTATTTTTTCCGATCATCAGCTGAAAATCCCGCTGCCAGGTTGAGATCACTTCGTGCAATGGTTCCGCAGCCGGAGCGAAAAAGTACGGGTTATTATATCCCTGTTCGTGAAAATCAACATGCACATGGGGTAGCCACTCATTGTAAACTTTTACTCTTTGCTTCGATTCAATTTGTGTCGTCCACGCCCAGTCGCGGTTCAGGTCAAAAAAATAGTGATTGGTCCTTCCGCCGGGCCATGGTTCATGATGCTCCAGCGCATCAACATTGGGATTAGGCGGCGAGTTTCCGAATTTATTGTAGTGGTTCGCATAGCGGTCGCGGCCATCTGGATTGATACAGGGGTCGATGATAATAACCGTATTTTTTAACCACTCTTGTGTTTTGGCATTACCGGGATCCCCTAATTCATATAGTGTCAGCATCGCGGCTTCCATTGAACTCGCTTCATTTCCATGAACGTTATAGCTCAGCCAGACGATGGCTGTTTTTTTGCCGGAAGGATTTGCTTCCATCAGGCCCGCTCGTTTCAGATTATCAGTGCGGATGCGCTCCAGGTTTTGGAAATTTCCGGCTGAACTGAGGATCATGTATACCAGTGGCCTGTGTTCATACGTTTCCCCATAGGAAAAGATCCCGGCGTTCGGCAGTGCGGCGGCTACATGATTGAAATAATCGACGGCCCTTTGATGAAGTGTAAACCGGTCACCCAATTCATAGCCCAAAAATTCTGCGGGACTCCTGAGCTTTTCCTGGGCCGAAGAACAAAGTGTAAACAATATTAGAAGTACTGGGAGAAGAAAAAATTTCATAACGGCGTTAACTTCACAATAAAGGTCGCAAACAAACGTGAAAGAAAAATGCCATTTATCCGTTGTTTTATCAGTGAAAGCATCAAATCAAAAAATTTAGCTGCCTTTCGATCATTTTAACCTTTGCGGGTAGCCATCCCAGGATTTCTCCATCGCCTTCTATGGAACATGGCCTTTCACTTGAAAATTCAATGGAGGTCGTAGTCTTATACAATACTTCATCCATGATGACAGGTTTACCTTTTTTTAGTGTGCCCGTGTGCATAATAAAATCAAAAACCGAAACATTGCCGCATATAAAAACCGAGAACATGCGATCATCCATCACAGCATCCGGAGCAATGCAAAGACCGTGGCCGTAATACTGACCATTGGCTACTGCCATTGTCCGCAATTTTCCTTCCCACCGCCATTGTGGGGTCGTTGCTTTTACCACCATTGGTTTGTAAGTAAGGAATGTGTTTAAGATACTTTTGTAATACGCGACTTCGCTGCCAAAGGGTCGGCCGCTGCGTAACACTTTGCCTACCACTTCTGGTCCCATGCCGATATCAGCGACATTGATAAAATAGGCAGATCCTTTTTCTGTTTCCCCTGAGGGTTGGAGGCTGAATTCAACCAGACCGACATCAACGGGCCGTACCTCAAAAGCTGATAAGATTTTTGCAGTATTTTCAATGTTCATCTTCAGCCCCGCTCCTCTTGCAAAATCATTTCCTGATCCGATCGGAATAACGCTGATAGCGGGCAGGTTTTTTTCGTCTTCCCTTCCCCTGAGGATACCATTTACAACCTGGTGCAGGGTGCCATCGCCTCCTGCCGCAAGAATCACATCGACGTATTTATCAGTGAATCTGGAAGCCAAAGTTTTCGCATCGTTCCTGGAGAGTGTTTCATGAACCTCCACATTAAAGAGTTGGGAGATAACGGGTAAATATTCGTGATAGAATAATTTTTTTTTTAGCGAAATTCCGTTGAGAACAATGATGGCATTTTTCTTTCCCGCCCGCAATCCTTTCATTTGCAATTTTTCTTTATTTCCGCTTTTGCTTCGGATGATCCGAGCTCTTCAGCGCGTTTCAGGTCCAGGCAGGCATCATACTTATTGTTCATACTGATCTTTGCAAGAGCCCGCTGGTAAAATGTTTCCGGATCATTGGGATATAATTCGATCGATTTGGTATAATCTTCAATTGAGCCGGAATAGTCCTCCTTTTCCGCCTTGCTCAAGGCGCGGTTATCATAATAAACAGGGTTGGTATCATCCAGGGCTATGGCTTTTGTAAAGTCATTGATAGCGTCGTCGTGGTCTTCGAGATAATAGTTTACCACGCCTCTCAGGAAATAGGTTTCGGGGTCCTGGTCGTTCAGGGCGATGGCTTGGGTGTAATCTTCCAGCGCTGCTTTATAATCCTCATGGTCACTTTTTGCCAGTGCGCGATTTTCGAACTTCAATGGATCTTTGGGATCAAGCTTAATGGCCTGGTCATAATCGGCGATGGCTTGCTCCAGGTTGCCGATACTGTAATGCGCTATCCCCCGGTAGTTGTAAAGCGTTGCATCATTTTTGTCTATTTCGACAGCCTTGGTATAATCATCAATGGCGCTGACGAATTCGCCGAGCTCGGCTTTCACTACGCCGCGGTTGTAATATTTGTCAGCATCGGGTGGGCCAAGTTCAAGAGCTTTGGAGAAATCAAAATAGGCGGCCTGAAGGTCTTCGATATTGTATTTTGCGAGACCACGGTTGGTATACGCTTCAGTAAAGCGCGGGTTGAACTGAATGGCTTTGTCGAAATCCTCTATGCCTCCTTCATCGTCGCCGAGGTTTACTTTAGCCTCGCCCCGGTTATTCAGCGCTTCTGTAAAAGTTGAATCCAGCTCCAACGCATACGTAAAATCACTGATGGCGCCATAAAAATCTGACAGCCCCGAACGAGCTTCACCGCGAAGGTTAAGAGCAGTCTTATTCTTCGGCTCTGTATCGAGGATTTTAGTCAGGTCGGATTTTGCACCGGCAAAATTCCCCGCCTCTAACTTTTTCCTTGCCTGCACCAGCATATCCTGGGCAGAGGTAAAATAAACGGAAAAGATAAAGAAGGGGGTGAGGTAAATGGTTCGCATGGACGGGTATTTCAGGAGCAATTTATATAATTCCCCATGGATTGCAGTGGCCATTTCAATACAATTCCTGGATCAAAGTCTCTTAAAAAAGCATAGACAAAAGCTTTTTTCCCTTCAAATAATTCTTTTGCCGCTATATTTATTTAACGTGTATCTTGGTGAAAACTTTTAATATGAGAAGACATTACTTCGTTATTATGGTCTGTGCCATCTTTGCGCCGCTGCTCTCCTGCGCACAGGATCGGGACATTGATGACAAAATGGATTTTGAAATATACGACCCGCCATCAACACTGGTCGTTCCGGAACACAAACTAACTCGCGCGAAATTTCCTTTTATCGATGTTCATAATCATCAGGGTAATATGGGTAGTTCAAATCTAAATTCGCTGGTGGAGGAGATGGATAAACTCAATATGGCGGTAATGGTTAACCTAAGCGGCCGTGGCGGAGATCAACTGGCAGCAGCGGTAAAAAATGTTCAGAAATATAATGCGAAACGTTTTATTGTTTTTACCAACATTGACTTTTCAGATATAGACGACCCGGCATGGCAAAGACGGACCGTTGAACAGATCGAAGACGATGTTAAGGCGGGGGCTAATGGTTTAAAGATCTACAAGAACCTCGGAGCGTCGGCAAGAGACAGCAAGGGCGAGCGCATCAGGGTTGACGATCCCCGCATCGGACCCATCTGGGATAAGTGTGGAGAACTTGGTATACCGGTTTTGATCCATTCTGCAGACCCACGCCAATTCTGGCAACCAATAGACGAGAAAAACGAACGCTGGCTGGAACTTAAACTTCACCAGCGCAGGAGACACGACAATGACCCCGTTTCATGGGAAACGATCATAGCCGAGCAGCATAATATGTTTAAGCGTCATCCCAAAACCAAATTTATCAATGCTCACCTGGGCTGGTTTGGTAATGACCTGAAAAAACTTGGTTCCCTCATGGATCAGCTACCTAACATGTACAGTGAAATCGGTGCTGTAATAGCAGAACTTGGAAGACAACCCCGGCATGGGAGGGAATTCCTGATCAAATACCAGGACCGGGTTATGTTCGGAAAAGACAGCTGGGTGCCCGAAGAATACGCAACGTACTTCCGCGTTTTAGAAACAGCAGATGATTATTTCCCCTATCACAAAAGGTATCACGCGTTTTGGAGGATGTATGGACTTGATCTGCCCGATGACGTCCTGAAGAAGATCTATTATAAAAATGCTTTAAAAGTTATTCCGAATATTGACGCAAGTCAGTTTCCGAAATAGTCTTCAGACCACGGTCGACAGTCCACTGTCCACGGCCGTGCCCAGGTAATTGTTAATTCTGATTTCTGAATTTATTTTCCATGCGTGAAACCAGAGAGTCCTACGCACTGCTGTGGACTGTCGACTGTGGACTATTTAGAGTCTGTTGATCAGTTTTTTTTGCCCGCCTAACCGAAATCCCAGACCGCCGGCGAGTTGGAACGTGCGGCGATCAAAGTATACACCACCACTCATACCCAACGACACACCTGCCTGAAAGACAACGAACATTCGATTGTTGGCAAAATTTGCCCGACCAATGATTGCGGGCTCCAAGAAAAATTTAGGCTCCTCGTGGATGGATGTGCTGGCAATCTCGTTAGAGAATTTATAGAAATCCACCATACTGAATCGGGGAGCAAAGGAAACATTCACTTCGCTTTTGTTCAGGCCAAATGCCGGCTGAATAAAATACCGTTCATATTTCCCTTCCGCAAAAGCCGATTGAGATCCAAAGAATTCATAGGTATCGTAGCTTGAACCTTTTCCCCTGCCGTAGCCCACAAAGACCTCAAAGAATGATTCATCATTGTTGCTAAAATATCCAGCACCCATTTCAAAAAATTTATTGCGGTGAAAATCTTCTTCATCGTCAAAGCCGGCCTGGTCAACGTACAGATAGTTTGTCATGACCGCGAAATGTTCTGTAATGGCATAGGCAGATTGTGCTTCAACACCGTTTCCTATCTGCAATGAGGCCTGGAATTCTCCGGCTTTTGTAAACATGGGCGAGTTGCGTACGTTTGGAACATAAACAGGCGCGCAGGCAGAAAATGCCAGAAATGCAATAAAAATAAGGCGGATCATAGTGAGGCTTTACATAAAAGTAAATAGAAATGGCAACAAAAATAAATCCTGACCAATTCAATGAACTCATTCATCGGCGCAGGTCGGTTTTCCCTCAGGATTACACCGGTGAAATTGTTCAGGAGGAAATTGTAAAGCAGATCCTTGAAAATGCACGGTGGGCCCCAACCCATAAGCTAACAGAACCATGGAGGTTTTTAGTTTTTGCCGGTAATGGTATCAAAGCCCTGGCCAGGCTTCAATCAGACATTTATAAGACAGTGACCGAAGCCGACGGGACTTTTAAAGAAAACAATTATCAGAAACTCCTGACTAAACCATTGCTATCGTCCCATATCATCGCGGTGATGATGAAGCGGGATGAAAAAAGATCCGTCCCGGAAATTGAAGAAAGCGGGGCTGTCTTTTGTGCTATACAAAATATGTATTTAACAGCTACCGCCTATGGCGTTGGTAGTTACCTAAGCACAGGAGGAATAACTTACTTCCAGGAATCGAAAGAGTTCTTCGGCCTGGAGGAAGAAGACCGCATTTTGGGCTTCTTCCATCTCGGGATCGCTAAAAAAGATTATCCCGCAGCAAAGCGAAAACCCCTGGAGGAAGTTTGCCAGTGGATTACGTCCGCGTGAAAGAATTCAATTTGCGCTGACATTTTTGTAAAAAAGTCTCTCACCATCCAAGGAATAGACGATTCCCAGGCGTGTGTCATAGTGTTCTTTAGCCGTCATATCGAAATCGGGTTACATATCACCCATAGAAAGTACATATTGCACGGCTACAGTTAAATATGGCCGGGATGTAGAATGAATGAGGATAGTCCAAATTTTTTATGCTTTACAATACCGCCTTTCGGATTTGATCGTTGCATATAATGAAAAAATATTAACCTGCTTATTTATGAAAACCATTCTGGTTGCCTCGATCTTATTACTCTCCGCCGTTGCCATTGCCTCCGGGCAGGTGATCGGCAAAACATTTCCCTCCATGACAGCCGAAACAGTGGATGACAAGAAAGTCATGTTGCCGGAAAGTGGTCAGGGTAAGTTTACCTTGATCGGGCTGGCTTATTCTAAAAAATCAGAAGACGAGTTGAACTCTTGGTTTCAACCCGTTTTTGGCAAGTTTATTCAAAAGACAAATGGACTGTTCTCGGGGTTCAGCTATGATGTTAACGTTTATTTTGTGCCCATGTTTACGGGGGTGAATGCTGCGGCAACCGGTACTGCCAAACGCAAGGCTGCAAAAAACATAGATCCTCAATTATTGCCCTATGTTTTATTTTATAAAGGTGAATTGAAAACCTATAAAGAGGCCCTTGATTTTGAAAAGAAAGATATTCCTTATTTCTTCGTATTGGATCCACAAGGCAAGATCGTATACGCAACCTCTGGTAAGTATGACGAAGCTAAAATGGAGGCCATCGAAGAACATATTGAATGACCCTATAACCTAACCCGTACACCATGGAGGTGTTTCAACTTCTCGGCCTGGCCCTGGCCCCGGGAGCTGCGATTATCCTGTACATCTACCTTAAAGACAAGCATGAACGCGAGCCGTTATCCCTGCTGTTGATGAGTTTTATTTATGGGATCTTCAGCACTATGGTCACTCTGATGATCAGCTGGCCAGTGAATGTGCTTTTTGTGTTGCGCGCCCATGATGTAGTTGATGAGTTTTATTCCGCCTTTTTTAAAGTTGCCCTGGTGGAGGAATTCTCCAAATTCTTATTTGTAAGATTAATTTTATTCCCCAACAAAAATTTTAACGAGCCTTTTGATGGTATCGTGTACGCCGTCATGGTGAGTATGGGATTTGCTTCATTGGAGAATGTAGTTTACGTTTTTCAATATGGTTATGAGACCGGAATTCTAAGAATGTTCACCGCGGTTCCGGCGCATGCAATTTTTGGCGTATTGATGGGATTCTTTTTAGGGAAAGCCAAATTCTCACCAACCAAAAAATTGTTTTACACCCTCGCTGCACTTTTAACCGCAACTTTTTTCCATGGCGCCTATGACTACTTTTGGTTTATTGCACAGGTCAAGGGCGTTTGGGCAGGTATTTGGCTGGGCGCAATCCTTTCACTTGTTGTCGGTTTTTTCTTATCGAGAAGCGCCATCCGGCTTCATCAACAGTCATCGCCTTTTATCCCCGTAAACAGGGAGCAGGATTAGGGAATTTTTTTTAGTTTGGTTTGAGTGAAATAGCCTTTTTCAATCAACTCAACCAGTTTGGAGGCCGTTGGATCAATGTGATATAAAGTTTCGTTTTCCATCCTCCGACCCTTGGGCTGTGGTTCCCGAAAGGAGATCTCTTTACAGGAAGCAAGGACGAAAACCAATAAAAAAATAAGAGCACCTTTATTCATCTGCAAGGAAGCTTGGCAGAACAATTTACACTTTTAAATCATTGTAATTGCAGCACAAGTTCAATGTCCCTGATTAAATCTCTTGAACTGAGTTTCGAAAGTTTTTCCATTTTTGTCACCTCCACCCTCAGCGCTCTTAATCCATTTGCACCGGGTAGTTCTTCCAATTCAAGTTCCTCAACCTTATTGCTGATGACGTTTTTGGACGCGAGGTATTCAAAATACCGCTTATATTCTTCTTCGACTTTTGGCTGGTTATATATAACTGCAATTTTCCCGGGTTGCGTTAGCCTTTCACCAGTGGTTTTCACCGTTGCTTTGTCGATCCGCTTTTTGATGATCTCATAACGGATATCGTAAGCGCCATCCACGTCAAACTGTTTTTCATCCGGCCTGAATCTGATAGAGAGGGCCTGGTCATGAACAAGAATAAGCTGGGTTATATCAAGGTCTATCGTTAAGTCCGGTTTCAGCTGCGCCATTCTTTTTTCGATCTCACAAGTGGTCAATAGCTGCCACAAGCGGAAGTTTTTAAGGTAAAAGGTATTGAAATGTTTATTCTTTGTCAGCGAACTTCCCAGGTATATGGTATACTCAATGCCATCTGTTTGATATTTCTCGAAATAATGTGGAAACATTTCCTGCGCGGCGATCTGTGCTTCATTGAGACAGGCACTGATCATATTATTGATCATGCTCAGGCTGTTTTCAAAATCCTTCCTCTTCTCGTACACGACGCCGAAGACAGGATCGGATTTAATTGTCCCGTGTTGGGTGTGGCCAGCTCCAGCATCCCAATGGTTTCTCCTTCGTCAATCAACGGTGCGAGCAGAATGTTCTTTATTCCGTTTGCCAGCAACGACTCTTCAACAACGCTCTTGAATGGATACGCTTCCAGGTCTTCAACAGTAATATAACGTTTCTCCATCCAGCTGCGCTCGTAAACTGAACCGTTATAATTTTCGCAGTTATTTTCCGGATCACCATTGTCTGCAAGGCTTTTCCAACACTCGCGGTCCTGGTCTGTGCTGAGAATAATATTGTTATTAGAATCGAAATACGCCAGGCCCAATCTGATCTCGGGCATCCCGAAAATCGAACGGAGTTTGTGTTGAATAGAGGTGAAGCTTTCCTTACGGGAGACGGCGTTCTTCTCCAGCAGATCGTATTTGATAGACGATACCATTTCCTGTTCTGTGACATCGACCATTCTCATGATCAAAAACCCGTGGAACTCAAAATCTTCCGGACGTAAGTATTGAAGCCAAAGGTCGACATCGTAGACCTTTTCGGTTAAAAATTTTATTATTCGCGGGTCGATAGGGCGAAGCTCCCGCTTTTTCACGATCTCAATAAATTGACGGCCAATTTCGATTTTGTAAACTTTATCGAGGCCGTTTACGGGATTGCGAATGGTAAAGAGTATAGGTTTATCAAAGTTGATCCTGACATTGTAAAATTGATGAAGGATAAGCAGACAAGCCTGAATGGTTTTGCCAACAACCATGTCGTTTCCCGGAATATTGATGATCGCAGACTTATCTATCTGGTCAAGATCCAGGGTCTTTTGAAATGCCTGTGTTTCGAAAAACGATACAAACTGATATGGGATTGTTGCCGCCGCTAATTCGTCCGTTTGCGCGGGAGCGATCACCGCCGACATCAGATAGTTGATCAGGTCGCGGTGCTTTTCTAAAACAGAAAGATCGGAAATGGGTTCTTTCAGTTCGGGCGCACTGTGGATATGGTTTAACAAAGGCTCACCAAAAGGCACTGTGCCGGATTTTATTGCTTTTTCCCAATATTCAATCAGCAAATTCAGGCTTAAGACTGATTTAAATGGAAAGTTTCTTGTTTGGGTAGAATCAATCATAAATGTAGGGGCTGCCGTGTGAAAACGATGAATGTTCGGGAGGGTTTATAAAAAAGACGAATTTTCCAATTTTTTATTTCTTTCTGGCCAAACAGGTCGCCATGGCGCATAAACCCGGTATTAATTCGTAATTTCCAACCATTCCGTCCCAGCCGGTGTCTATGCAGGTGAATGGAAATGATTATGAAACTGTGTAGGAAAGCGTTTTTCGTGATTTTTTTTGCGGTTTTGTCGTCTTGCAGTCTTGATGAGAATGACCAGGCTCCCCTGCTGATCTTCTCAACAGATTTTGATTTTAGTCAGGGTGAACAAGGTTGGGAGCATGGCTTTGCAGATTATCCCGCCGGACCTGACCATTCTATTTTATTTGATCTTCGATACGCATATACCGATGACGTTCCCGAATCACTTCTGACAAAAAGATCCCTCATGCTTTCAGGTAAAAATCTGAACAAGGATCTTTTCATGTATCTTAAAAAGAAGGTGGATCAATTAAAACCCAATACTGATTATACTATCACCTTCACCGTTGAACTGGCCTCAAATCTCAATAGCCCCCTTTCCACCGGTGGTTCTGTATATCTAAAAGCCGGCGCAACGCATATCGAACCAAAAAGCGTTATTGATGCAGGGAATTATGTTCTTAACATTGACAAAGGAGACGCAGGAATTGCAGGCGAGGATGTTATTACCCTGGGCGACATCGCCACACCCGCAAACAGTGCGGGTTATGCGGTGATTACACGCAACAACACCATGGCAAATTCCCGTTACATCGCAAAGACGAATTCGGAAGGAGTGCTTTGGTTAATTGTGGGCACTGATTCGAGTTTGGAGGGAAGCACCACGGTTTTCTATACCAGGGTCAATGTGGTTCTCAGCGCTTCCTGATATTTTTTTCATTTTGGTTGAGGAACTTTGCCTATCCTCGTATCATTCTTCAGGATAATATCACACGCCTTCATTCATTGCTCAAAATCATCGGCAGCAGCCGGAATGTTTTGCCAGGAGTTAGACCGTCCCCCGAACAACCGGATCGGGCGCGTGCTGCTAATGATCATCTGTTAAGATTAAAATTTTTCCAGTTTCCAGTAAACGCAAATCGGTAAATGTGTATTTTGCTTAAGTAAACACCACGACTTATGAAAATGAAACTCTTACTGGCATGCTTAGTCGCTGTGCTTTTTGCTTCCCCGGCGGGTGCACAGGGATTTGTGAACAAACTAAAGCAAAAGGCGGATCAGGCAGCATCAAAAGCTCTTGAGAAAAAGGCAAAGGAAAAAGCGGGTATCAGCGATGATACCCAGACAGGAAATACCAGCGACGAATCCGCTAATAGTTCCCAGTCTAAATCCCACCCGTCGAACAAGGGGGGAGGAGGATTGATATCAACCCCTCCGGACGTCAAACAGAATCTCGCAGACGCAGAAACATCTTATAAGGCGGGCAGTTATGGGGAGGCCCGCTACGCCGTCCAGCAAGCAATGCTTGGGGTAGAGATGGAAATTGGCAAAAAAGTTTTAGAGACCATGCCCTCGTCTGTTAGTGGCCTTGATAAAGTTCAGGAAGCAGACCAGGTTACAAGCTCCGGCTATGGATGGTCAGGGTTAACAATCCACCGGGAATATCTCAAAGATGAGAAGGAGCTGCGCGCAACTGTGGCGAATAACTCCGCGTGGATGAGCGCCATCAACATGTATATGGCCAATGGCGGCTATGCGCAAACCACCAATGGTGAGCAAAACTGGAAACAGACAAAAGTGGGGGGCCATAAAGCCATTATTGAATACGATGAGAGTTCCGGATACAAACTGAGTGTGCCACTGGGGCAGACTTCTTTAATAGTCTGGGAAGGGGTGAACTTTGCCACCGAACAGGAAATGTTGGCTGCGGCAAATGCCTTTGATATAGATGGAATCAAAAAGATGTTAGGAGAGAAGTAGTTCTCAAAATCATACAACAATGAAAAAAATATTATCTTTTTTTATAATAATATCATCGGTGTCAGCCGCTGCTTTTTCACAAGACTTCAACAAAAATATAACCACGGCGCGCAATTCATATGCCGGAGGAAATCTGGAAGATGCAAGGTTTGCAATGCAACAGGTGCTCAATGATCTCGATATGGCTATCGGCAAAGAAGTGCTTAAAATGCTGCCTGCAAAAATGGGGGCCCTGGCTTCGAATAGCGCCAACGACAATATAACAGCAAACACAGGCCTTGCCGGTGTAATCGTTCACCGTGACTATGGCACCGAAGAGAAAAGATTTGACCTTGACCTGATGAGTAATTCGCCAATGGTTGCCTCTATCAATGCCATTCTTTCAATTCCATTCATGGGTAACTCCGGGGATGGAACTCAAAAAGTAATAAAGGTCGATGGCTATAAGGGCATGCTGCAAAAGACCGTAGACGAAGAAACCAAAAGAACGGATTATACCTTGCAGGTGCCGATCGGTTCATCACTGCTGACCTTTACCGCACCCAACACAAGTGAAGAAGAAGTCATCAAAATGGCCAATACCATACCCCTATCCCAAATAACGAAGCTGGCCCAGTAACAGGAAACTATTTAACAGAAAAGGAGTCACCCGACTCCTTTTTTTTTAGACTATAAATTTTTTAAAATGCTCCTGATAGCCGGATTCTTCCTCGCAATACCCCTGATCATGATCGGGATCGGCATGTATATATCAGGACCAAAATACCGCGGACCAACTTCTGATCACTTTAATGGGGCTACATTCATAAACCCGGGTGGCGTCAAGGCGAAAGGTGGAATGGAGGTTTTTAAATGGATGATCTGTAGAAAGCTCGGTCCATGGAAAAAAGACCTTTCGGAAAATTATGGAAAACATCCGCTCGGTCATTACAAAGACGGAATCCGCATCACGTTTATCAACCATTCAACTTTTTTGATTCAGGTGGATGGATTGAATATCCTGACCGATCCGGTCTGGAGCCGCAGGGTAAGCCCATTCAGCTGGGCCGGTCCTAAACGGATGAAACTCCCAGGCATCAGATTCGAAGACATTCCAAAGATACACGTAGTTGCTCTCACACATAACCATTATGACCACCTGGACATTCAGAGCATGCGAATGATCTTTGGCGCTCACCATCCAAAGATTGTTACCCCATTGGGAGTAAAAGGTTTTCTTGATCAGAATTTTATTTCCGGCGCCTCGGAAGTTGATTGGTGGGAGGAACTCGACCTGGATAATCGCGTGAAAATTCAGGCTGTGCCAGCCCAACATTTTTCCGGCCGCGGATTTCTCGACCGTGATGCAACGCTTTGGTGTGGATATGTGATCAAAACCACCGCGGGAAATATTTATTTCGCCGGAGATACCGGATACAACGAAAATACTTTCAAAGAAATCAGTTCGCGGTGCGGGCCGATAAAATTATCCATGTTGCCCATAGGAGCTTATAAACCTGGATGGTTTATGTCACCGGTTCACACTTCGCCGGAAGAATCAGTAAAGATCCATCGGGATGTAGGATCGGAGACTAGTATTGCCATGCACTTTGGTACCTTTCCACTCGCAGACGATGGCGAGGATGAGCCCGTGAACGATCTCCACCTGGCAATTGCAAAATATCAGTTGGCGCCTGATGGATTTGTGATACTCAAGGAGGGGGATGTTTGGGTTGTCTAGGTGCCAGGTTGGGGGTGGGGACCTAAGATATAATATACGCAAAAAAACTGATAAAAACGAGGATTTCAGAACATTTTCAGCACACGATAAATTCTGTCGTGGCGAGTTTTTTGCCGTTGGCAAGGATGCTGAGAAAGTGCTTACCCCTGAAGTGTTTGCGCGTGGTAAAATTCTTGAAGGATTGTTTGCGCCGGATCGTAACCGGCTTTCCCGGAAGAAAAAGGTTTTCCGAGATTTTGAAGACCTTTCTTGACGTTTTCCCTGTCGAGGTCAGGTAGTCAATTGCGTATTCCAACCTGAAGTTCGTTGGCTTTTTCTCCTTGCTTATAAACGCAAATTTAAAGTCGAGGTATTGACCGATCTTCACTTTCGTGGGAAGCAACAGTTCCCTGATCCTGGCCTGGCTGTCAGGATCAAATCCATGTAATGTCAGCGCCTGTGTGTGTCCGCTCTTCAGCAGTGATCTGCAACCAAGGCGGATGATCCAATCGGTGCCCGGGTGTTTCCCCTGCCATTTTTTCACCAGTTCAATTACAATGTCAGGATGGTCTTTGGCGATATCATTTAAATGATTGGCCACGCTTCGGCGAACATATTCCGATGGATCTTCCCTGAGATTTTCCAGGATGGGTAATGCTGGCGCAGGATCTTTTTTAAAATCCGGCAGACCGATAGCCCATGGAAGCCGCGGGCGGGATCCTTCACTCGACAATCGCCGGACGTTCGCATCCTTATGCCGGGACCATTTGTAGAGATACTCCATCGCTCTTCCCGGATAACGAACAATGAAAGGGCGGAGAGCAAACTCTGCGCTAACCAGTTTTGTGATTTCCTCGAGGGCAAGAAATGATTCTTCGGGATGCTCCAGCCCAAACACCTCTATGTAATCTGCAAGAAAAATATTTTCAAAACCCTGTTCGCGGAAATGTCTGCTTTTCAAGGTTTGGGATATCGCGATGAGCTGTTGAGTCGCCTCCGAAAAGTCTTTGGATAAAAAATGGTGCAGCACAGTGCTGATATGTCTTACCCGCTCTTTTAATTCCAGATCGGGCCATTCGTTATTAAAAATCCGGAAAATAAAATCCCGGCAATCAAATCCTGGTATGCGGTCTTTCAATATCGGGCAAAGGCGATCGAAAAAAGATGGATTGTACATGTACTTCAATGCGGTCGCCATAAAGTCATTTTTTATTTTTTTTTCTGAAAAATTGATCATCTATCAACACGGCCTCATTCAAAACTTCCGACAGAAGTTTTTCATCGATATCTGCAAGGGAGGAAACCTTGATTGTATAAACCTGTTTGCGTCCCTCACTTATCAAAAGGCCCTGTACGTTGGATAGCAGGTTGCCATAGCAGAACCCGAAGGTTACTTTTGGAGGAGCAGGCTTTTTGTCGAGCATTTCCGGGCAGGGCACTGCGGAAGCAGGCCAAAGAAAAAACAACCTGCGGTGCCGTGAGAAATAGGGTACGCCTAGTGAGATCTTTTCGGTAATGCGCGGCTCGGCCTGAAAGATCAATGAGCGCAATCGTTTCAGGATGACTTGCTCATCCCTGGGAAGATTAATAATGAATTCTTCGACTTCCTGCATAGCGATAAAAGCTATACAAAGAAAACATGGAAGATGTCAACCCTATGTCAGCAGGAATTTAATCCTTATCTTTTTTGGAAGTTTTTTCGGCTGCCAGCCGGGGGAGACCACGGTGAAGTTGAATTAATTTGAATTCAGCCCTATAACGAGTGGTCGTATTCGAAGATTTTGACATAATCAGACAGCTTGCGAAAGCGGATACCATTTTTGGCAATAAAGCCCGCAACCGCTTCTTTTTTATCCAGCAGCGAAAGAGCATTTTCTTCCGAGATGGGCAGCAGTTTGCCGGTGCGAAAGTCAAGCAGGTATTGTTTGCTCATAGGGGTTGCCTGTTCTTTTATAGGGGTGAATTCCATATAGGGATGTGCCAGCCCCATTGTTTTGTGATTAAGGATTGAAATTTTGTCATTTCCATACACATACTCCAGGAACATTTCGCGTGACACATTTGTATCGATCGGAACCGACAACGTAAAAAATTTCCTGTAGCGGTTTTTCTTTTCATCAAAGAAGAAAAAGCACTTGACATCCTTTACAGAAAGGGTGAGCACGTTCTCCCCGTCTAGAACCTGCAGCAGTCCTTCGGGCACCATTTGATTAAAGCGCAGTTTGCACAATACAGTATCGTTAGTTTCCAATACGACCATGCCTGGGGTCCAGTCAGGAAAGAATTGGATTGGCTGGTTGGGATTATTCTGAGGTGGAAGGTGTAAAAAAGAAGCGCTTGCCAGAAAAGAAAAAAATAGAGCAGCCATAAGGTAACGGTTTAGGGATATTAAAATAAAGCATAATTGCTTTTACATTTTATTTGAATTCCGCCGTGTTCTTACATCAGAGATTTTTATTTCAGGTGGAGAACTAATTGATTTTCAATTCAGCTTTAAAAGATTTGATCTGATTGATAAGCGCCTGTTGCCATGTCAGATCTGCGTCCCACTTGGTGCCGAGAAAAACATTGCCTGAATCGATGTGATTGAAATAGAATTTGTAAACCATGGTATTGGCCGGAATATTTTTCAATTGAGGCTTATCTCCCGGATATGTTACTGACACGATAGCGCTTTGGGCTTTCGCAGCTTCATAGCCCAACAAGCTATGAGCAGCCTTATCGCGCGCATAAACAAATCGCAACACGTAGTAAGAGCCGTCCTGCCGGATTTGAGTTTCTGAAAGACCTGGTTCTGTCAGCTTGTATTTGTAGGGATACGATTTCATGATTTCCTCCAGCTCCCGATCCATCGTCTCATCGCCAAACTTCGGCATAGCCAGCGGGTCCACTTTGAGGTCAATGGCAAAAAATTCAGACCGTCTGCCCCTGAAGAGATTTAAAGGCATTGCCAGTTCCGGGTACTCGTTAATGAGCATGTTCTCTTTTTTCAGCGTGCTGTTTGCGGTTCGCAGAAGACCCTGTAAAAGAACATCCAGGTTTTTTTCTTTTTTATACCAGGCGAGTTGATCAGGTTCGAAAAGAGTGGCCATCTTATTGTATTCCGCGGCGTACATACCGTAGCCGTCTTGCTTGTGTACAATGATTATATGGGCTATTTCGCGCGCATTGAGATACTCTGCGAGGGCTACGGAACCATCGCGCCCGGTTGCGAGAAAATCGGTCTCCAGGTAGATAACCGCTTCGATACCTGTGCGTTGAAAGAAGTTCTGAATTTGATCCAGTTCTTTGGCGGCCATTGTATAGGGATAAAAAACAACCGAGCGGGTGTTGAGGAGTTTTGGGGGCAGGGTTGAACCGGCCTTAAGCCTGGATATCAACTCCTGCTCACCTACGGGAATCTGAGATTGTGCCCAAAATGATATGAAAAGGAGCATTATCGGTAGCCTCACCTTAAGAATTTTAGTTTGAACGAAAAGATGGACGTTTGTATTTTATATTCCAAAAAATAGTTGACAATTCAACAATGATGCCCAATCACATTATCGATCTCTTACAAATAAAAAAAGGTGAGCGTGGCTCACCTTTTTTGGATTTGTCTGGCTTTTTATTTCACGATAAAAATAAAATCACTTCCCGGGGCATTGTCACCAAACTCGCCAAAGCGCGGCTGGATTTTCAATCTTTCCACGAAAGTAAAGAGTTCGGGAAGCGTTATGATCCCATCCCTGCCTCCGCGCGAACGCAGTGCTTCAATAAAGTTTTTTGCAAAGGGTGAGTGTTTACCAGGTATGCCATCCGACACATAGGTTTTTCCTCCTGATGTGAGATACCGGCGTGTTTTATACGTTAGCTTGCGCGTGATGAATTCAGCTTTGTTCTGTTCACGGTATACTTCTTCTTCACCTCCGCGGGAGGAGGCGAGTGCGGCATCAAATGTTCCGCCGAAGCACACGTCCATGGCTAAAAAGATGTGCTCACACTGGATGTTGTTTACGATAGAACGCAGGCGGTTATGAGAAAGGTAAGTGGTCTTTCCGAGGTCGTTGACCTGTGATTCGCGCGTTACAACAAAACCTTCACCGAAAGTCTGGTCATACGTTCCATGTCCTGCAAAGAAAATGAAAACCTGATCAAGAGGTTTGTATTTTTTCTCCGCGTATTCCCTCAATTTTTTCAATACCAGGTCCTGCGTGGCATTTTCAACCATTTCTACCTTGTAGCCGTAAGTTGTTTTTAACTCATTGGCGATGGTCTTTGAGTCGAAGATCGGGTTTACAAGATCTCCCCAGTGGTCGTATTGATCTGTGGCAAAGATCAGCGCATAATCTGTGCGGTCGAGTTTAACGGCATCTGCAAGCCCGGTGCTGCCGATATGCACTTTGCGCTGGCTGATAGTTTTTTGGCCGTCCAGATTTTCAGCCACTACCTCCAGGAGATTTTCACCTTCCATCAGCGTTAAGGTTTTTTCAACCACCATTTTTAGTTCCTGTCCGGGTTCTGGTTTAACGGTGGTCATTCCCCTGCTGGCAGTGAGTTCATTTTCTTTGATGTAGATAGTGATGTTCTTCAGCGGCTTATCGGATTCGATCTGAATCTCGATCTTGAATTTCATTTCCTGTGCATAATTGGTTTCAGGCACAGGGCTAATCCAGTTGATCACCGGAATGGTAGTATACACCAGCTTCTTCGGATCGCTGAAGTCCACCTCGAACTCATTCGTGCGCGTGCTGATGTTCTGAGCCAATAGCGTGGCCATGCTCACGAAAGTCAACACGAAAGAGAAGAATAATTTGCCCTTCATAAATGTTTTATTTGATAATAAGTTTATTTACTTCAGTGGTCTGGCCACCGCGATTTTTCACAATTAACCTGTAGGTATAGAAGCCATTCACCATTTCTTTTGCATCGAAGGCCGCCTCATGATAGCCCGGGACGAATTGGCCTTGTTTGATCGTTCCAACGGTACGGCCCAGCGCATCAATGAGGTCAATTGTAACCCACTGATCAATTCCTCCTGTTTCCGGCAGGGAGAAGCCAATGGTTGTAACTCCATTTGTCGGGTTAGGGAAGGCTTTGCCCAGTTGCACGCGTTCGGGAGCGATGTTGAGATTTTCTCCATAAAAGATCCTGAACTTTGAGGCTTCCTTGGGATCGAAACGGTAGGAGCCTTTTATTTTCATGTCTACGAGTTGCTGCGAAGAGACGTCAAGGAGGAAGAGGTCTTTACCCGAGCTCATTAGCGGAGCATTGTTCCAGGTAAGTTCAGCCATTCCTTCGAGGTTCGAATTTACAGTAAATTCCCATGTATAGTTTTGCTGGGTTGGAACTATCTCACGGGTGAAACGTTTTGCGACGTGCTCGGGATGGTCGAAGTTCATCTCGAGGTAGTCGAAGAAACGCGGAGGTGTCAGGTCGTCAAAGTTATCGATTCCATGATTTGCTTCAGGTGCCATGCCGATGCCACCAAGATTATAGATCAATCCTTCCTGGCGGATGGTCATGGGAAGCGCCCACGATTCAGCGCTGATATCATCACCCAGAGAAGGCACCCCCCTTCTGCCACCGGACGATGTCTGGCCCTGGAAAGGGATAAGAATCGTTTTCGCGGTGGTAATATTGACGAAGCCGCCTTCATAAGGACCAAGCGTCTGATCATTGGAGTATCCTGTTGAGGAATATGTTTTGAGTTGTGCCTCCGCTGCGGAAAGTCCGTTTAATGCGCTTACATCATCCCAGGAGATTGGTGTCAGGTATGGGTTGCCAACCATGTTCCAGCCAACCTTCAGATTCATCTGATATAAATTTGACCTGTGGTTTGACGGAGCGGTAAGGTCGAATAAACCTATTGCCCCCGGGTCAGTTTTGATGTTAATAAAATACCCAACGCCTCTGCTGAGGGTAGAAAATGCTTCCGGGTATTCGGACCATTTTGTTAGAGTGCCATAAGTTATTAAGCGGTAATCAGTTTTATTCGTCTTTGAAGAAAGTTCGTTGAAGATCGCAGTGAATCCATTATTGGGTGAAGAAATTTCAAATGGAATGGCAAAGACCTTCCAACCAGCCTTTGTTCCTCCCAGTCCTAAACTGGAGGTGGGTATTGCGGCCTGGGCAGCGGAATAACTTATGTAAACTTTATGCGTGGCATTCGGGTCAGCAGGGTCTCGTTTGCTATTGCCAGCAAGATCTGTAGCTGTAATAAAAAATTCTGCTCCGATTGCATCGAAGTGAGTTCCTTCAGAAAGCGTGACGGAATAACTGTTGGCGGCGACTGGTGTGGCTGCCACCTCTGTATAGGATGAGCCAGAGATTTTTCTGATTGACAGGACAACAGTATTTACACCGATATTATCCGTTACTGTTATGGTTGGGCTCACGGTACCAAAACCTTTTGCTTGCGAAGCTGGTGGTGTAAAGGTAATTGATGGCGCTGTAACATCGATTGCCGCTGCCGTGGTGAATCTCCATTCAAGAGGTCCAACCGCCACTGAAGGATTTAACCATCGGTCTCTGAAAGCGCCGGCTTCTATTGTAACCCGGTACTGGGTTTCACCTTGGAGTTCAACAGGGAGCGTATACGCTATTTGACTACTCGTTTTTGTTCCGCTGTTCGCATCCACGGAGGTAAAGGGCGATGATTCTCCTACTTTTGTTATTTCGATTATTTTGCCGCCGATAGGAAAGGGTTCTTCATCAAACACCATGGTGAGCGTTGTCGTGGTTGCCACCGCGGTAGCATTGTGATCCGGCGTTTTTGTTGAGATGACAGGGCCGGTAACATCCTGATTGATCACGAGGACCTGATTGATCGGGGGAAGCGGATAGTTTTGAACACCGCCGTTCGGCCACCGCACCTGGATGTTTGTGATGCTGCTGGCCGATCCCAGGCCGAAGTGGGCTGTCGTACTGCTTCTCGAAACAAGAGAGGATGCAGAAGCGATTTCACGCGTCTGCGTTGTTCCACCTGTCGTAAGTGTAATTCTGGCCCCCAGGCCCTCGGTGCTTCCGGTCGTGGGATTAAGTTTCACTTCACTCCAGTTCGCGAGCGTATTATTGTTCCGAAAAAAGGCATTTTCAGTAGGAAGAATTCCATCGTTGGAATCATCAAAGACGAACGCAGACATGGCAAGATCAAGCTGGCCGTTCTGGTCAGGGTCGGCAGTAGCAACACTATAGTGGGCTACCGAAAGGTCATTGATCTTTTCCGTGATTATCTTTTTAAATACGACACTGCTCGTTACCGAAGGGTCCCTGAGGAAAAGGCGTGACTGGGATGCGTTAAAGGGAAGACTGACGGTCATCAGGTCGAGGAAACCATCATTATTGTAGTCGCCCCATGCCGCGCTGGTGGCAAAATTTGCCTCTGAAATCAGGGTGCTCACATCTTTTGTAAAGGTGCCATCTCCATTGTTTTTATAGAGAGCGTTGGATGCAACCGAGCCACAAAAAAGATCGATGTTCCCATCATTGTTATAATCGCCCCACGCAGCGGAAAAATAATTGGCCCCATCAAAACCATTTCCTGTGATCTTGGTAAATTTTTCGTTACCATTATTATGGTATAAACCTCCGGCGCCATCGAGGTTGCCAATCAGCACGTCCTGGTATCCGTCATTGTCATAATCCGCCCATACGGCAAGAAGGGGTTCGTCCTGGGATGGTGGGCCCTGTAAGATTTTCGTGAAGGAGTTGTTGACATTTTGCCTGTACAGGGTATAACTTCCATCTTCCCCGTTGAGAAGGAGGAGGTCCGGTAAACCATCATTATTAATGTCTGCCCAGGAGGACGCTGCAACTTCCTTTTCAATGATCGCAAGGTCTCCAAGCTGGCCTGAAGGAATCTTTGAAAAAGTAAAATCGCCATTACCCTTGAAAATATCCAGCACGCGGACTTCATCGCCGCTGAGTGCAAGATCTGGATAGCCATCATTATCGTAATCTGTGACGGAGGGGAGGAAGTATGGCACATCACCGATATCTGGCAGGATCTGCTCAAAATCTCCGGTTCCCAGATTTTTAAAGATCATTGGTTTTGTCAGCTCGTTTGCCGCATCGTATTGCATGGTCAGATAGTCTTCCAGACCGTCGTTGTTAAAATCGGCCCAGATAGAGCCCAACGTTGCCGAACCGCTGAAATTCGTGATGGCATTATCGGCGACTACAAAATTTGGCTTGTTAAACGGAATGGACACAACATCAGAATAGGGCGATGGATCCGGGGTACTGTTTGCATTCAGCGCCTTGATGCGGTAATAATAAGTAGTTCCCTGGCTCAGGGTGGGATCGCTGTCCGTATAAGTTGTTCCGGGATAGTCTATGGTGGCGATTTGAGTAAAGCCTGAAGCCGCACTCAACGACCGCTCAAGAAAATATCTCTTTTCGTAATAGGCGGATGTCCACGTTACTTCTATTGAGGTGTTGGAAACCACATACGCCAGAAGCGATGCGGGTTTTGCAGGAATGGGATCTGTCGGATTCACCGAGAGGGAAATGGTTTCAGTTTTGTTGTCATTACAGGACCGCCATTTTAATGTGAGCGTTGTTCCGTTCCACGTGCCGTTTCCATTCGGATTGACATTGCCAGGTTCGCCTACCACAGTCTGCCCACAACTTTCAAAAAATGTTGATATCTCCGCAGAACCAGTCAGGCTTAACGACAGGTTGCTGATCTGATATTTCCCGCCACCAAGATGTTTAATGCCCACTGTTACCGGGGCACCGAGAACGGAATATCCGCCACCTCCGACATTAAGGGCACTCCAGCTCCGGTTCTCAGGAATGGTCTGGGCGCATGCCGCAGTAGTTGTGACGGAAATCGTGGATGTCGGCGCGGATGTTCCAGCAGCATTTTTTGCTTTGACACGATAGGTATAGGTGGTGCCAGCCTGGAGGTTCTGGTCTACAAAATATCCTCTGTTTCCGGAGCCATAACAGGTGTTCCAACCGCTCGCCTGGCCAGCGATAACAAAGTCGATGCCGTTCGCAGACCTTTCAATGACAATATCACGGTCGTATCTGTTGAGATCCTTCCAATCCAGGGCAACTGCAGTAGCTGTCTTCCCTATCTCCTTCAGATCGGTCAGCGGCGATGGCAGCACGATGGTGTTTGCGCTTTGATAGAGATAATCGCCATAAAAAGTCAGATAGGCATAACCATTATTGTCAATAGTAATATCATTCAGATTATAAACATTCAGCGTGGCTGGTAAAGTAGTCTCAATGAATGTTGCAGCGTCATCCCGTGAGACATGAACTTTTTTAGAACCTCCGTCAACAAAAAACAGATACCCGTTTTTTGCCCTAAAGAAATCGCTGGTTGCCGGAACTGTGCGGGTTACCCATGAAGTTCCACCATCGGAGGAAATAGCTACCCTGTCCGAGGAAGCCGAATAATTATCGAAAAGATAAAATTTGCCATTCGCTGCTGCGACCTTGTTAATATCATCGAAAAGAATTGGGATAGTTGTTATTTTCGTTGCGGCTGCTGCCGTGATTACGTTACTGGCATTGTATGTGAAATCTATTTTGTAATACACATAAGCAGAAAGTGAATAGTCCCACAGGTTTACAATCATCCTGTTAGAAGATGCAAAAGCTGTTTTCGATTCGTCAAGGGAGAACTGCGCCGGCAGGCCCGTGATAGCAACAGGGCTGACAGTCCATGTGGAGCCGTTGTCCGCCGAATAATAAAGACCGATCGGATAACTCGTGTGTGCCAGGCCAAAAACCTGGCCATCGCCAGGAGAGGCTGCCCATATAAAGCCTCCCAAAGGAGAAATCTCATTCCAGGAGGCGCCCTGATCATAGGATCTCTTTAGAATATTATAATCGACAACTGCGTATAGTGGGTATCCATCGTCATCCGCAAAAAAATATCGGATGTCTGAAGAGAGCGTCGGAACGTTTGCCCAGTTATTTCCGCCGTCCTGTGATTTGAGTAATCCGAGCGAGTTGGTCCTTATATAAAGGTAGTTATTATTGTCTGCAAGGATTTGTTCGGCTTGAACACTGGCAATGCCGATATTATTTTCCGTTATGGAAGCGCCTCCTGTAGTGGTTTTAAAAACTCCGGATGGCGTTCCAAAAAAAGCGGTGGATGTTATTGCTCCCGGATAATCTTTAGCGCTTGCACATGATACACTGAGCGATACCGATGGAAAATCTGTAGCCTGAACCTCCCAGGTAGCAGCCGCAAGCGTTTTCGAATACAGCTTTTTATTAACGTTGTCAATGAAAAACATTCCCAGGCCATCGGCGGAGAATTCGATAATGGCATTGTTATAAGAACCATAATCATTAATCGTTGCATCCGTGATGCCTGTTTTCACACTAGCCCAACTTGCCCCATTGGTGGAGGAAAAAACGTTCGTTGGGGTGATACAATAAATTTTAGCTCCATTGTTTTCGCCGTAAACACCAAGCACCTGGTGACCGGCAGGAATGCCTGTCGATACTTCAGAAAAACTAACACCGCTATTGGTAGACCGGAAAGGCCGGGTTTCAAATGAGGCGTTTTGATTGAGAATAAATATCTGGTCTACTGCATTTACTTCCAGATATCTGCGATCAGCTTTGGGCACAGTACTGTTCCTTAGCGTCCATGTTTCGCCATTGTTGCTGGAAGTGTAGATCGATCCATACGAAAGAACGACCAGGTTCCCACTGGTGGGCATGCGCTTTAGTCGACGCGCATCCGAGTAAGGACTAACCTGCGTCATTCTTTCCTGAAAGCTTGCTCCACCATCTACGGAAGCCAACAAGTTATAACCTCCGACGAAGAAGATGGCGTTATTCGTTATTTCAATATCATTGAAGTAGTTGTTATCAGCTGATACCACAAGTTTTTGCCACGTTTCAGCGCTGTCCAGGGAAACAAAAGGTCTGTTGTCAGCATCCAGGAGGAAGATCTTACCGGTGGAGGGATCCACTTCTATATCCATTATTTCTCCTCCCAGCGGACCATTTTTTTTAATCCAGTTTATTACGGGCGTTTGAGCTTGCAGGTTCAGAACAAGAAACAAAGCAGGTAGAAAAAGTAATCGTAATCTCATATCTCCAGGGCTTAAAAACGTTTTAAATACTTACTAACGATCAGTTCTCAGGGAAAATCAGGAAGAATGATTTCGGCACTACCGTTACCTCCTGTTCCCGGGTCGCCACTGCCACCACCGCCACCTGCCAGCACCGCCACCGCGCCCCCAACAGCAAGGATGGGAAGCACTTTTAGCAACAAGGGTACTTTTCTTGTCACCGAGAAAGGTTGCGAGTTAGTGGCGTTCTCTCCGTCTTTGGTATCGGTAATGCGTATGGAGTAATCTTTTCCTACCACGGTATGGGGAGGAATAAAGAAAGAATACGATCCATTGTTGGGTTGATTATTTTGTGTGCTGATCGGTTGATCACCTTTCAACAACTCGATGGTAACAGGATTGCTGTTCCCAGGCTTCCAGGTAAGTGTGTGGCTTTTGCCGCGTTTGAATTTGTCGCCCTCAGAGATGCTGTTGATCTTGGCTATCGGCACAAACATTCTTCCTCTTATTTCGAGAGACAACTTTCCTTTAAATGGACCAAGCTCTTCCCGGATGTTCCACTCAATTTTTTTATTTGAGCCTGCTTTTATTTCATTGCCGACATCTCCTTTCACTTTCGTGAGGGCTGTGGCAAAATTGCTTTGCGAAGCATAAAGGTTGATCTGATATTCGTTTGCCGGATTGCTGTCTTCGAGATCGTAGTGCACAATGATCTTTTCGCCGGCGAGTTCGACTTTCTTAATAGAAGCTTTCTGCGCCTGCACTATAGAAGCCGCAAGCACAAAAGCCAGGATTAACGCATTTCTCATACCATCAGGGTTAGGGATAATAAAACTAATTAAAAGGCCGCTTAAATCCGAGTGAACGGCAAAACAAAAACTTCCGAAAGCCCTGATTTCTGGGGCTTCCGGAGATTAGTCGGCTTTAAGGTCTATAAGGGGAACAATAGAATTGTAACCGGAGACAATTATTTTCAACGTGTGTAGATAAAGTACCCCGCGGGATCTGCTTATGATTTTGTTCATCTGCTTAGAAGGAAATGGGAGGTTTACACATACGACCAACTACTAAAACAAAAAAGACAGGATCAAATCCTGCCTTTCTGATATCGAGAAGGGGCTTTTACTTTAGCACAAAAATAAAATCACTTCCCGGTGCATTGTCCCCAAACTCTCCGAAACGCGGTTGATTTTTTAATCTCTCCACGAATGAATAAAGTTCAGGCAGTGTTAGAATTCCATCGCGTCCTCCGCGCGAACGCAAGGCTTCGATAAAGTTTTTTGCAAAGGGCGAGTGTTTGCCAGGAATACCATCAGATACATAGGTTTTACCGCCTGAAGTCAGGTAACGCCTGGTTTTGTATGTGAGTTTCCGGGTAATGAATTCAGCTTTGTTCTGCTCGCGGTAAACTTCTTCTTCTCCACCGCGCGATGATGCCAGTACCGCATCAAACGTTCCGCCGAAGCAAACATCCATCGCTAAAAAAATGTGATCGCAGGGAATGTTGTTGACGATGGATCGAAGGCGGTTATGAGACAGATAGGAAGTTTTCCCCACGTCGTTTACCTGCGATTCACGGGTCACGACGAAACCTTCACCAAAGGTTTGATCGTACGTGCCATGACCTGCAAAGAATATGAAGACCTGGTCAAGGGGTTTATATTTTTTCTCGGCGTATTCACGCAATTTTTTCAGCACGACGTCCTGCGTTGCGTTTTCAACCATCTCCACCTTGTATCCATACATATTTGTCAGATCTGTTGCAATGGCCTTTGAATCGAAAACCGGATTGACCAGATCCCCCCAATGATCGTACTGATCTGTGGCAAAGATCACGGCATAATCGGTGCGATCGAGTCGAACGGCATCTGCAAGACTCGTGCTTCCGATGTGCACTTTGCGGTGGCTGATGGTTTTTTGGCCGTCGACATTTTCAGCCACAACCTCGAGAAGGTTTTCGCCTTCCATCAGCGTCAAAGTTTTTTCCACCATCATCTTTAACTCCTGACCGGCTTCGGGTTTTACGGTGGTCATTCCTCTGCTGCTGGTGATCTCATTTTCCTTGATGTAGATAATGATGTTCTTCAGTGGTTTGTCGGACTCGATTTCAATTTGAATCTTAAATTTCATCTCCTGTGCATAATTCGTTTCAGGCACAGGTGCAATCCAGTTGATCACTGGAATAGTGGTATTCGCCAGCTTTTTGGGATCGCTGAAGTCTACCTCGAAATCATTGGTACGCGTGTTTACGTTCTGAGCCCAAAGGAGAACAGGGCCAAAAACAAGCACCGTCATGAAAAAAGACCGGCATGTTTTCATAAATTTATTTTTGGGTAATGATCTTTTCAGTCAAAACAATATTTGAAGTCTTATCAGAAACTGTCAGCCTGTAAAAATACAGGGACGAGTTCACCTCGCCGGGTTCCGGACGCCACACTCCAGTATAAAAACCGGAACTGTATTCGCCCTGCACAAGGGTGGCAACTTTTCTTCCCAACATATCATAGACATTCAGGGAGACATTGTAAGCACCTGATTTATTTTCCGGCAGCGTAAAGCTTACGTTGGATTGCTGCGTGAACGGATTCGGGTACGGTTTTCCGAGAACAATTTTCGAGGGTTTGATCTTCTCCCTGCTAATGCCGTAATATATTTTAAACGCGCCGGATTTCTGAGGAGGAATCGCGCAACTGTTTTCCTCCGACATGTCTATTAATGTTTGTTCCTGCTCGTCAAAAAGATACATTTCGTTTGCCAGGAGCTTCACCGCGTTGATATCCCAATTCAGCACCGCTGCATCTTCACCGGAATGGACCGTAAAATTCCAGGTGTATTCATCCTGAGGGGGCACTACATCGCGTGTAAAGTTTTTAACAAAATGCTCGGTATGCGGGAACGAAATTTCCGGCATATCAAAAACCTTCGGAGGCATTGCATCGTCAAATTGATCGAAAGAATGGACGGCTTCCGGATGCATGCCCACGCCGCCGAGGCTGTGAATCCTGGAGTTTTCTATCCGCAGGGGAAGCCACCATCCCCCTTCGAAATCCAATTCAACATCATCGTTTGTCCTTCCCAAAGTAGTTTTCGCCGAGAACGGCACTGGTACTGTAATGTTGGCGGTTCCGTTAAACAAAACAAATCCACCTTCAAAAGGGTTGAGTTTGTCATCATCCGCCCAACCACTTCCATTAAAACTTTTCAATACGCCAATGTTGGTATTGCTTCCTTTAACTGCATTCCATGAGATCGTAAATGGATATGGATTTCCGATCTGGTTCCATCCGGGTTTAAGCGTAAAAGAAAATAATTGCTCCTTTGAATTCTCCGGGGTACTTGCGTTTTCGATAGCTATGGTGGCGGAGTTTTTGGTGTTGATCCAGTAGCCGCTTCCACGTGTAATAGTCGACAGGCCGGGATATTCCGAATATGCTTCTGTGTCGGTATTATAATTAAGAATGCGGTAGTCGGTGCCGGGCGTTCCCGAAATTATTTCGCTGAACTGTGTATTGATGCTGGCATTAGTCAGTTTATGAGGGATGCTGAAAATCCGATAATTTTCCTTTGCACCTCCAGACCCAACTACGCCGGAAGGTAACGTTAGATTGGCTGTTTCAGGGAAAGCAATGTAGCCTTTGTGGTAATCATCATTCGTTACACCATCCTCTGGCGAATACCGGATATTTCCCTGATTATCCCGGGCCTCAATTATGAACTCAAGCCCCAGTTCATCCAACCAGGAATTCTGTATTGTGACTTCGAAAGTATTTCCGCTGGGGTTAGACATGAGCGCTTCTGCCGGTACTCCCTCAGCCATGATCCCCCTGTAGCGGAGTTTCACAGATCCCGCATTTACACCGCTTCCACCTTCGTCAGTTACAGTGATTTGAATTTTATTTACTCCGCCATTGATGAAAGCGGGGTTAGCAAGGGTATAGTTAATAGTGGGTTTGATCGCATCGGGTTCAACCTGGATTGTAAATCGCCAGCCTGAGCTAGTGGTTATTCCCCCGAATGGATTTCCGAAGATATCCGTGAAGGCACCACTCTCGACTATGACAAAATAAATTTTTTCATAAATGAGCGCAGTCGCCGGGGTAAAGGTGAAAGTTTTGCCATTTTGAACCCCGGCACTGATGTCAATGACTTCAACCGGACTCAGGGGGTTGGCATCATCCAGTATCCTTATTTTTTTACCAGCGATTGTTTTCACCGCCTCGTTAAATGTTAAACTTAATTTTGTAGTTGCGGGTACAGCCGTCGCGTTATTGACGGGATTTAAAGCTTGCAATACGGGAGCAACTGTCTCCGCGGGGATGACGATGTTAGCACTTTTATGGACGACGCGATTATACAGAGCGGCATAGGCATATCCATCAAACTCATTTATGACGACATCCTGAAAATAAGTATCTCCCGTATAAGAACCTAATCCAACACTTTGCCATGTCTGCCCCTGATTGCGCGAAAGCCATAGGGTGCCGCCGTATTGCTGAATGAAATAATACCCCTTTTCGGCTATGATAAGACTGTTGCCGCTGGGTGCTGATCGGGTTATCCAGCTTGAGCCGTCAGTGGTCTCAAAGATCAAACCGTTTCCATCAAACAAAATAATTTTTTGATCCGAATAGCTATACGTCAAACTTCTTGGGTTTGTTGCTTGATTAAACTTTACCGCCGCGCCAAATAAGATCTGGTAAAGCTCATAAGCATTGCTGCTGTAGTTATAGAGTATAACAAAAACAAATCCAGATGGATTTACGGCAATACTCTCCAAGTAAAAATTATCAGGCAAGCCCGTTACATTTAAATCACTCCAGGTTATAAAGTCATTTGTATACTTTATTGTATTATAATATGCATTGAAATATAAGGACCCATTGGCAGTTGCTAAATGACCAATACCCGATACGGAAGATCCGAGCCGGGCCCATGTCAGCCCGTTATCGGAACTCTTGTGGACATTGCTGTAGTTATAGGCGATCAAGCTTCCATCCGGGTTTTCCAAAAACCTGTCTGCATCTAAATCCTTTTTTTGCCAGGTATTAAAGTTAGTTGTAACATAACTTCCCGTTTCATGGGTAAGGCCTATCATCTGGGAAGGATTGATAAGTTCCAGATCGGAAATATTTGATACACTAATCCCGTGAGACCTTTCAGTAAAGGTGACTGCCTCATCATCAGAAGTAAACAGACCTTCTTGTGTCCCGCCAACAATCCTTGTTCCGACCAAGGCAAGGCTATGGAACAGCAGTAAGTCCGTAGGAATGAAGGTCCAGTTGACACCATTATTGGTTGTTTTCCAGAAGCCTCTTTTTTGCTGTGCATAGTTGTAGCCAATGAGAAGGAAGGCGCCAGAAGGTGACGTAAACGCCTCAGCGCGGAAGTCAATATAACCACCACTTAAGTTACCAGTGAAATTTGCCCAGGTATTCCCGTCATCAGAAGATTTATAGATAGTTGAACCAGATCCCTGCCACATGTATAAGTTTCCATTGTTATCCGCGGTGATCTGATCAAAATTTGGATCGGGAATGGTAACTTCCGACCATGAAGCGCCACTATTTGTGCTTCTCATTAATTTCCTCACCTGACTGGAATAGTCATAGGTGTTGACAAAAATTGCACTGCTAACCGAACTGGTTAAAAGTTTGTAATAACTTGAATTAGTAAGTGTTAATTTTGCACTACCGAAAGTTACACCACCATCCGCGGAAACATATATGGACGGGGCCCCGCAGGTTGTCCCCATTGCTATAACGCCGTTGGTGCATCTTATGAGAGTTTGCCTGCAGGATATATTCTCGGAATTTACCGTTGACCATGAGGCGCCCCCATTTGTAGATTTAGACAGGGAGTTGTAATGAAGAGCATAGATGGTATTATTTGGTTTATCTATGATAACATCATTCACATATTCCAGAGTGGAAGGTATTTGCCAGGTAGAAAATGTAAAAGTTTTGAAAAGCCTGCCAAAAGAAAGCGCATAGGAATTTTGTGCGCCATCACTAAATACTTTTCTCACCTCACCTCCGAAAGGTCCATCAATCGGCTGCCAGTTAAAATCGATATACGGGGGGAGCTGATCGACGGGAACAATAAGCTGCCCGGTAAATTTCAGAGCGGGTGAATTTGTGGCGGCGGCCAAGAACCCGCCCGTAATAGGCACCATGTCCCACACCACGGATCTGTTGTTGGGCAGGGAGCTGCTGTTCCAGGATTTTCCTCCATCCTGCGTTACGTAAAGCGCTCCATTCCGGCTCACACACAACCCGCCATCAATTGGAAAAACGCGTTCTCCTGAAAAAGCAATGGTTTTCCATGTTGTGCCCTGATCTGCTGATTCATAAAAGGAATTGTATTCGGCTACATACAGTTTATTATTGGATAAAAACATGTTATTGATATAACCATTGCCGTCATCCATCCATGGCTCATTGGTAATTACTGAAGCGGCACCTCCGGCAACCGGAATTTTGAAAATCTTTTGTTTTCCATCGCCGTAATCATACACCCATACAAATAAGAGGGCGTTCGTGTTATCAACCGCTATATTATAGCTGTAGTATTGTGAAGGCAATCCGGTAACGCTCAATGAGAGATCTGTCCAGTTATCCCCTTTATCAATAGATTTATAAATGACATTGTAATCACCCCCGAATAAATTTCCACCGGCATCTTCCACCATGACATTCACGAAGTTATCGGCAATCTTTGTAAATGCTCCTCCGTTATCGGCAGATTGGTAAACAGGACCTCCGGAGTAAAGGAGTATTTTCCCATCAGAAAGTTTTAACAGACTTTGAGCATAGTCAGCAATGCCGACAAATACCCAGTTAGCGCCGTTATCAGTGGATGTCCAATAACCTTTCTGGCGATAATTATTTAAATACAGAATTCTGCCATTATTGGCAACCTCTACATTTCGGCCATTGCCTAATTTAAGGCCTGAATTTTTCATCGTCCAGGCGGCGCCCCCGTTATCACTTCTGAAAACACCGTCGCCGTCTGAACCCAAAAAAATTGTGGTTGCAGAGCTGAAAGAAATCCGGGTTGGCTGGGAGCCATACGCATCAGTCGGTGAAGTTATGGAGGTCCAGGCTCCACCCTGATTGGCAGTGGAATAAATTTTGGACGGGGAAGCTCCAACATTCGTAAAAAATACGGTTCCATTAGGTGATAATCCCCACACAACACCATAAAAATAAGTTTCGACAATGTTGCTCTTTATAGAAGACCAGTTTGTTCCATTGTTGGAAGACAGGATAATATCATTGGAAACGGCTGCATAAATTCTCGAAGCGCCATCTAACAAAAGTCTTAGATCATAACCATAGGATGCGGTGGTCGAATAGACGATTTGCCAATTTGAAGAATTCCACACTCCTCCTGTACCAGGATTGGGATACCGCAAAATTTGTCCTTCCGTGTTGGCGTCGTTACTTGCGGTAATAAAGATATCACCTGCTGCATTGGCCTTTAAATCAAAAGGCCCTTTATTGAATATTTTAGTCCAGGAACTCCCCTGATCGGTAGAAATATAAACGCCATTCCACCCATAAATGGCAATGTAATTATCAGGACCAAAAAATTGCAGATCATAAACACCATAAAAATCACCATCTGTGCTGAGCATATCCCAATTCAATCCACCATCTGTGGATTTATAGAACCGAGAATAATTTACGCCATATAGATTTCCAGCACCGTCCGAAGTGATTCCTTCCAGCCCCAGGTTCGCGGGGGATTCAACAGTAACTTGTTGCCAGGTATCGCCATTGTTCGCCGTTTGAAATAACTGAAGATTAGACACGATGTACAGAGCGCCCCCGGAGACTTTTTCCATGTCTCTGACATTTGCGCCAGGGGGTCCGTTCAAAGCCTGCCATTGTGCATTCGCGACATTCAGGGCTGACAAACTTAGGACAAAAATGAAACTGTAAAATCTCGTCATGAGCATGGGGATTTATTTTTATGCAGGATCATTAAGGTAGCTCCGGAGGATCTTCAATGCCTGTTGGCTTTTTAGTTGTGCCTCCTCCACCCAGGAATAGCACCGCTCCACCTATTGCGACAACCGGCAACACTTTAAGCGCCAAAGGCACCTTGCGCGTCACGGCAAAGGGCTGTGAAATCACAAAATCACCGGTGTTCTTTGTGTCCGTTATCCGGATAGTGTAATCCTTACCGACCTTGCTATGCTGGGGAATGAACAGGTTGAAAGCACCGTTGTTCGGTTGGTTGAGCTCGCTTTTGACTGGATCTCCGTCTTTTAGCAATTCAATGTTGATCGGATTGGTATTCCCAGGTCTCCAATTTACCAGCGCGCTTTTTCCGCGCTTGAATTTATCTCCTGCGGATATACTGTTAATGCGCGCTACGGCCATGAACATGCGTCCGCGGATCTCCAATGCCAGTCGGCCTTTGAAGGGTCCGAGTTCCTCGCGCACTTTCCATTCGATCTTTTTATCGTAACCGGGTTTGACCTCGTTGCCGACGTCACCTGAAACTTTTGTCAGGGCGGTAGCAAAATTGCTTTGTGAAGTATAGAGCTGAATCTGATATTCGTTGCTGGGATTGCTGTCTTCAAGATCATAATGAACAATGATCTTTTCTCCGGCCAGTTCAACTTTTTTTATGGATGCTTTTTGCGCGTGGGTAATGGTGCATACGGCCAATACGCAAACCAATAGTAGTTTTTGTCTCATGCCCTCAGGTGTTAGGAAGATAAATATAACAAAAAGCCCAGTCAAAAACCAACCCCTAAATCCCCTAAAGGGGACGTCATGTCCCTTTAGAAAGTTTGGAGGACCATTTTTGCAGGGAGGTTGTTTTGTCTATCTTGACGGCGACGGAAAGGTAACCGTAAAAACCCTGGCGACTGCGAAAAGGATGTTAACCACCAGCGGATTCACTAGCGATACAATGATTACCATCGTCCCTTAAATCAGTAAAATATCAGAGATGAGACAAATTTTTTTAGTTACTGTTATTGTATGCAGTTTTTTCTCCGCGCTTCAGGCCCAAACAAATTCTAAACTACAGAGCAAGATCGATCAGATGGCAAAAGCAATTGAGCCAAAACTGATTGAATGGCGAAGACACTTTCATCAGTACCCCGAACTTTCCAACCGGGAGAAAAACACCGCGGCCAAAATTGCCGAACATCTACGCTCATTGGGCATCGAAGTTCAGACTGGCGTTGCACACACCGGCGTGGTTGGACTTCTCAAAGGCGCAAAGCCCGGGCCGGTGATCGCACTACGGGCAGACATGGATGCTCTGCCAGTAACTGAGCGCAATGACCTTGCTTTTGCATCGAAAGAGCGCACCACTTTCAACGACCAGGAAGTAGGCGTGATGCACGCTTGCGGTCATGATACACACATGGCGATACTAATGGGTGTTGCGGAAATTTTGTCGTCCTTGAAAAAAGATCTCAAGGGCACTGTAAAATTTATTTTCCAGCCTGCTGAGGAAGGTTCGCCGAAAGGTGAAGAAGGAGGCGCCGAGTTGATGGTGAAAGAAGGTGTTCTCGAAAATCCGAAACCCGATGTGATCTTCGGATTACACATTAGTTCGCAAACAGAACTTGGAAAAATAACTTATCGGCCTGGCGGATTGATGGCCAGCGTAAATGATATGAAGATAATCGTCAGAGGGCGGCAGGCTCATGGCGCAGCTCCCTGGTCGTCAATAGATCCGATCGTAGTCTCCGCACAAATTATCAATAATCTTCAGACGATCATCAGCCGCAATCTTGACATAACAGAAAATGCCGGAGTAGTGACAATCGGCTCTATTCACGGCGGCGTTCGATCCAATATTATTCCAGAGCAGGTCGAGATGTTGGGAACGCTCAGGGCGCTGAGCACTGCGGATGAAAAACTGTTGATCGATCGCGTAAAGCAGATCGCGACTAAAACAGCAGAGGCATCTGGCGCCACGGCGGAAGTTGAGATACCCTACAGTTCACATTATCCTGTCACTTTCAACGATGTGGCATTAACGGAAAAGATGGTCCCTTCTTTGAAAAAAGCTGCGGGCGATGGAAATGTAATGGTCATTGCTCCACATACCGGCGCGGAAGATTTTTCTTTTTTCCAGGAAAAAATTCCGGGACTGTTCTTTTTTGTCGGAGCGCTCCCTCCTGATATCGATGCGGCAAAAGCCCCCTCCCACCACACTCCGGATTTTATGATCGACGAACGCGGCATGCTAACAGGACTAAAGGCAATGTTGCAGCTTACGCTGGACTATGGGGAGATGAAATAGTTGCAGGTTGCCAGTTGCCCGTTGCCGGGTTCGGGTATGAATTCGGATGGGGCGTGTTACTTTGATATGGCGTAAACTCCCGCGGTTCGGGCAGTATCGAGACTATCTTCCAGGAACCACTATTCAAATTTCCACGAAACACCTGGCACCCGGCATCCGGCATCCGGAACCTTGCATCTGTAAGGCTACCTTAAATAAAGCACCAATCCCTTCAAATACTCCCCTTCGGGGTGAAAGATGGAAACGGGATGATCCGCGGGTTGGGAGAGGTGGTGGAGGACGCTGATCTCCCTTCCCGCCTGGATGGCAGCGGATACTATCGTATCGTAAAATAATTGTCGGTCGACTACCTGCGAGCACGAGAAAGTGAACAGGATACCACCGGGTCTGATGGCGCGGATGGCTTCAACATTAAGGCGCTGATATCCGCGCACAGCCTGGTGACGCGCATCGCGGTGTTTAGCGAACGCGGGAGGGTCGAGAATGATGACGTCGTATTCACTTTGCTTGTCCTTTAGAAAGTCGAAGGTATCCTCTGCATAACATCGATGTTCTTCCGGGTCGAAGCCATTGAGGGAAATATTTTTAACAGTAAGGTCTATGGCCTTTTGCGACGAATCCACTGAATGCACCAGGCTGGCACCTGAAGCCAGCGCATACACACTGAATCCGCCTGTGTAACAAAAGGTGTTCAATACTTTTTTATTGAGGGAGAAGGCGCCAAGCAATTTCCGGTTTTCGCGCTGGTCGAGAAAAAATCCCGTCTTTTGACCTTCCTGCCAATCGACAAGAAACCTGTTTTGATTTTCAAGGATAAGATGCTGTGGCAGTGAGTTTCCTAAAAGGTATTCATCCGCTCCTGTGTCCCGTAATTTTCCCGGAAGTGTTGACTGGCTCTTATAGTAGATAGCCGTCACGTTGTTTTGCAGTACTTCCTGAAATGCCTGTGAAAGGCGGTGCCGGTCAAGGTGCATGCCCGCGTCGTGCGCCTGGATCACAAGAACTCCGGCATAATAATCGGCAATTAATCCAGGCAAACCATCGCCTTCACCATGGATCAGCCGAAAGGCATTTGTGGTTGAATCAGGAAGGCCAGCGCTCTTTCGCAGCGCAAGCGCACCGGATATTTTGGTGGTCCAGAAAGTTTCGCCCGGCGGTTCAGAACTGAAGGAGAGCACCCTCACGGCGATACTTCCGTGCTGGTAGTGGCCGAATCCCAGTGTCTGATTTTTATAATCTGTCACCTCCACCCAGCAACCGTCCGTAACCTGTCCTTCGAGCTTTTGAATGGCGCCTGAAAAAATCCACGGATGCGACCGCTTAACAGAAATTTCCTTTCCTTTCTTAAGAATTACTTTCCCGGGGATTGTCATGCTTCCTGCCTGATCGCGCAAAAGTATTGAAAAAGTACGAGCCGGGAGTGGAAAGGAAATATCAGGGCGAGTAAGAAAACCAAATGACGGTAACGATGAACGAGACAAGCCAGATAAACAACGCGATCCGAAGGCGTTTCAATAATCTGTTAGTTGACCGTTTATGGTCTTTGTTGGTTTCGTCCGGCCAGGTTGAGTATAATTCTTGCATCACAGGGGGATCTTACGTGACTATTAACTCCTCTTTCCTCCTGAAGGATGCGTTAGATAAGAGAAAAGTTTGTTGACGGTATATAAATACCGCATCCGGGGTGATTTATTTCTCTGTGTCTTATCCGGCTAAATAAAACGACATGTGCTGTGCTCTGGCACACCCGCCAGCGGCCTGTGCTTGAAGCAAGATGGGTGGTCAATCGGATTCCGATGTCAGGCCATGGAAGGTCCGAAGTGAAAATAAGTCCGGAATGGCCATCGCCGACCACTGTTTGCGGTAATGGGTTCGTTTCCGGAGCGATCCAAAAAATTTCTTAAACAGGCAAATACTGCCCGATCCTTATCCTAATTCAGCCGCTGAAAAAACTGTTTTTAAAAATCCGAACCTAAATCCGAAACATTTCGTACTTAAATGAATAAACCGTCGTTTTACGCGGAATTAACTGACAAAATTTCTTCCGTGATTTTTTGCCCGGTTTTTGCATTATTCAGTTAATCGATGAAGGATCAATAAAAAATAAAACATAAAATAGCATATGAGAAGATTTGGATCAGTATTTATGGCTGCCGTTTTAGGCAGCCTCATGACGGTGGCTACTTTCCAGTGGGTTGACAAAGAAGGTGATGGTAAAGGATTGGGGAACTATACCACCAGTGTACCCTTAAATAAGGTAACCTATACTGTAGACGAAGAAGGGAAAGCCGTTCCTTTGGATTTTACCGTCGCAGCAGAAATGGTAATGCCCGCGGTGGTTCACATTCGGTCTACCTATTCAGGCCAGGGAAGACGGCAGAATGAAGTTCCCGAAGCCTTCAGGGATTTTTTTGGACCTCAGTTTCCCCAGCAGGGACCCCAACAGGGACAGAGTGCCGGATCGGGAGTGATCATCAATTCAGACGGATATATCGTGACGAACAATCACGTTGTTAAAGATGCCGATGAGGTGGAAGTGGCGCTCTATGACGACCGAACGTACAAGGCCCGCGTAATCGGAACAGATCCTGATACGGATATCGCCGTGCTTAAGATCGAGGAGAAAGGTCTGCCCTTTTTATCATTTGTGGATTCCAATAATTCAAAAGTTGGCGAATGGGTGCTGGCAGTTGGCAACCCTTTTAATCTGAATTCCACAGTAACAGCGGGGATCATCAGCGCCAAGGGAAGAAGCATCAATATATTAAACAGAAACACCGAGAATGGCAGTACGGCAATTGAATCTTTTATTCAAACAGATGCGGCCATCAATCCTGGAAACAGTGGGGGAGCGCTTGTAAACTTGCAGGGTGGGTTGCTTGGAATTAACACCGCTATTGCCAGTCCGACGGGATCATATTCCGGATATGGTTTTGCGGTTCCCTCCAACATTGTAAGCAAGATTGTCGAAGACCTGATTGAGTTCGGCGTGGTGCAGCGCGGGTGGTTAGGTGTTTCGATCACCACAGTTAACAGGCAATTAGTTGACGAGCGCGATCTTGAAGTTACGTCGGGCGCATTCATTTCATCGTTTGCTGATCAGAGCTCTGCAAAAGAGGCGGGGTTGAAAGAAGGCGATGTGGTGGTGAGGATCGATCAGAAACCGATTAAGTCAAACACAGCTTTAATTGAGTATATTGGTACCCGCAGGCCTGGAGATAAAGTGAATATCACTGTAAACAGGGGTGGTAAGGAAATAACCTTCCCGGTGGTGTTGAAAACACGTGAAGGAAAAACAGGTCCGGTTAAGCGCGAGGAACGCGAGGCGGTAGCTTCACTGGGCATGGAATTAGAAGATGTCGATGGAGAAGTACTTGGAGAACTTGGCCTTGAACATGGAATTATGGTTAAGTCACTGGGTAATGGAAAACTTGCCCGCTACACCGATATCCGCGAAGGGTTCATAATCACCAGGGTTAGCGATAAGCCGGTGAAATCCGTTAAAGACTTTAATGAGTTAATGAAAAATAAGAAACCCGGTGAGTTGGTCATTCTTTCGGGAACTTACGGACAAAATCCGAAAAGTGAATACAACTATGCATTCAGAAAGTAAGACAATTGATTTGAAATATGAGAAGACTGTTTAGAAAAGGTGAGCATGTTCGCAGTAAAACTGATGGAAAAGTGATGGAAGTTTTGAAGTACATCAAGAAAAATCTGGTGGAAGTCATGTGGTTCGACGTCGAAAAGAAAGAACCCCGGAAAAACACCATAAGAGAAGATAAGCTTTCAAAAGCTGCCTGATTGTATGCGGCCTCCCTGGCTGCATACAATCTTTTTTTTGAACCCCATTAATTCCTGAACAAACGTCCTAATTTTGTGGTTAGGAACGATAAACTACTGCCATTAAAAAGTTTAACATACCCGCATATTACCGGTCGTCATTAACCGGAAGGATAAAAGAGCTCCGCCGTTTAAAAGACCTTCGGAAGCAGGATTTTGCTCCCTCGGTGCTCGATTTCGGGCCTGTGGTTTTTTATCTCGCCCGGCATTTCGGATTTTGTTACGGAGTGGAAAATGCCATCGAGATCAGCTATAAAGCCCTTGAGGAAAACCGCTCGAAAAGGGTATACCTTTTAAGTCAGATGATCCACAACCAGGAGGTGAACTGTGACCTCCAAAGCCGTGGCATTAAGTTCATCACGGATACAGATGGGCGCCAATTTATTCCCTGGGACGACATCCGCCCTGAAGACATAGTAATTATTCCAGCCTTCGGCACCACCCTGGAAATCGAAAATCTTTTGCTGGACAAAGGGGCGGAGGTACAAAAGTACAATACGACCTGCCCTTTTGTTGAAAAAGTCTGGAACCGCGCCGAAAAACTGGGCGGTGACAAATACACTATCATCATTCACGGTAAACCCGGGCACGAAGAGACAAGGGCAACATTCTCGCGTAGCGCAAAGGATGCGCCTTCCATTATTGTTCGCGATATGGAAGACGCTGTCAGTCTGGGAAAATACATCCTTGGCCAGTCATCCCTTGAAGCGTTCTTTACAAAATTTGAAGGCAGATTTTCAACAGCTTTTGAACCCGACCGCGACCTTTCACGGGTGGGCGTTGTAAACCAGACAACGATGCTTGCAACAGAAACCCAGGCCATCGCTGACTATTTCCGCCAGGTCATGGTAGAAAAGTACGGCATGGAAAATATCAGGGATCATTTCGCCGATACCCGCGACACGCTTTGTTACGCCACCAATGATAATCAGGATGCTACTTATGAATTGCTGGAAACGGACGCCGACCTCGCCATCGTAGTGGGCGGATACAACAGTTCAAACACTTCGCATATTGTGGAACTCTGCGCCCGGAAATTTCCAACCTACTTTATTAATTCGGAATCAGAGATCAAATCTTCTAAAGAGATCCATCATTTTGATTATCCCAATAAACAAAAAATCACTACACCAGACTTTCTTCCCGATAAGGTTCCAGTAAAAATTGTATTGACCAGCGGAGCTTCCTGTCCGGATACTCTGGTCGACCGGGTAATGCTTCGGTTGCTGGAATTCTTCCCGGAATCGAAACCCGTGGAATCGATATTTGTCTGAACCGGGATTAAGGGATTAGAGGATTCCCGGGATGGCATTTCTCAAAGTGAGCGGTTCTAAATGAATTTTCCATGCACTAAAACATCTGCGCAATCCTTCAAAATCCCAAAATCAATCGGGGCATCCCTTAATCTGCTTAATCCCGGTTCAGGCATTAATCCCGGTCAAAAAATTATTCTTTTAAATATATTTTTCCCATAGTATTGCAGCTATGAGATTGATCTTTACCCTTGTCGCAATACATTCATTCACCTCATTGTCCGCCCAGCAAACTGCAGGTGATTCTTCGAGGTTGTTGCAGGAAATTGTAATTGAGGCTTACGAAACCAATCGAAAGTTAAATGAGGTGCCCGCGTCCATTGGGTTTCTCAAGGCTGACGACTTGCAGAGATTTAACAATACATCCATTCTGCCGGCGGTGAATATTGTTCCTGGGGTGCGCATGGAGGAGCGGTCTCCCGGGAGTTACCGATTTTCCATTCGGGGAAGTTCGCTGCGCTCACCTTTCGGTGTTCGAAACGTGAAAGCTTACTGGAATGGTTTGCCCTTCACCGATGGAGGGGGAAACACGTACCTCAATCTTCTTGATTTTGGTGCGATTGGTACGCTCGAAGTGATCAAGGGTCCCGGCGGAAGTTTGTACGGTGCCGGCACTGGAGGGGTGTTGTTGATAAAAAGTCCTGAAGTGAAACAGGATCAGATCCAGGCCAGCACGGTGATGGGAAGCTACGGGCTGCAGCGGTATTTACTCAGGGGCCAGGTGAAGAGTGAAAACATCAGCGCCAGTCTGCAGTATGCCCATCATAAGTCTGACGGATATCGCGAACAAACTGCATTGAAGCGAAATGCGGTGAATGCCGATGTCAAATTCAGAGCCGGTAGTAAGGGCACATTGTCTTCCACTATTATTTTTTCGAATCTTTTTTATGAAACCCCAGGGGGATTGAATAAAACGCAATACGAGGCGAATCCGAAACAGGCAAGGCCACCATCAGCGTTGTTGGGCGCCGTTGCGGCAAAGGCTGCGGTGACGAACGAGACTATTTTCGGCGGATTGATCTACGATCACGACTGGAATAACAGGTGGTCTACCACGGCCGGGGTATATGGCGGGTTTTCCGCCTTTGAAAATCCGACGATAAGAAACTACGAGGCGCGCGATGAAACCAACCTCGGATTAAGGACCCATACGGTGTACCAGTTGTTTAACAATCAACAGTCACCAGTGGGAAAGATCACATTCGGTGGCGAGTACCAGTATTTCAAATCACCTATTGGCGTGTATGGCAATATTTCCGGACGAGCTGACACGGTTCAGTTGAAAGACGAAGTTGCTTCCAGCGCAGGGTTGATTTTTGCTCAGGGAGATTTTCAGCTCCCGGGTAATTTTTTTCTTACCGCTGGGGCAAGCGTAAACTTTCTACAATACAACTTTATCAGGGTGGAGCCAGCACCTATGGTGGAACAGACGCGCAATTTTGATGCGGTCTTCTCTCCGCGTGTTGCTCTGTTGAAAAAGTTCTCGGAAGAAATTTCGGTGTTTGCAAGTTACAGCGACGGGTTTTCACCTCCGTCCCTTGCGGAAGTCCGGCCGTCAACAAACACGTTCAGCAATTCGCTTAAAGCGGAAAGCGGGAATAATCTTGAATTTGGTGCGCGCGGGAATTTAGTTGGGGGTAAACTGAATTATGACCTTGTGATTTACGACTTTAAGTTAAGGAACACCATTGTCTTACAGCGCGACGATGATGGTGCGGATTATTTCGTCAACGCAGGAAAAACCTCACAGCAGGGAATCGAAGGCCTGCTGTCGTACTATGTTATAGACGATGAAGAATTTTTATCATTTTTTAAGGTTTGGGCGAGTTATGCCTACCAGCATTATCGATTTAAAGAATATGTTCCGCTTGATGCGGATTATTCGGGGAATTCGTTGACGGGTGTGGCTCCCGGGATTTTCTCCGGTGGAGTGGATATAAACCTGATAAAAAAGTTTTCGGCCAATTTTACATTTAATTATGTTGACGAGATTCCCTTAAACGATGCTAACACAGATTATTCAGACGCATTCGCCTTACTCGGCGCTCGCCTTGGATGGAATGCCACCTTTCAACAGTCTCACAGATTTGAAATTTTTGGCGGGATCGACAATGCCTTGAATAAGACCTACAGTTTGGGAAACGACCTGAATGCCATTGGCGGCAGATATTACAATGCAGCCATGCCGAGGAATTATTATGCGGGTATTAACATCGTTCTGGGCTCAGGGAAATAAAAATGGTCGCTTCCATCCCTTCGGCGATTGTTCAGGAGGTTGAAGCACACACGAATTCAACTATCAAAGGTTTTTCTTTTGCCAGCGGAGGTTGCATCAACCAGGGCGGACGACTGACCACTTCGCGTGGTGCGTATTTTATAAAGTGGAATGAACTCAAAAAGTTTCCGGATATGTTTGCTGCCGAGGCGCGCGGCCTGGCGCTATTGCGCGAATCAAATTCCCTGATGGTGCCTGAAGTAATTTACGCCGGGAATTCAGGTTCGTTCCAGTTTCTTTTGCTTGAGTATGTTGACGGAGGAAGGCGGGGCCGGAATTATTGGAAGAACCTGGGATTGGGTCTGGCCGATTTACATAAAAATATTTTCAATGAATTTGGTCTTGATTTCGATAATTACATCGGGTCTCTTCCTCAGGTTAATGAAAGATCGTCGTCGTGGGTGGAATTCCTTATTGAGCGGCGTCTTCGGATACAACTGAAGAAGGCGAGGGATGCCGGTAGGATCGATTCCGGATTAATAAAAAAATTCGATGTTCTTTTCAGCAAGCTTCCTTTGTTGTTGCCGGAAGAGCATCCATCGTTGCTGCACGGTGATCTGTGGGGTGGGAATGTGATGACCACTTCGAAGGGCGAGCCTTGTCTCATTGATCCTGCTGTGTATTTCGGGCATCGCGAAGTTGACCTGGCCATGACGCAGTTGTTCGGTGGATTTGATTCGACATTTTTAGAGAATTATGAGGAGGTTTATCCTTTGTTGCCCGGTTGGCAAGAAAGGTTTGATTTGTACAATCTATATCCTTTGTTGGTGCATGTGAATTTATTCGGCGGTGGGTATAAAAGCCAAGTGGTTTCTATTTTGAATAGGTTTGTTTAAAAAAGATAATCAATTGCCATGGCCTTTAGGCCGTGGACTAAAATCATTTGACAGGAGGGACTGGACACCGGGCTGATATATTTCGCCCCGTTGGGCCTGTTGGGGCTGAATGCAAATTCACGATGGTCAGGTGTAAGATGCAGGGGTTACTTGAGGTATTTAATCGTGGAAATCCTCTAATCCATTAATCCCGGTTCAGGCTTTTCATTATCATTTCCGCGTGCACGCGTGAATTTTCAATAAACCACTTATTCGTCTTCAGGCCTCCGCATACGACGCCGGCGAGATAAAGGTTGGAGACATTTGTTTCCATGGTGACTTCGTCATAAATCGGAGTATGGTATTCATCGTTGTGAAACCGGATGCCGAGTGACTCCATAAATTCGAATGGCGGTTGATAGCCTGTCATCGCCAGAACGAAATCATTCTCAAGAATTTGTTTTCCCTCCGGCGTTTTTATTTCAACCGTTGTCGGAGTGATGGCAAGGACTTCACTATTGAAGAAACATTTTATGGACCCCTCTTTTATTCTGTTGTCGATGTCAGGCCTCACCCAGTATTTTACTTTGTCGCCGATGGTTTGTCCTTTCACCACCATGGTAACTTGCGCTCCTTTGCGCCAGGTTTCAAGGGCGACATCAACAGCGGAGTTGGAAGCCCCCACCACCACGACCTTCTGCGCGAAATAAGGATGGGGTTCATCGTAGTAGTGCAGAACTTTTGGAAGATCTTCTCCCGACACATTCAGTAAGAACGGAAGATCATAAAATCCCAGGGCGAGTATGACGACTTTGGCGCGGTAATCACCCCTAAATGTTTTGACATGGTGGATGTTATTGCGGACCTCTGAAGAAATTACTTTTTCGTACAATCTTACATTGAGTTGCCAGCTCATACACACCCTGCGGTAATATTCAAGAGCCTCGAAGCGGTTGGGTTTGGGACCGTGCGAAATAAAGGGGACGCCACCGATCTCAAGCCTTTCGGACGTGGAGAAAAATGTCATGTTAAGTGGATAGTGGTACAGTGAATTCACGAGGCACCCTTTCTCGAGGATGAGATACGTCAGTCCTGCTTTTTTGGCTTCAATGCCGCATGCCAGCCCGATCGGACCTCCGCCGATGATTATAATGTCATATTCCTTCATTCTGCGGAAAAGCGATTTGATTATTCAACAATATTGTAAAAATT
The DNA here is from genome assembly GCA_040902445.1 of Cyclobacteriaceae bacterium. Lineage (GTDB taxonomy): Bacteria > Bacteroidota > Bacteroidia > Cytophagales > Cyclobacteriaceae > Chryseosolibacter. The sequence continues at coordinate 3,873 of JBBDXJ010000288.1, read as the reverse complement.
GGGCCAGCATACCGCAACCACTTATGAATAAATTCAAGTCCTTCTTTCTCTTTTTCTCGGTCATCGTCACTGCTCTCTCTGCGCAAAACAAAATATCGGTGGATGACTTTACTATCCTCAATACTTTTGCGGAAAAGTCAGTTACCGGCATTAACTGGATGAATGATGGCAAGTACTATACCGCCTTATCCGAAAACAAGATCATCAAGTACGACATCATCACCGGTCAGCCCGCACAGACGTTGCTGGATGGAGATGGCTTGTCTACGGCTATTGTCATTGACGACTATAGTTTCAGCGCCGACGAAAGAAAACTTTTGTTGCAAACCGAAAGCCAGAGCATCTACTGCAGGTCGTTTGTCGCAACCTATTATGTGTATGATCTCGGGACCAAATCCCTTCAACCCCTTTCAAAGGGCCATCAATCCTATGCGACGTTTTCTCCCGATGGAAGCAAAGTGGCTTTCGTACGCAACAACAACCTCTTTTATGTTTCGCTTTCCGGAATGATGGAAGAACAGGTTACGGAAGATGGGAAATTCAATTTCATCATTAACGGAACTACCGATTGGGTTTACGAGGAGGAGTTCAGTTTTGTTGTAGGCTTTGAGTGGTCACCCGACGGGAAGAAACTTGCCTATTACCGCTTTGATGAAAGTCAGGTGAAGGAATACAATCTTCAATTATGGGGCGGGGGGTTATATCCTTTTGATTACCGCTACAAATATCCAAAGGCGGGCGAGAAAAATTCAACCGTTCAGATCTGGTTTTACGATCTGATGTCAAGGCAAAGGGTCGTGGCAGACACGGGAGGTGAGCCGGATATTTACATTCCGCGTATTAAGTGGACGACCGATCCTAATGTATTGTCCATACGCAGACTCAACCGGCTTCAGAACCATCTATTGTTGTTACACATAAATGCCAGCACCGGAGAGTCGGAGGTGATACTCGATGAAAAAACAGACACATATTTTGATATCGAAGTCCTCGATGACCTGACCTACCTTAGCGATGGAAAACAATTTATTCATACGAGTGAGTCGGAGGGATACAAACATCTCTATCTGTATTCACTCGATGGAAAATTGCTGCGGAAGCTGACAACTGGCGACTATGAGGTCGTTGAATTCATTGGCTTTGATGAAAAGAATAAAACGTGTTATTATACCTCCACGGAAATTTCTCCGCTGGAACGGCATTTCTATTCAGTATCATTTGACGGCAGGAGGAAGATCAGACTATCAGCCGGAGCCGGTACACATGGAATCAACATGAGTCCTGATTTTCAATTTTACATTGACCACCACCAGAGTGCGGCGCATCCGATTATTGCAACACTTTACAGGACAAGTAAAAATGTTTCGCTAAAAGTACTTGAGCGCAACGAGCGATTGATAAAGAATACCCAGGAGCACGGCGTCATCCCAAAGGAGTTTTTCACCTTCAAAACGGTAGATGGGACTTCATTGAACGGGTATTTCCTTAAACCGCAAAACTTTGACCCTTCGAAACAATATCCTGTTATGGTCTTTCAATACAGTGGCCCGGGTTCACAGGAGGCGGATAATTCGTGGGCAGGGAAACATTTTTATTTTCATCAGGTTTTGTCGCAGAGGGGATATATCGTCGCTGTTATTGACCCAAGGGGTACAGGTGGTCGCGGAGAGGCATTCAAAAAAGTGACATACAAGCAGCTTGGGAAGTATGAGCTTGAAGATCACCTGGCGGGTGCAAGGTACCTGATGTCTTTGGATCATGTCGATGGAAATCGCCTCGGGATCTGGGGTTGGAGCTATGGCGGATACATGTCATCGCTGGCGTTGACGAAGGGTGCTGGAGTTTTTAAGTTGGGCATCGCTGTTTCACCTGTCACTAACTGGAGATTTTACGATACCATTTACACTGAACGTTATTTGCAAACGCCGCAGCTCAATCCAGATGGTTATGATCTCAATTCGCCGTCTACGTATGCTGAAAAGCTTGAAGGGAAATTTCTACTTGTTCACGGCACCGGTGATGACAACGTACATTTCCAGAACTCCATGGTGCTGGAGGATGCGCTGATCAACGCAGGCAAGCAGTTTGAATCATTTTATTATCCTGACAAACACCACGGCATTCAGGGCGCTGAGACGCAGCATCATCTTTACACGATGATGTTGAATTTCATTGAGAAGAATCTGTAAAAATTCCGATCTTTAGTGGGCGCCTTTGGAAGTAAAAGCTCCTGTTATGAAAACCCCTGCAGTAAAAGGAAAAACACCTTCGATTTTTTTTGCTGTACTGACTGTTTTGTGTTTCAGCGCGTGCTTTATCCTCGCCCCTCTGGGTAGTTTTGTAATCTGGATCTTCGGCGGGGCATGCCTTTTCTTCCTTTTTATGGCGATCTATTCCATCATCCCTCCGCGGAAACCCCAGTTCAGGAAAAAGAAATTTGATCCCAAGGAAGAGGAGATGAAGGCTTACATCAAATACCATACGCAGATATTGATCAGTTTGTTTTTGGGCGGTGTGTTGCTGGTGGTGGTGATCTTGTTTTTTTTGTGAAGATGACAACAAACTAATTAATAAAGCATTTTTCGACATTACCCAGGCCGAAATCCATTTTCTGCGGCATCACCTGACCCTAAATCCCTCTCCTGAAAGAGCTCCTGAAAGAGAGGGACTTTCTTCCATCTCTAAAGAGATGGTACCGAGACAAAACGAAAACGGAGCGGGTGACGAAGGCATATCTTAAAATGAAGAAGTTTGATATCAAGGAGTTGAAAAAAGCTTTTGAGGGAACATGAAGGAAGGGTCAGGACAACCTGGGGATTGACAATCCACCATGGAAGGCATCTCATGGCTGGTGACTTCTTCTGATTTTGTGACCAGTTTCGACAGGCAAGAGTGTTAGAATTTTGAATTGGGCTAAAAAACTGTGAATAAGAGTTATGAAAACGTCCATCCTCCTTATTTTCCTTGTGCTGACAGCAAGCCAAATGGTTGCCCAACAAGTCCCTGATCCGATGTTTAACCCGGTAATCCCAAATCCCATTTATCAAACGGGCAAGGGTTCTATGATTTTCATCGACGAAGGTCATCACAGTGGTCATACAAAAGATCGTGGGTATTTGCCTTTTGCGAGGATCCTGGAGAAAGATGGATATGTGGTCAAAGGATATGCAGGAGAATTTGATAAAAAGAAATTAGCGAATATAAAAGTGCTTGTGATTGCTAATCCATTAAACGCGATCAATGTAAAAAACTGGACTTTGCCTACTCCCTCAGCATTCACAAAAGAGGAAATTGAAGCGGTCGAAAACTGGGTGTATAATGGCGGAAGTTTATTTTTGATTGCGGATCACATGCCGTTTGCCGGTGCTGCGGAAGAACTGGCTTCCGTTTTTGGATTCAAATTTTACAACGGATTTAACTTTGACATTATTAACCCATCCTATTTTAAATTGACAAATAAGACCCTTGTTGAAAACATAATTACAAAAGGAAGGGATAGTACTGAATCCGTGATACAAATTCCCAATACGGAAGGTCAGGCATTTTTGATACCTGCTGATGCAAATCCAATTTTAGTTTTTAATAACTCAAGTATGATGCTGATGCCTGATACCGCCTGGAGATTTCACAATAATACCCCATTGTTAAAGATCCGGGGGTGGTCTCAAGGAGCTTTCAAGAAACATGGTAAAGGCAAAATTGTGGCATTCGGCGAGGCTTCAATGTTTACCGCCCAGTTAGGCGGCCCGGATAAAAGAAAGATGGGAATGAACAGAGAAGATGCAAAAGATAGTTACAAGTTGTTATTGAACATTATTCACTAGCGTTGCGTTGTTTTTAGGTTTAGTTCTTTGAAATGCTTGACAGCCATGT
>JBBDXJ010000287.1:0-2150 GCA_040902445.1 Cyclobacteriaceae bacterium | reverse complement strand
TTTTGTCTTTCAGACCTACGGGTGCATTTTTTTACGTTGCCCTTGGCGCGATATGTTTTATCACCATAAGTCAGTTCCTGGGTAATGGCAATGATGCGGCCCTGAAAATTGTTCGGGATATTATAATCTTCAGCCATACCGGTTATGGAATAATATTCCTTACCTACATCTTTTCCAATTTTATGGTGATGATGGCTGATAACCTGCCAGTGCATAAGTTGCTATACAAACCGAACCGCATGCCATTTTTTACTTTCCGGTTTGCCGGATTGATCGCAATGCTCGCCTTTGTCTTTTATTCCAGTTGGAGACAATACGTCTACCACGGTATGGCCGGATTCTATAATTATGTCGCCGATCTGTATATCCTGCAGGACAATGAAATACTCGCCCAAACCTTTTACGAGGAAAGCCGTAAATACGCGTTTCAAAACCACCGGGCGAACTACGCACTGGGCACTATGAAGTCGTCACGCATTAATTTTGAAGGCGCGCATTATAATTATGAACTTGCCAATGGCAGGAGACCCACTGAATTTTCGCTGGTAAATGACGGGAACCTTTATTTATGGGAAGAAAAATACTTTCCTGCTATTCAATCCTACCGAACCGGAATGAAGGCAATGCGTTCGTCCGCGGCGCTGGCCAACAACCTGGGCTTTGCCTACGGAAAAATACACGCACTTGATTCAGCAACGTATTTCATTAATGAAGCGCGCCAGCATTCACTGACAAAAAGTTCAGCCGAAGGAAATTTTCTCGCGCTGGCCGCCATGGAATACCTCCCAATCCGCGCAGATTCGGTGGTCAAGATCTTCGATAACCCTTCGCCTGCTGTGCTCAGCAACGCGCTGGCGCTGGCCACACTCTTCGACCAGGAGATCAACACCTCCATCGACCCCCTGGCGCAAAAAGATCTGAATCTCTATTCGGCTACACTGCTCAATAACTATAGCATCAGGAATGCGAAAACCATCGACACGACTTTTATCAAAACAGCACACGAGATCGCCTCCGATTCCCTGAACTTTGAATACAGCGAAGCCCTGAAAGCCTCCCTTGCGCACGCTTACTACCACCGTGGTAATGTCACCAAGGCGCTGGAACTATTGGCCGAACTTGCGTATATCACCCTCGACTACCGCGGGAAATATAATTACACGATGGGACTCTGGGCCCTGGATCAGGGTAACGCCGAGATTGCCTCAAGTTATTTCATGCATGCTGAAACTGCCGACTACAAAGACGCCAGGTTTTACAACGCCATATCTTTAACAGAAGCAGGAAAGGTCTATGAAGCTTTTGCCGCATGGGATTCCATTTCGAGAAAAGGAGATCTCAACGAAAAAGAAATCGCAATTCGCATCCAAAGGATCCTTGCTACTAATCGATCACAGGCAATCCAGTTAAAGGATGCGGAAAAATATCAATACTGCCGTTATAAGATCGGACTGTCTGATACAGCCTTCTTCAACAGAGTCTCCAACACTTTCAACAATCCTGACTACAAAGCCCAGGCCCTGCTCGACATGGCTAAAAGGCAGTTCAAAGCGGGCTCCATTGTGTCCGCTATTAAATACCTCAACCAGATCAGTGGACTGGAACTCACAGACAAGAATTTGTTTGAAGACGTCAGGTATACAGAGCTGCTGATGCTGGCCTGGCGCGGAGAACTGACTTTGCTGGCCAATCAGATCAACAAAGGAATTGATTTTGAACCGGGACATGAACTGGAGAAGATTCTGTATGCCGCCCTCCTCAGTGAATCTAACGGAGATATCGAAAACGCGCGGAAGCACTATACACTACTGGGAACCTGGAATCCATATTTTGAAGAAGGCATCGTGGCTGCAGCAAATTTCTTCAGGAAACAGGATCCGGATAACATGGGCGCCTACAATATACTGGTGGAAGCTATCCAGGTCAACAACAACTCTTACCGTCTATTGAGCGCATATGCAGAAGAAGCAGGACGCCTCGGCTTTGACGAATACGCCGCCAGCGCAAGAGAACGGCTGATAGGTATCAAACAATCGCAACGCTAGGGTGTTGGTTATTGGTAGTTGGTGAATACAGAACCAATACGAAATTCCTCAGCGATGTTCTCACTGTGGTCTGTGGACCGTGCACTATCGCCCTTTCCTCGCGGA
>JBBDXJ010000286.1:0-2171 GCA_040902445.1 Cyclobacteriaceae bacterium | reverse complement strand
TATATTCCCGCAGGCAGATCCTGGATACAAAAGCCGGCCTGATGATTACAGTTAATTCCATTATTATCTCCGTCCTGATTGGAACACTCTATACTGAAGTCCAGGGGGCCCCTGAACTCTTGTTTGGACTTATCCCTATGGTCATTGCAAATGTAATCTCGATATTTTTCGCGGTACTCGCGACACGGCCCGCACTCGCAAACGGCACCTTCTTAAGAGAAGATGTTAAGGCTGCGAATGCGAGTTTGAATACATTTGATGATTTCTACCGGATGGAAGAAGACGAATATCGGTGGGGTGTGAGCGAAATCATTAAAACAACAAAAGGAATTCAAAACTCATATTTGAAAGAAAATTATCGCCTTAGCATCGACCTTGGAAGAAGGTACAAACGCATGATGACTTCATACCACGCATTCCTAACCGGTCTCATACTATCAGTGGCAGGCTTTGCGGCATGCCAGATCTTGCTCGCCGGGTAAAGGCAATACCCTATCAAAGCCCATGGCCTTCTGTACACGCCGATAAAAACGATGAACAACGCAGGCTCACTTGTTAAAAGAAAGCCGGCGTTTCACATCCGCGGATTTTTTCGTAAGAAATGGACTATCCGAATCAAACAGTTCTGACAATATCACCGAAATCCCTTCACTAACTTGTTTCTCCGGCATTGCGCTTATCCGCACATCTGTAACTTCAATAATCCTCCTGATATATTCGTCCGTGAAACGCTCCATTAAATCCTTCTCACCGTCAGAGGCGTTCCTTGAATATCGCTCAAGCGCTTGTTTGCGGATCAGGTCCAAACCGTGTCTAAACTTTCGGACCGAAAATAAATACGTATTGCAGGGCGACGGTGAAATGGCATCGTCAAACGGTTCGCTTTTCATTGGCAATGTTTATCAAAAGGACTGCATCATTGCACCAACAGGTAATAACCGATACACCTGACAATCATTTATCCGGTTAGCGGAGATGCCCCGCCAACCCGACTGCGCTCGTATCAACTGTGCCGGATTTCTTTCAGATTAAGATTTCAAATGGTATGCAATCTATTTGGAGAAAACAAAATCCTTACTCTTCACCTGGGTGTGACACATTCCACACATACCGCCCATCAGGCCGGCCCCACGATCAGCTATGGCGCCGCTGCCATCCACATTTAACATGAACCACTCCCAGTCATTATTATCGGGATTGAAATTTTTACCCCTTTTTACCATGGCAGTCGTCTCAATCGTATTGCCATCACCATCCTTGGTTTCTTTAACGATAAGCGTCCCGACAGGAAATTTCCCGTCAGCATTTCTGGCCTGATTATTTTTAACATAAATTGTGCGCGTAACTGTTTCATCATTACCATGGTGAGCCTCACCTAGTGATGGACTGGGTCCCTGATTGACAGCCACCTCTGTCCACGAACGAAAGTCGGCAAAGTCCTTGCTGCTGGCAACAAATTCCGGTGATTCGTCTTCTTCGTCATCTTTACACGATTGAATGGAGATCAGGATAGCTGCGAAAATCCATCCCGCTAGAAGCAATTTTGTTTTCATAATTTCTAGGTTTAAGTAAAACTTTGTATGTAACTATCTATTTATCCGTCAACTGAAAAGCGCGCGTTATATTAAATCCAAAATGTATATCCCCGGCGAAGAAATCACCCGTGGTCTCTGTTATAAAGCCACGCTCAAATGTTGGATTCGAGTTCGTAAAGTGCAACTGAAACACGTGACCGCCCGTTTCGATATCGAAGCCAATGGAAGTTGAGTTTTCGTACAAAGCATTCTTGTTATTAAACTGGTGATAGTATTCAAATGTGAGCGCGATGCTTTTCGTCAGCTTTTGTCTTCCGCCAACGCCCAATGCATAAATCAAATTTTTCTCAACTGTTGTCGGTACAAGGTTTCTATGAACCACGCTTGGCATAAGCTGCAAAGAAGTGTTGGTATTAAACTTCCTGGCTAATAGCAACTGATGCGCAAAAGAATATCGGTCCGTTGACCGATTCGGTCTTTCAGGGTTTGACCATCTTGAACTATTGATACCCATATGCGAAAAATATACGAGGGAAAATGGAATAGATTTAGCACCTCCCTGCTGTCCTAAAAGCTTATACTTAGGGCCTGCTGAATAAGTCAAAAAAAGTAAAGTTTGTTTAGGCACGGACCTAG
>JBBDXJ010000285.1:0-15229 GCA_040902445.1 Cyclobacteriaceae bacterium | reverse complement strand
TACGGTTCTGTGAGCGCCTCGGGGTGAAACTCCTCTTGGCTACTCGACAGTGGACTCGTTCGAAAACATGGTTCTGTTTTTTATCGCTGAGGTACTGCCAATACTTTTTGTGAATTGTGAATTGTGAATTGGCTCGTGCGTTAATGTTCTCTTGCATTTTCATCGCAAAATTACCTCAGCTCAATTTCGAAAAAGGGAATTGGAACAAAATACTCCAGGCTCAGAAGATTAATGAGAGAATGATACATAGAGATAACGCACGAGCCAATTCACCATTCTCCAGCGCGGGGCTCAGCGCGCAGGCCCGCCCCTCACGGCGCAAGCCGATAGATCTTCCAGATATTATCAACCCTGACGTACTGAACCCTGTCGTGAAGTCTTCCCGGTCCGCCCTGCCAGAATTCAATTTCAAACGGATCGATCTGATAACCTCCCCATTGATAAGGACGCGGTAAAACTGTGAGCCCCTTAAATTTCTTTTCCATTTCCTGAAAGCGTTGTTCAAGGATAGAACGGCTCTCAATCATGACGCTTTGAGGTGATGCCCATGCGCCCATCTGGGATTCGCGAGGTCTGCTTTGAAAATATACATTGGATAACCCAGGGTCAACCCTGGAGGCAATTCCCTCGACTCTCACCTGTCTTTCAAGTTCGGGCCAAAAAAATGTTAACGCACACGCGGGATTATTCTCAAGTTCTTTTCCCTTCTTGCTTTGATAGTTTGTATAAAAAACAAAGCGCTGATTTTCCATTCCTTTTAACAATACTATTCTTGAGGAAGGTCTGCCATGTTCATTTACAGTGGACAGATTCATAGCATTAGGTTCCATAACTTCCGATTGCAGTGCTTCCCCAAACCACTTTTCAAATTGCCTGAATGGATCTTTATCGACACTGGAAACGTCGAGTGTAGCCTTTCTGTAGTCTTTTCTTATATTAGCTAAGTTTTGCATGTTTTCATCTCCCACGGCGCGAATAGCCCTCACCGGGCATTCGGGCACGAAATTTATCAAAGAAATAAGATTTGCATAGATGATGGTTAAGTATTTTATTCATGTAATAAAAGGGCCAGATCCTTTTAGAGTCCATTGTCTAAACAGGTGTACAATCGATAAATCGCGCGAATGGAGTTCTTTAACTACCGGAATAAAATAAAACCTGAAAAAGGCAGATTGTTGATATCAGAACCCTTTCTCCCGGACCCGAATTTTGAAAGAACCGTTGTATTGCTATGCGAGCATAATGAAGAAGGATCCTTCGGTTTCGTATTGAATAAACCATCGATCCTCAAAGTAAATGAGGTCATGGAAGATATAACCCAACTGGATAATCTGGTGTATGTAGGAGGGCCTGTTCAGCAGGATACCCTCCATTTCATTCATCGCAATGCTTCGCTTGAAAATGCAGTTGAAATCGTCAACCAGATATTTTGGGGAGGCGCTTTTGAAAATCTGATGCTTCTTTGCGAGACGCAACAGATGACGGCCAAAGACATCCGTTTTTTCCTCGGCTATAGCGGCTGGGGACCGGGACAGCTTGATTCTGAACTGGACCAGGATTCCTGGATCGTTTGCGACTATGTTACCGACCAGCTGTTGTTTGATACGGGTTCGGAGATAATGTGGAGAAAAGCCCTCGAAAACATGGGGGGAAGGTTTTCCGTGTACTCCAACTATCCGGTAGATCCAAGATTGAATTAGGCAATTTTAGTAACTTAGCAGAAAAGGGGGGTAGTAATGGATTCATTTACCATGGAAATCAAAAAAGACAAACGCGCCGAACTTGATCAGGCGCAGGAACCTGGGCTTTCAAGCAGTCACAGCCGCAATACTCTCAATTCCGAAGCTGATTTATCCGAGCGTGACGAAGCCTTTGATGAAACCCTCGAAGACGAAGACCATAAACATGTTGATTACAGCCATTACTCAAAGCCGCAATTGATTACCCTGGTAAAGGAACTTGCAAAGGAAAATAACTTTAAAAAGATTGACGCCATCCTGAAAGAGATCAAACCGCTTTATGACGATGTGTGTGAGAAAGAAAAGTCGGCGGCTTTGGAAAAATTTACTTCCGGCGGCGGTGAAGCTGGCAGCTTTGACTACAAAAGTGATGAACTGGACAATGCGTTTGATGCCCAGCTGAAACTTATCCGCGACCGCCGCACACAATTTTTCAGGCAGCAGGAAGAACAAAAGAACGAAAACCTGCGGAGGAAACAGGAGCTCATTGAAAAACTTCGCGTGCTTGTCGATGCCCCTGATAACACCCACCAGTTTGAAGCCTTCAAGGAATTGCAGAAGGAGTGGAGAAGCATCGGCCCCATCCCCGGAACACAAGCGAAAACATTATGGGCGAATTATCATGCGCTCGTAGACCGTTTCTATGACAATCAAAGTATCTATTTCGAATTAAAAGAACTCGACAGAAAAAAAAACCTGGAGTCCAAAATTGAATTGTGCGCAAGGGCCGAGCGGCTTGCAAAAGTAGAGATAATCAAGGATGCCATCCGTGAACTCAATGAACTTCATCAGGAATTTAAACACCTGGGCCCTGTACCTGTCGAGGAAAAAGAAGCAATCTGGCAGCGGTTTAAAGCGGCATCTGATTCTGTATATGCAAAGCGCGATGCCTATTTGCATAACCTGCAACATGAGCTGCAGCAAAATCTTGAATTGAAAATAAAATATGGTGACGACACACAGACCTATGCAACTTTCACCAGTGATAGAATTAAGGAATGGAACGAAAAAACCAAGGAGATCCTTGACCTTCAGAAAAAGTGGGAAGTAGTCGGCGGCCTTCCGCGCGCAAAAGCAAAAGACGTGAACAAAAAGTTCTGGTCTGCTTTCAAATCGTTTTTCAATAACAAGAATATTTTCTTTAAAAAACTTGACGAGGAGCGGGAGCAAAATCTTCAGTTTAAGAATGAGTTAGTGAAGCAAGCGCTGGAATTAAAAGAAAGCCTGGACTGGGATAAAACTTCAAATGATCTTAAAACGCTCCAACAAAAGTGGAAAGACGTCGGACCTGTTCCTGAGAAATTCCGCGAAAAGGTTTTTAAGGAATTCAAGGACGCCTGCGATTATTTCTTTGCCCAGAAGAGGGGTCAGATGGGCAAAGTGGAACAGGAACAGATCGACAATCTAAACCTCAAGACTGCCATCTGCGAAGCGCTCGAAAAACATTCCAGTGACGGTACAGCTGCTGTTGAACTTTTAAGAGATTTGCAGGATCGTTACAACACGGTTGGATTTGTTCCCAGAAAAGATATTTCAGTGATCAAGAACCGCTATCACGATGCCGTGGATAAATTTGTCGCTGCCATTCCAAATCTTACTGAAGATGAAAAAAGCAGGGTAGTGCTTGAAAATCAGTTGAGTGATCTGAAAAAAGATCCGATGGCAGACCGGAAAATTTACCAGAAGGAACAAGCCATTCGCAAAAAGATCAGCAAAGCAGAAAACGACATCGCTCTGTGGAGAAATAACCTGGAATTCTTCGGGAAATCACAGAACGCCGATAAGGTCCGCGATGAATTTAACGACAAGATCCGGACGGCCACTGAACACCTGAAGGAATTGAAACAACAGTTGAAGCTCCTACGCACGGTGTAAAGCTTCAAACCATATCTCGTGGGCGCCCAGCCTGTATTCCGAGTTGTCAAAACGCACAGCCTTTTCCTCCTGTGTCAGATTCACAAGCCCCATCAATTTACCGTCAAGTAAAATACCCTGCGCTGCCAGGGGGTCGCTGCTCTCTAAGATGCTTACCGACTTACCCTGGTAAGGGGAAAAACCTTTCAAGGTATGATAAACCGGATAGGGAGCGCCCTCGGATGAAAGTATGCCCTGGTTTCCGATGGTTTGAAAGAAAGTGATTGCTGACGCTTCGCCTTTTGTCAGATTGCATAAGCTGCCAAAAGTCCATGCAGCAGCAAATTCCTCTTTTTGTCTGGGGTCTGCTTTTTTCGATTCTTCAATAAAGAGATCTGCGGCGTTCGTGGCATAGGGATTAAAACGTTTTCTTAAAGTAAGCGGTGATATGTGGACCGGCATGGTTTTCCCATAAATAGCTTTGGCACTCCTTACGAGGTGTTCCTGCGCCCCTATGTTTTCCATGATCGTCAGGTCGTCAAATGCGTGTTCTTGCGGGTCGATGGAAAAACTGATATAATCCACTTCACGACCGCTGAAATGATTCTTATTGATCTCATTGAAATTGTAATTTGTACCGGCGCCAAAGAGAACTTTGGGAAATATTGCTTTAAGCCCTGAAAGCCGGTCAATCAGATTCTGACCAGTAACCAGACCGTTGGTTGGCAATGGCATGACTTTTCTGAGTTTAACCCGGTTTTGCTGGCATACTATTGTAAAAGATTCTATTTCTTCCAGAAAGTTTTCAGACAAGTGAAGCACGACTTCCGACGGAAGACCCAGAGAAAATGAATCTTCATACGAATTTGAAAAGTCGCTCACCCAGTTCTCCTTGCCCGGATAAACATCAATTCTGTAATGACTCAGGTTTAACCCCCGGATAAGGGACACAGCCGTTTCGGAAACCCGGGTAACTTCCGTCGATGCCGCAATTCCCATGTATGGCAATACGGAAAGAGTGTGGTTTTTCCGAAAGGAAATATGGGGGGGGGCACCTTTTACAGACTGAAGCGTGGTTCTGGGTTTAAATGTGATGCGCTGAAAAACTTTTTCATCCTTTTTAAGCTCCACAGGAAACGGCTTATCCAGGGGCGTGCAGAACGTTTTGAAGGACGCATCGCTCCAATTGCGCTGGTCTTCAGTTTCAAATATGTCTCCTTCAAACAAAAGACTGAAAGTTATCTTTGCCGTCTCCCATGACATCGATTGAATGTTTTTAAAAGGATTCTCAGGCGCAACCTCGAGGGGAAAACGGTTGGTTGTCGTTTTCTGATCAGGATGAGTTATCACACAATCCTGGCCGGTGATATTCAGCGGATGCAACACACAAAAGCCCGCGCGGTTTTTTTTGAAGTTCTTTAGCGCCACACCTCTGATCTCAAAACGGAGGGTTCCGTCTGATTGTCCGGCAATGCTGCATTTCCACTCCATCGCGGTTGCCCCTCCATAGGGGTGAAAACAGTCATAGCTAATTTCGAAATGATCCTCTTCTATGGAAAGGTTCTCGTTTTCGATCTGGCTGGTGAGCGTATTCCAGTTCTGATCGCGCAGGGCGAAATAGATCATACGCAGAACTTCCGTTTCGCCATACGAAATGCGTCTCAAAAATCCGTTTTCATATAAGGCAGTAATTGGTCCGGCCTGAAGTTTAGTCATACTCCTGTCTTTGATAGATCCTGATTTAACTCTTAAATGTTACCTGCCGCTGAAGAAATATTTCTGACTTTGGCCGCAAACCCAAAGAGTGTTCTTTCATTGGATGTGCAGCGCTCCCTTCAGTTTAAGTTTGGGCTGAATGCGGGCAGCAAAATAAGGACGCATAATCATTCGTCCTATTTTTCCGGACACAAATTTAGAAACACTCACAGATCGGGAGGTATATAAAAATTCGTTCTTATTTTTATTCTTATTTAGGATTATATTTAATGTCGGAAAAGGAATTGAACAACTAAATTGGTTGAATGCCGGCATGGTCATGAGCAGTGTTATTACAAAATATTTTTCCACGCTATGTTTGACCATCAGCCTTTGGGCTTGTCAGGAAAGGGAAAAGACAGCCGTTGCGCTTGAAGACATCGCAGGGAACGAAGAGGTGCTTGCGTTTATGAAAACCTTCGACGGAAGAGGCACCCTTTCTGACAGCACCCAGCCCTCTGACCCTGAGCATGCGTTGGCAGCCTTTCGTTTCCCGGATGACCTCGATTTGAAGCTTATCTTATCGGAACCCGACATCAGTCAACCAGTTTACATTAACTTTGATCACCGCGGCCGTCTATGGGTTGTGCAGTACAATCAATATCCCTATCCAAAGGATCTCAAAGTCACGAGTATGGACCAGCATATTCGTGCAACCTTCGACAAACTACCTCCACCGCCGGGAAAGGGAGTGCAGGGGGCAGACAAGATAACCTTTTTCGAAGACACCGATCACGATGGTGATTACGACAAAACTACAGATGCTATTACCGGACTCAATATCGCCACCAGTGTTGCGTTAGGCCGCGGCAATATCTGGGTTCTCAATCCGCCCTATCTTCTCGCATATCCCGATGCCGACGATAACGGGCTTCCTGATGGACCACCTGTTGTGCACCTCGAAGGTTTTGGACTTGAGGATACCCATGCCGTGGCAATCAATCTGCGGTGGGGACCGGATGGGTGGTTGTATGGCGCACAAGGCAGTACGTGTTCGGCAAATGTGAGTTCCGCTGTTTCTAAAAATGTCAGGTTTGACGGCCAGGCAATCTGGAGATACCACCCCGCTTCAAAAGTCTTTGAAATATTTGCCGAAGGTGGTGGCAATACGTTTGATGTTGAGATCGACGAAAAAGGGCGAATATACTCCGGCGATAACGGTACAGATAGGGGTCAGTATTACAAACAGGGCGCGTATTACGTGCGGAATTTTGGAAAGCACGGAGCCCTGACTAATCCCTATGCTTTCGGGTTTCTACGCAATATGGCGCTGAAGGGGGATAGGGTGCGTTTTACTCACGCTTTTGTAAAGTATGAAGGTGGAAATTTACCCGACCGTTACCGCGGCCGCATGATTGCCATCAATCCGCTGCAAAGTTATGTTCAGCTTAGCCGCTTTGAGGTGAATGGTTCCACCTTTGAAATTGTAGATGAAGCGCGCATCCTCGAAACAGCGGACCACTGGTTCCGTCCCGTAGACATCACCACCGGACCTGATGGCGCTGTTTACATTGCGGATTGGTATGATAGCCGGCTTTCGCACGTCGATCCCCGCGATACATGGAGTAAAACGAACGGGCGCATCTACAGGCTTGGAAATAAGAAGGGTCGCGAATCGGTCGCTCCTGTTGATTTTGCTACAGCTTCGAATGGCGAGCTGATTTCATTGCTATCGCATGCGAACAGGTGGTTTCGCCAGCAAGCACTTCTGCAATTTGGCGACAGAGGCGATCCTTCGGTAATTCCCGCCCTCATTACTCTTCTTGAAAGTGATACGAGTCAGCTTGCCCTGGAAGCGCTCTGGGCTTTGAATCTCAGCGGTGGCTTTAATGATAGCGTTGCAATAAAAAGCCTTCGTCATCAGGATCCTTTCGTGCGCCTATGGGCTGTGCGCCTGGCGGGCGATGCAGGTGACGTTTCGCCTGAGCTTTCCCGTGAACTTGCACGAGCCGCTTCCGCAGAACTGCATCCTGAAGTGCGCAGTCAGCTTGCCGCTTCAGCAAAACGCCTTCCGGGTCCGGATGCTATTCCCATCATCAGAAACCTCCTGAGACACGATGATTCCAAAGACCCTGATATCCCGTTGCAGATCTGGTGGGCCCTGGAATCAAAGGCCGTCTCCGATACAAAAGCTGTACTCGATCTGTTTAATGACCGCTCTTTCTGGAGCATTGAAACAGTGAGAACAACTTTAGCGGAACGTCTCATGCAGCGCTACACCATGACAAGTGATTCAACAGGTTTTGCAGCTTGTGCCCGACTGATAAACAAGGCACCTTCGGCGAAAGAAGCGAAATTACTTTTAAATGGTTTGCAGGAAGGACTGCGCGGGTCCGATATGGTTCATCTGCCACCCGACCTTGTAAAAGCGCTCCAGCCCTATCAGGATCAGCTAAGCGAACAATCTCTCGCGCTCGCGCTGCGGCAGGGAAAAGCACAGGCAATTTCGCGTGCTCTTTCGGTCATCGATGACCCCGCGTCACCAATAGGGGAACGGTTGACTTATATCAGGATCTTCGGTGAAGTCAACGAAACAAAGTCCGTTCCGGTCTTGCTTGGTCTCGTGGAAAATAATCAATCGTCAGCAGCGCTTCGGCAGGCCGCACTTCAGGCGTTGCAGCGTTATGATCAGGAAGAGATCGGTCAGCGCATTGTAAAGGCGTATCCGGACAAGCTGCGCGCTGACCCCGGCGTGAGGCTCTCTGCATTATCTTTGTTTGCAAGCCGGCCATCCTGGGCCGCTCAGCTACTCAATGCGATCGACCGTAAAAAGCAGCCCGGAGAAAAATTCATCGCGCATACCATTCGCAAGGAGGATGTGCCGGAGCAGATCGTCCGACAGCTAAAATTGTTGAACGATCCAGACATCACCAGCACTGCCGGCCGCCTTTGGCCTGAGATCAGGTTCGCCTCTGACTCGGAAAAAAATAACCAGATAAGCAAAGTTTCGAATGTCTTACAATCCGGGACTGGAAATCCCGCGCCGGGGCGTTTGATCTTTATGAACTCCTGCGGGGCATGCCATCGACTTTTTGGCCAGGGGGGTATGCCAGGCCCGGACCTGTCCGGTTATGACCGAAAAAATATCAATGACATGATAACAAATATTGTTGATCCGGGTGCTTATGTGCGTGAAGGTTTTGTCACTTATCGAATCACTACCGCGGATGGACGCATTCTTTCGGGAACAGTGGCAGAACGCACAGGAAGCACTGTCAGGCTGAATCTTGTCTCAGGCGAAAGACTCACTCTGTCTGAAGCAGACATCAAAGATATGGAGGCCCAGCCCTCAATCATGCCCGATAATCTCCTCGACCCATTAACCGATCAGCAGATACGCGACTTGTTTGCATATCTTACTAAAACAACTTTCTGAAAGTTTTCGAACTTTCAGAAAGTTGAACCGCCTTATCAACTCTGAATTGATTTTCTAAGCATTTCAATACTTTTCGGCACAGCTGTAAAAGGATCTTCTTTCCCTTCGAATTCGAGCGAGACATATCCTTTGTAATTGACTTTTTTCAAAATGTTGGCGATGCGTTTGTAGTCAAGGTCGAGCGAATACCATTCACCTCCGCCATAATAAGTTTTAGCCTGAACAAAACTGGTGTGCGGTGCAAGCATCTCCAGCTTGTCATAAGGGTCTTCAAGAAAATTCCCGGTATCCATGAGTATTCCCAGCCACGGTGAATCGATGGCGTTTTTGATCTTCAATTGTCCTTCAGGGGTCGAACACAATCCCCAGTGATTCTCGAGGGCCAGCAGAACGCCATTCTCCTGCGCTACCGGCAAACATTGCCGGATGCTGTCTATACACCAGTTGAACCCGTCCTCTTCGCTATAGCCGGCAAGAATTGGCTCTACGCCTCTGTTTTTCATCAGCTCATCAAAGGATTTAATCGTATTCCATCTGCCCGAATTCAACCTCAGGCATGGTATTCCCATTTTGGCTGCAAGCTCAATGCATTTTTTTGTGTGGTCTATTTCCTTCTTGAGAAAATCCTTATCCGGCGAAACAAAACTCTGGTGAATGGAGAGACACGTTAAAGCAATTCCATTGAGAAAGGCGTGCTTCTTAAGCTTCTGTAGATACGCATTATCTTCCCCCTCCATCTGTCGGTGAAGAATGTCGATCCCGGCGACGCCAAGTCTGGCAGCTTCATCAATTACCTTTTCTATCGGAAACTTCGGACCTTTGAAATGCCAGTACGAATAAGATGAAATACTCAGTTTGACCGGTGAAGCATCGACCGTGGAAGAAGCAGCCTGAATAAATTCGGGTACCAGTAGGGTTGCCGCGGTTCCTGCGATAGCCTTTTGGAAAAATGAACGCCGGGAATGCATAAAGGTTAAATATTTAGGGTATAAGCTAAAGTTAAGAAATAAGGGAATAAGAAAATAAGGCTGCGTAAGGGATGAGAATGGATTGGCTATAATCGGAGGGAACCGTTCACCACAAACTCAATAGCATACAACTTAAAACTTATAACTTTATTCAATATTTTAATTAACATTAAGGATTGCGTTTTAAGAGATGATAGAAAATATCTTACGGATCTATGGCATTGATCCTCAACGGAGCCAGGTGGAATCGCTGACTAGCGGGTTGATCAACAATACATGGAAAGTCACCAACGAAGGCAAAGAGTACATCGTTCAGCGAATCAATGAACAGGTTTTTAGAAAACCGTTTGAGGTAGCCGCAAATATACGGATGATCGATGCGTTTCTAAGGGAACATTCTCCAAACTATCTGTTTGTCTCGCCTGTGGTCAACCTTCGCGGCGACGATATTCACTTTGAAGAAGATAAGGGGTATTTCAGAGTATTTCCTTTTATAAAAGGATCGCAAACCATCAATGTTGTTTCCAATCCAAGGCAGGCCTTTCAGGCTGCCTTGCACTTTGGAAAATTCACACGCTTATTATCGGGTTTTGACGCGCGGTTGCTTCATATTACGATACCGGATTTTCATAACCTCACCTTAAGATATCGGCAATTTGAAACTGCATTGAAAAATGGCGATCAGGAACGGATCAAACAATGTTCCCATTTGATCGCCGGCATCAAAAAATATTCGGGTATAGTAGAGTCGTATGAGAAGTTAAGCAAAAGCAGCATGGTGAAACAACGTGTTACTCATCACGACACGAAGATCAGCAATGTGCTTTTTGATGATCAGGGAAAAGGACTTTGTGTTATTGATCTCGATACCGTCATGCCAGGATATTTCATCAGCGATGTCGGCGATATGATGCGGACCTACCTTTCCCCGGCAAATGAGGAAGTAAAAGACTTTGATAAAATCGAAGTGCGCGAAGATTTTTTTAGGGCTATCGTCAACGGATACTTGAGCAGCATGGGGGATGAATTAACGGCGGAAGAGCAGGGATTATTCCTGTATTCAGGCCTGTTCCTGATCTATATGCAGGCTATCCGGTTTCTCGCTGATTATTTTAATCGGGATATATACTATGGCGCCCGGTATGAAGATCAGAACTTTGTGCGCGCAGGCAATCAGTTGATCCTTCTGAAACGACTGGATGAGAAAACAGAACTCCTTCAAAGCATAATCGCGAAGGAGTTACAAACCAAAACACATTTTATATCTTAGGATCGCTTCTGCATAATAATAGATTTATGAAATCGAACTCACCCCGACTTATTCTAGTACTTGTAGTCTTGCTTGCATACGGCTACAACTTTGCTCAGACTGCACCAGAGGATATTAAATTAATGGATTATCGGCCGAAATCGATTTATAAGGTGACTGTTTCGAAAATCCAAAAGGCAAAATATCCCGCCATTGATATCCATTCCCATCCCTATGCGAGTTCAGATGCTGCGCTGGCCCAATGGGTGAAGAACATGGATGCCGCCGGAATCGAAAAAAGCATCATCATGACCATGACTTCGGGTCCCGAGTTTGACAGCATTTATGCAAAGTATGCAGCATACGGGAGCCGGTTTGAGGTTTGGTGTGGCTTTGATTACACCGGATATCAGGAACCAGGCTGGAGTGAAAAGGCGGTTAAGGAACTTGAGCGCTGCTATCGGGTTGGCGCAAGAGGAGTAGGAGAGTTAGGGGATAAGGGACTGGGAGAATTGTTTTCAAGCCCAACACCAGCGTATGGTATGCATGTTGATGATGAAAGGGTGAAACCACTGTTGAAGAAATGCGGCAAACTGAAAATTCCCGTGGCTATCCATGTGGCCGAACCCTATTGGATGTATCTGCCGATGGATTCGACTAACGATGGCTTAATGAACGCCTATCAGTGGCGCATCGATTTGACAGAAAAAGGAATTTTGAATCACGGCCAACTCGTCTCCACGCTTGAGAATGCTGTCAGGGAAAATCCAAACACCACATTTATTGCCTGCCACCTGGCGAACTGCGAATATGATCTGGGAATTCTGGGAAAGATGTTTGATAAGTATCCAAATTTATATGGCGAATTCGGCGCACGTTATGGCGAGACCTCGCCAATTCCAAAGTATATGAATGCCTTCTGTGAAAAATATCAGGACAGATTACTTTATGGCACAGACATGGGATATGAGCTGAGTATGTACGCAACAACATTTCGCATACTCGAATCCAATGACGAACATTTTTACGAAACCGAACTCTTCAATTACCACTGGCCCCTCTACGGGTTCGGACTCACGGACCGCGTCCTGAAAAAGATCTACCGTGACAATGCCCTGAAGATCCTGAAAAAGCTTTAGCATTATTTCGTATTTTGTGGAACAGCATATGGCCGCGCGCGTTTCGCATCTTCAATATCAATCTGGAATAGATCGCGAGAAAGTGAGGAATTTTATCCTTCGATATAAAGACCGGTTGATCTATGCCACTGATGCCGGAATTTCAGCGACTTCCGAACCGGCAAATGCCAGAAAGAACCTGCACGAACGATGGTTGCGCACTGGAAATATTTTGTTACGAATCAAACAATGACGTCACCGCAGTTGAACGGAGAATTTCAGGGCCTCCAGCTTCCGAAAGACGTTATTGATCACATCTTTTACAAAAATGCCGTGAAATGGTTTAAAATTTAGTGCTTAAAAATTGCTAACGGCAGGATAGTAGCGTAATTTTTGAATATGAAAAATTTGAAAAGAAGAGACTTCATCAAAACCACTTTTACCGCAGGGGTTGGAAGTTCATTTTTAACACCGGGTATATTTCACCCGCATGAAACAACAACAGACCGGCCTGCTGCACCATCAGCGCAAAATAAAAAGGTGATCGTTGCCGGCGCTGGTATTGGTGGCTTGTGTTGCGGTTATGAACTGATGCGCAGGGGATTTGAGGTCATTGTGTTGGAAGCGTCTTCGCGACATGGCGGGCACGTATATACCGCCCGCGATGGACTGTCAGATGGCTTATATGCGGACTATGGCGCGGAGCATATTACCAAACCCGGTTATGACAGGTATTGGGAGTACACAAGGGAGTTTAATCTGACAGTGTTGCCTTATCCGCGAAGAAAAAATCTTGTACGAAGGATCGACGGAAAATTTTACAGCGAAGAGATGTTATCAGACCCATCTGTCTTGAAAAAGTTCGGATTCAATGAAAGAGAGGTAAAATATCTATCAGAAAATCCGTGGTGGGATCTGCAATCTTTATTTGTTAAGCCATACCTCCATAAATTCACGGATGAGTATCAACCTTTTGGTGTTGGGTATGATAACATGGATACGGTGCCGGTAAGTGATATCTATAAAAAAGAAGGAGCATCTGCTGAAGCGCTCAGGCGACTGGGTGGAAAAAACACTTCTGCCTTGTTCGAATTATGGCGCACCGCAATTTTGAATCTGCGGGGCGTGCCGCTCGCCCCACCGGATGTTTATCGCCTAAAGGGAGGAAACCAGGGTTTGCCAAACGCATTTGCACTAAGATTGGGAGAAAGGGTAAAATTGAATTGCCCGATCACATCAATTTCTCATAGTCCCACGTCTGTGACTGTTAAATACAGGGAATTTGGAGAGGATAAAGAAATGTCGGCTGATTTCCTGGCAAATTGCATTCCCCTGCCCGCCTTTAAAAGCATACCAATAACCCCTGCGTTGCCTCCTGAAAAACAATTTGTTGTTGATAATGTTGTTTATGATTCTTATTCGAGATTTGTTTTCCAGGCGCGTTCTAAATTCTGGCTGGATGATAAGGTGAGCATCAATATGGATCTTGATCATCCTGACCTGGGTGGTATCTGGCAGGTGGCTGATGAGGTAGAGACGCACAGGGTTGCATTGATGGCGACCGGGCCAGGCGGGGTTTCAGCACAACGTGCCTTGGCAGCATTCCGTGAAGTTTATCCGGGCAGAGATACGATTGAGCAGGCGCTGGTGAAAGACTGGACGAAGGAACAATTCGCGTATACGTGTGAAAGATTGGATTTTACTATGGGCAACCTTAAAAAATTCTGGCCGCATGTGATGACACCCGTTGGAAGAATTCATTTCGCAGGCGCATATGCAGACAATCTCAACTGGGGTATGGAAGCGGCGACCCGCTCCGGCAACCGCGTAGCCAAAGAAATTGAACAAGTTTAATTGCCGTCGTTCCGATGGCATTAAACTTTAGGCCATCGCCCGCGGGAAGCAATACCAAATTGATTTATTAATAATTTGTCACCACAAAGAAATAAGAAGATCATCGTCGCTGGTGCAGGTATCGCAGGCCTGTGCTGCGGTTATGAACTCATGCGACGCGGGTATGAAGTGATCGTCCTGGAAGCCTCGCCCCGCCATGGAGGTCATATCTATACCGTACGCGATGAGCTGTCGGATGGCTTATACGCTGATTTCGGTGCCGAGCATTTTACCAGGCAGGGCTATGAACGATATTGGGAATACACGAAAGAATTCAATCTCACTGTGTTACCTTATCCCAGGCGCCGGAATCTGATGAGAAGGATTGATGGAAAATTCTATTCCGAAGAAATGCTGACCGATCCATCAATCCTTAAAAATTTTGGATTCAACGACAGGGAGGTGAAGTATCTCTCAGCGAACCGCTGGGCGGATTTCAGATTGTTGTTCTTAGAACCCTACCTGGGAAAGTTTACGGATGAGCACCAACCCTTCGGTGTCGGATATGATCATCTGGATAATGTGCCTGTAAGCGATCTCTATAAAAAGGAAGGCGCTTCGCCACATGCCCTTAATGTGCTCGGCGGAAAAAATACATCGGCGTTGTTTGAATTGTGGCGCGCTGGTATCATGAATCTTCGGGGCATACCAAATTCATCACCTGATGTCTTTCGTCTTCAGGGAGGTAATCAGGAAATGCCAAACGCGTTTGCAAAGCGATTGGCCGAGCGGGTCAGATTAAATTGCCCTATAACATCTATCAACCATGGTGAAAGTGGTGTGACAGTTACATACAGGGAGTTCGATGAAGAAAAAGAAATGTCTGCCGATTTTCTGGCAAATTGCATTCCCCTTCCGGCTTTTAGAAGTATTCCCGTGACGCCGGCGATACCGGCGACAAAACAATTCGTCGTCGATAATATCCAGTACGATTCCTATTCACGGTTTGTGTTTCAGGCCCGGTCAAAATTCTGGCTCGATGATAGTCTGAGTATTAATATGGAACTGGATCACCCTGACATCAATTCCATCTGGCAGGTTGCAGACGAAGTGAATACCCATCGTGTTGCACTGATGGCTACCGGTCCCGGCGGTGTTTCAGCTCAACGCGCTTTAGCAGCCTTCCGTGAAGTATATCCCGGCAAGCGAGATACCATTGAACAGGCATTAGTTAAAGACTGGACAAAAGAACAGTTTGCCTATACGTGTGAACGACTGAATTTCCCGATAGGGCAACTGAGTAAATTCTGGCCGCATGTGACGACACCTCATGGAAG
>JBBDXJ010000284.1:13307-15368 GCA_040902445.1 Cyclobacteriaceae bacterium | reverse complement strand
ATCGCGTTTTTATCAATGCCGTCAAGATGATAATCTAAAAGGATCACATCAGGGTTGTGTGATAAATTCTCCATGCAAAGTTCGCCTGTTGCAAATGTTTCAATGGTAAAATCAGCATGCTGAAGGAATTCAATTTCTAATGATTTTAAAAACAAGGCATCGTCATCTACCAGGAAAAGTTTTATTTTATTCTCGTTTTTCATGCGTTATTGTCTTTAATCATATTAAACTCTTCTTGTAATTCTCTGCATGCCTGGGTACAAACGTTTTCAAGCTGTAAAACCAAGTCATGTATTTCATCTGTCTGTCGCTGTGCGCTTGCGTATTCCTGAACTTTTTTTGCCATGTTTTCAAAATCTGTACGGATACCCACTATTGAAAATGAGGGAATCATTTTATGTACTGCCGAGTACAGCGAATTCCAGTCTTTCTCTTGCAAGCTTTGTCTCATGACACTAATTAAAGTTGGAGTTTGTTCCAAATAAAGCGAAATGATTTCCATCATCAATGCTGGATTAGATTTTGTACGGTGAATTAAAGAATCCAAATCAGTGCATTTTAATTTTGTATTTTGCAAGTTTTCATTCTTTTTTTGCATATTCATAAGCACGGGTTTTTTTACTAACCCAACTATTTTACTGTATAATACTCTTTCATCAACCGGCTTTGCGATGTAATCATTCATCCCAACAGCTTTGCACTTTGCCAGGTCAACTGTAGTTACATCGGCCGTCAATGCGATGATGGGGATTTTAGAATTCATTTTATTCCGGATATATTCTGTAGCTTCAAATCCATTCATTTCGGGCATCTGCAAGTCCATCAAAATAATATCGTAAGATTTAGATTGTAGTTTTTCGATGGCTATTTTTCCGTTGGCAGCAATATCGCGTTCAAATCCGAAATCATCTAAGAGCGTTTTCATCAGTAATTGATTGAGCGCAATGTCTTCAACTACCAATACTTTTATGTTTTTAATTTCCGTATCCAATTCCATTATTCCAGTATCTAATTCAGCTTCTGCTTTTGTTTTTTGAAAACTTAGTATAAAGCTAAAAGTAGAGCCCTTATCAATTTTGCTTCTTACATGAATGCTTCCGCCCTGCGATTCTACTAATTGTTTAACAATGGCGAGCCCTAAGCCTGTTCCTCCATATAATCTGGCAGTTCCGCTGGTTGCTTGTTGAAAGTTTTCAAAAATCTCAGCAATTTTATTTTCTGCTATTCCAATTCCGGTATCGATAACCGCAAATTCAATGGTAGCTGTCTCGTCATTTTCACTCAACAATTTAGCGCTTAAAGTAATTTTTCCTTTTGTTGTAAACTTTACTGCATTACTCACAAGATTTAAAATAATTTGGTGCAAACGCACCTGGTCTCCAACCAGCACCTCGGGAATTTTGTTGTCGTATTCTTTAACTAACGCTAAATTCTTTTCCTCAATTTTTGTCTCAAACAAATGGAGCATGGCGGATATGGATAATGCCATTTTGAAAGGGGTTTGCTCAAATGACATTTTCCCGGCATCTACTTTTGCCAAATCGAGTATGTCGTCAATGAGCACAATTAATGCATCGCCACTTATTTTTATTGCTGATAAATATTCTTTTTGTTTTGCTGACAAATCCGTTTTCAACACCACTTTTGTAAACCCGATAATAGCGTTCATGGGTGTGCGTATTTCATGACTCATGTTTGACAAAAATTGCTGTTTCGATTTCACAGCGTCTTCTGCTATTCGTGTGGCACTTTCGGCTTTACTTTTAGCTTCTTCAGCAATTTCTGTTGCTAACTCTGCAAACACTTTCGCCTCTGTCAATTCTGTTGCAATTCTTTTTTGGTCAGTAACATCTCTGGCGACAATCACAACGCCCAGTACATTTCCTCTATCGTCTTTATACACTGATCCGTTGAATAATACATCCGTCAGCTTGCCGTTTTTATGGCGAAGGGTAAGCGGAGAATCCGCGACAGATCCCTTTGCGAATACTTCCTGATAAACTTCACGGGCTTTTTGCGGTTCTGTAAAATAATCGAAGAAGTCGGTGCCGGTAAGTTTTT
>JBBDXJ010000284.1:0-13207 GCA_040902445.1 Cyclobacteriaceae bacterium | reverse complement strand
GTTCTGTAAAATAATCGAAGAAGTCGGTGCCGGTAAGTTTTTCGCGCGTTATGCCAGTAATGTTCGCCAAAGCTTCATTCATATCCGTGATCTTACCCTGGGTGCTGATGGTAACCAACGGGTCAAGACTTGCTTCTATCAAACTTCTGGCATATTGTGATTCTTGCCGGCTGGTTGTTTCCATTTTATGTGTTTGATGAACCCTCAGGTGAAGGCATTTTATTGATGAAATTTGTATTTCCAATATCTTCTATCGGGATTCGCCTTTTATCCTTCAATTGTTTAAAATGAGAAGGAGAGAGTCCTGTAACTTTTTTAAATTGATTGGATAAATGCCCAACACTGCTGTAATGCAGTTTATAGGAAATCTCCGTAAGATTAAGTTCGTCATACATGATCAATTCTTTGACCCTTTCAATTTTATGAATGATGATGAATTGCTGTATGGTGATACCCTTCACCTCCGAAAATAAGTTTGAGAGGTAGGTATAATCGTAATTTAATTTGTTACTGATATAATCAGAATAATTTATTTTAGGCAATTCATCGGTATAATGGACCATTTCAGTAATCACAGTTTTTATTTTCCCAATCAAGACTGCCCTCTTGTCGTCCATTAATTCAAGCCCTGAATGGAGTAAAGCAATTTTCAGTTGCTCTCGCTGCTCCCCGGAAATGTCTTCCATGATCTCAACTTCACCTAAATCAACAACGATGAAATGCAATCCAAGTTTTTTCAATTCCTCCTTCACCGCCATTTTACAACGGGTGCTCACCATGTATTTGATATATATTTTCATATATGTTTTTAATTCCTGGACGCAGACCTGAACATTACAAGACGAGCTTTAAGCGATTCATTGTTGTGTAAACTTTGGTTCGATGAGTAAGGTGAAGGGCTTAGTGTAATTTGCAATAGAAAATCCATAGTAATATCCATATTAGAGTAAGTAGCTTACCATTGCGGTTAGGCCGGTTCTTAAAAAAAGTAAATTGGGATTTATTCTTAATAATGGGTAACACCGGCTGTTCATCAGATTCTTAACCGGCTATTCGTCAGAACTTCTTACTAAACCTTCAATCATTGCTGACCCTCGCAAATTTATTTAATGAATGAAGGATGGGTCAATCTCTTTCAATATAAGTTTATACTTTGTTGGGTCATTTCGCACCAACGTTAATTATTCTTTTTAATATCGATTGATGATTAACCTGCAATCCTGACCCTCTTTGGCAGTAAAAATGTGCCTTATGGTACTGTGCATTGAGAAAGATAACCATAAAAAGAATGCAACACTAATTGGTTACTGTATTGATCAAGGATGAAATTCAAAAGAGGGTTTGAAAGCCAACCTAAATCGGATTCTTTACCTTTCTGATCAGCTATGCACCCAGTTGGGAATTTGTTATTGCGTTTTCGCCTTTTGTCAGGGTTATCTGTTGGTGGCATTCTTGTCATTACCCCTACACTCTTATCTGAGATCTGGCCGAAGAAGTCGAGATCAATTATTATAGGTATTAATTCCATAGGCTTCCCTATCGGGATTTTTTCACCAGGCCTGGTCAATTACCTGGTAACAGACTGGCGTGAGCATTCTTTGTTGGTGCACTACCCATATTAACTGCAGTTGTATCAATATGGATCTTAAAAGAATCAGCGAACTGGAGAAATGCAAAATCAGATTTCTCCCGACACCATTCAAAGTACAGCAAAGAGGACACAACGAATTTATTCAAAGGAGCGATCATCTTCGGTTCGATGTTGATCGGCCTTTGGGGAATGTTCTCCTGGATTCCTACATGGGTTCAAAGTCTGCTGACTGATTCTGAAGGACAGACAGAAAGAGGTATTACCATGATGCTCCTGGGCGCTGGCGGACTTACAGGCGGATTTATTGCGGGATGGATATCAAATGGCCTTGGTGTAAGAAAATCAATGATGTTTTGTTTTTCAGGCTGCATTGTAATGTCGTTTCTCTTATTCGGAATGAATGCCTCCTTTTCTAAGATCCTTTATGTTGAGCTGGCTTTGCTTTCATTGTTCTTGGGAATCAGTCAGGGCTTGTTATCCATTTATATTCCGCAAATGTTCCCTTTTCATATCCGCGGCACCGCCACCGGATTTTGTTTTAACATCGGAAGATTGGTAACAGCCGTTGCCGTATTCTTAGTAGGTGTATTGGTCACTTCACTCGGAGGATACCGTAACACTTTATTAACCTTTGCCCCCTCCCCCTCTCGCCAGCGGAGCGTGAACTCATTGCAACGCATTTTTCGGCTGGAAACAGTTGTATGTTTTGTATGTGCAGCCACGCAGCGGCTGCGAGGGAACTTTATGGAGAAGATCGCAAAGTGGTGGATTCGTCTGCGCCGGTCAGTGATAAGCTGAAAGCATTACTGAAAATTGCTGGTAAAGTTCAACAAAGCGGAAAGCTGGTAACACCGGATGACATTCAGGAAGCCCGAAAGTATGGTGCAGAAGACCGTGACATCCATGATACCGTTTTAATCGCTGCAACATTCTCTATGTTCAATCGCTATGTTGATGGGTTGGCAAGCCTCACACCCACTGATCCAAAAGCCTATGAAGAAATGGGAAAAAGAATGACAAAGTTAGGATATGTTTTACCACCGCCTGGCAAAGTGTAGCGATGAAATGGCGTCAGCTACCCAAACACGCCTCCGCGAAACTTCCCTGATGCTGTAGAGATGGGTTTAACCAGACTTGCGTGTTCGCCGAAAGGCGCCTCCTCCGAACCGCAGGGTCCCTGGACGCTGCAGACGATGCAGAGATCTCACCATCCGGAAATGCGCGATTTCCCTTGGCTAAACCCCTGAAAGTTAGTATCTTATTAATATTGGAGTGTTTTTAAGACTGAGTACAGCTGGTTTTCGCGGTGTTTTTGGAAACTTTGACCATGGCTTAACCTCGGTGGCTAGAACGCGTGAGAAAGATCGCTGCGCAAATCCCTTCAGACAGGTTATTCTCACCAATCCGGTTCATTTTCGCGATCCTGAGCCACTAAAAAAGGAAAACAAGCGTTAAAATCAATATAATTTGGCTTTCAAGCAGTTACGGGGGCACTTTTCGCATATTTTGTACTTATTTCATTATTTTTGGTAGAATTACCCCATTATGGCCAGGGCTTTTTTTCTCTTTATTGGTTGTTGCCTGATACTGGGATCGTGCACTCAGCGGTCAATATGCCCTGCCTTCCAGAGCGCCTATATCCACGACAAGGACGCTCTGCGTAAAAAATTCAGCTACTTCCTGGAGGATTCCACCCCTAAGATGCTGACAGCCAGCAAAAATAAATACCTCATTGCCGAGCCTACCAGCTATCGCAAAAAGGTCCGCAGCCTGCAGACAGTTGCAATGAAACCAGTTCCCGTGCACGTCCCCGATTCTATTCTGTATGGAGATAGTGTGTCCATGGAGGAACTCGACAGGGCTGCGCGGTCTGTGATTGACAGCACTTATATTGAAGATGTGCCCGCGCAACAACTGCCTCCCGTTGAGGATAGCGTATACGTCATCAGCAAAGACAGGGAACTCCGGCTGTTGAAATACAATGGCGCCGACAGCCTTGTTTACGATCCTGTCAGCGAAAAATATGTAGCGCAGAAACCCGAGTATTATGTCAAGGATGTCGGCCTTAACATTGAGCAGGATAATTACATGTGGTACCTGCGCGACCACCTCGTGCTGCCTGACGTTCGGCTGGCCAAGATCCAGCAAGGCAACGCTAAAGAAAAGAGTGCAAAGGAACAACGAGCAAAAAAGAAAAAAGAAAAGAAAGGCCTGAAGGGTTTCTTCAAGAACCTGTTTAAGAAAAAACCGAAAGCTTCTGATTCCACAGATGTGCCCGCACCGCCGAAAGAAGAATTTGATTTTATCGATGCAGACACCCTGACTCAAACGCCGCCTCCGACCACGGATCCGGAAGAGAAAAAAGGATTCTTTTCCCCGCGTAAAAAGAAGTCGAAAGAAAAGGACACCGCTGACCCTGCGTTGAACCCAATTACAGAGAAGAAAAAGAAGAATTCCAAAACCCAAGAAGCTGCGGTCGAACCGAAAAAAGAAGAAGTGGTGGATGGATTCTGAAAACAGTTGACTGTTGACAATAGGCAATTGACAATTTCTGCCTAACAAAATGCGTAGTTTTATTCCTGTGACCGTGTTTATTAGGTTCATCGGTCAAAATTTCCCAATACCTAATACCCAATGCCTATTTTAGTCAAATAGGGTCAGATTTCCATGTTGGTCCGAGGGAGGAGTCGGGATAATTAAAGAAGGCACATCAATATCAATTTGGCTGATCTTGGGAGAGACGGAATAGTAGCTCATATCCTTTGTATCGGAATCGGAAAAGATGTTCAGTAGCTGCTCTTCGGTACTATTTTTATCGAGCCACCTCTTCTCGGCATCCCGGCTGAGGATTACAGGCATCCGCTCCTGAATAATGTTTACTACATTATCCGAAGGAATGGTAATGATGGTAAAGGTTTGTATCTGATGGCCTTCTGTATCTTCAAATTCTTCCCACAGTCCGGGGAAAGAAAAAATGCGCGATGATTTAAAGACGAAACGGTATGGGACATTCGTTTTTTTGCCAACTTTTTTCCATCCGTAAAAACCATCTGCTGGAATGATACACCGATGGCTTCGGAGTGCTTTTTTCAGGGTAGGCTTTTCGGCAAAATATTCCGCGCGCAGGTTGATAAATTTTTCGCCGAGGGTTTTGTTTTTTGCCCACCCGGGAGCAGTTCCCCAATAAAACAATGAAAGCCCTTGTGGCGTGGTGCTTGTGATCACCGGCAGGAGGTGGGTAGGGGAGGCATTATAATGCGCAGTGTAGAACTCCGGAACGTCGACGGAAAAACGTTCGGAAATTTGTGATGCTGAGGCCGTAATGCTGTACCGTTCTATCATTTTTTCACTTGCTATTCAAAAGCCCCCTTTAGGGGATTTAGGGGCCGCCAAAAATTCCAAAGCTCGCTGCTCTGACCAATATAATCCATTTTTATTAAATTGGGTAAAACCAACATGGCCGCCGCGGGAAAGAATTTGCAGATTCACAAAAGGGTGATCTTCAAGTAAAGCCGCTGGGAAACATTCCCGGCTTAGAAAGGGATCGTTTAAAGTATTGATGATCAGCGTGGGAGTTTTAATATCCTTTACAAAACGCACTGAACTGCATTGCTGATAATAGTCGTTTGCATCTTTAAATCCGTGCAGGGGGGCCGTGTAGAAATCGTCGAACTCGGTCAGCGTTTTGATCCGGCGAAGTTTTGACGTATCGAGCTCCTTGCGGTGCCGGGATTTTAACAATATTTTTCCTTTCAGGCTTTTCAGAAACCGGTTCGAATAGATCCGGTTAACGGGCCTGGAAATCTTTTCACAACTGGATTTGAGATCCATCGGCACCGAGAACACCACAGCTTTTTTAATGACATCAGACACCGCCCTTTCGCCGAGATATTTCAGGGTCATATTACCGCCGAGGCTAAATCCGACAAGAAACACTTCCTTATAGTTTCTATTTTCAATGACATGATTTACAACAGTGTGGAGGTCATCGGTTGCGCCACTGTGATAAAACCTCAACTGGCGATTCATCTCTTCGCTGCATCCGCGAAAGTTCCAGGCAACGACATCGAAGCCTTTGTCGTATAGGGCTTTCGCCATTCCCTTGATATACGGTCGGCTGCTGTTACCTTCCAGTCCATGAGAGATTATAACAACTTTCCCCGAATCCTTTTTAAGCCAGTCCAGGTCGAGGAAATCGTCGTCTGGAGTGCTTATTCTTTCTCGCGTATAGGCTGTGAGTATGACTCTTCGCAGGAGCGCGGGAAAAATAGTTTCAAGATGCGACCCGTAAAGAAAAAAGGGAGGTAGGTATTGAGCTGATGACTCCTGTTTTGGATTTTTTGGGGGCTCTTTGTCTTTGCCGTGTTTCTTCAATTCGAGTTTTCCGCTATGATTTTGAGATGCCCGAGGTGGTGATCCCCGTGCCAGGCATACATGGCGATCAGCCGGTCAAGCCTGACATTCTTTTTTGTTTCAGGGTGAATGTATTCCTTTTGAAGGTCGGCGGGTGCTATGGCTTTTAAAAGGGCTACCCATTTTGCGTGCAACGCCTTCAGCAGATTTAAAGACAGAATGGGATCGAGTTTCACTTCTGGTGTTTCGGCCCACAGTTTTTCATTATAGGCTTTTATCACGGGTGTATTTTCCGTGAGCGCCCATTTAAACCGTATATACGCATTGGTGTGGCTGTCAGCGACATGGTGTAGTACCTGACGCGCCGACCATCCGCCCTCCCGGTAGGTAGTCTCGAGGTCCTTCGCTGAAAATTTCTTGATTATCGCTTCAATCCTCGAAGGCAAGGATTCTATGCGTTGGATGCATTGATCCAGTTCCTGTTTCGTGTACAATTCCTGCGGCGCAAATTTACCCGTGGGATATCGTAAAGCTTCGTCATTCATGCGATGCTGCTGCTGCTTTTTTACGTCTGTCCCTTACTCGGATGTTGATCATTTCAATGCCCATGGAAAAGACGACGGCAAAGTAAATATATCCTTTGGGTATATCCTTGGCCAATCCTTCCAGAAAGATCATAAATCCTATAAGGATCAGAAATCCCAGGGCAAGCACTTCCATGGAGGGGTGTTTGTGAATGAAGTCGCTGATCCTTCCGGAGAATATGATCATAATTCCGATCGAGACAATGACGGCGATGATCATGATAATGATGTGTTCAGTCAATCCCACTGCGGTGAGGATGGAGTCAAAAGAAAAAATGATATCGAGCAAAACGATTTGAGCAATGATTCCGCGCACGTTTACTTTTTTTCCGCTGTTTTGTGTGAGGGTTTCTTCTTCACCTTCCATTTCGTGGTTGATCTCGCGGGTACTTTTTGCGATGAGGAACATTCCTCCGAAGATGAGTATGAGGTCGCGACCGCTGATAGCGCTGTCTTCACTGATCCAGTGGGGGACGCTGAAAAGAGGTTCCTCGAATTTCATTACCCAGGTAATGGTTAGCAGTAGCAGGATCCTCACACCCATGGCCAGCAACAACCCCATATTGCGAGTCCGCGCCCTGATCTCAACCGGCAACCTGTTTGATACAATGGAAATGAAGATGATATTATCAATGCCCAGCACAACTTCAAAGAAAGTAAGTGTAAGCAAGGCTAACCAGGCTTCCGCCGTTAGAAAAATATCCATTTGAGGGGTTTAAACAAGTTTTTGGTGACTAAAAATAGCGGAAGTAATATTACGGTCCAAGCGCGAAAATCTCCTAAAATAGTTGACTTTATCAGGTATAATAGTATTAGATATAACACCAAAAAACTCCTCTTTTTTTATCATTCGTGTGCCACGATTGCCTTTTTCCGCACCACTCCCTCCGGTGTTGAAAGTTGTATCAGGTAAACTCCTGCTGAAAATGATTTAGTTTCAAGCGTTTTAATATGCTCCCCGGCCTTATACATTCCGAAGAACACCTGTTTGCCAAAGGTATCAAAAAGTTTCACAGGCGTTTCTTCTTTGACAGGTGCGGGCAAAATAATGTTAAGTTGTGCATCTGCGGGGTTAGGGTAGACCTTGATATAATTGTCAAACGACGTTTCAATTCCTGTGACAATCTGGTGTGAAGCAGTGCCTTCATTGCGCATCACTGTTTGGAGTACGTCTTTGGTTTCAAGGTGTTGAACAAAAACGACTACAGCGAAAGGTACAAAGGCTCCGCTGAGCAGCCGGGTTACGTGCCGCATGTCATATGAAACAATGATCTCCTGGGCCGGATCGGTATCCTGGAGGGATGTTAACGGGATGCCTGCCGCATTGGGCAAAAATTTACGAAGTACATAAACCTGTCCAAGTACATCTTGTTCGGCGATGGCGATAAATACATTGTACTTTCCCGGGTCAATCGTGTTGGTTGCCTGAACAGTAGCCCTGACGTTCAGTTTATCAGCCTGGGGTCCGGGATCAAGGTCAATAGTGATATTAACTGGCGATGTGACGAGGGAACGCAGACTAAAGTAAGTGGCGAGGGTTCCTGCCGTGAAGGTTGCATTGGTTGAAGTCTGGCCAAAACCCCCGTCAACAAAAGCTCTTACAGGGTTAGTCACTCCATAGAAGGCTGCTCTGGCATTTTGGTCAGTTGGATTATCTTCGTGCAACTGGTCCGGGTCAGCAGTAGATTGTGCGCTGGCGTGATGGTATTGAAGTTTTACCAGTTCATTGATATTGAAAACCCCGCCTGGTGCCTTGAAGGTCCTGAAAGCATCATTATTTGCGGTCTCCTGCAGGTGCGTAAAGTTTTCAACGAGTATCGTTCGGTTGCGTTCTTCGATCACAACGTTGTTGAATGCGAAACCATCCTTCTGCTCGCGGTTGTTGAAACTGGAGAATGCTACACGTAAACGCACTTGATCACGGTCAGGAGGCAAAACATCAAGTGTATGCTTTCCAACTGCCCATGCCTCCTGCGTTGACAGAGACCATCCGGAGGACAAATCGGGTTGATCTCCAGGGTTAGCTGAAATAGTTAACCGGTTATACCAATCAAGTCCTGAAGCAACGTCTCCCAGTCGTTCCCAGGTGTCGCCGCCATCAACAGAATATTGCAATACGGCTCCGTCAGAAGGCTCCGTATCGGCCCAGTGTTTTATCGAAATGACGGGCCGCGTAAATGCCGATAGATCGAAGCAGGGGCTGTTGACAAAAGAAACATCGTTTCCTTTGTATGGCTCCGTTGCCCCCGTGACCCACGCCATTTCACCTGTATTGATCTGAGGTTTTGTGGCTGTATTAAATTCCCACGTCGCGTTTCCGTCTTTATCCTCAGTCACCCAAAAGCCTTTGCCGTTGTCCAGTTCCTACATGTCGTAGGAAAGGTCGCCCCCAACGGGCATCCATTTTTTGAGAATGGAAACTTTCTTTTGTTTAGCACTTGGACAACCACCAAAATTATCCGAAGTCTTTCCCTCAACCCTGACCGTTAATTCATTGGCTCCGGTGTATTTGTGAACGGGATTTTGGTAGAGGCCTGTAGTTTTAGGCAAGCCGGTTACAGGGTTAGATAAAATTCCGAATCCCGAGATTTCTCCGTCCCCAAAATTCCATGAAACACGATTGATAGGTACCGTTGAAGTGACTTCAAAGTTAGTGTCATCTCCCTCACAGATGTTATAGAATTCGAAGTCTATGTCCTTGGGATAAGGTCCGACAATCTGGTCGAGTTGAAGGCTGTCTGAACATACGAGCGACTCAGTGCTGCTAATGACATAGGGTGGATGTTCAACTTTCAACTTTGCGTAATAGGAGCTTACACCCGGAAAACGATGTTCTACATTTTGCCCGGTTTTTATTTCTCCACTGAAATTCCATGTGTATGAAGTAGATGATAAATTCGTTGAAGATGCTGCATCGTATGAGATCAGGGCTGTATCACATTGCGGTTGAACATTAAATATAGCTCTCGGGCTTGGTAACACCCTGATTGTCTTGTCGAGGGTGTTTGTACAATTGTTACCAGTGATCAAAGTATAAGTGAAAGTATAATTTGTACCACTTGCAGGGCCGTCAATAGGTGGATTAAACACATATTGATTATTTGAATAGGGTTCAGTGGCGCCATTGATCCTGAAAATACCTCCAGGTGGGTTGAACCCAAGTACTTTGTCTGTGACATTTGAACAAAAAATTTCACTATCGTCAATACCGGAGATTTCAACCGGAATCCTTGGAGATACCGTAAAAACAAGGGGTGCGAGTTTGTTTGTGCATCCGGTGGTACTGTTGATGGAAGTGTAGATCACATCAAATTGAAGGGTGGCCAGCGAGTTAGCGCCCTTGCTCGTAGCGTCGTCGAAGATTACCTGTGGGTCAAACTGGGTCGTCGACTGAAAAACTACTGGAGGGCTATAATTTGCCGGAGACGTGGTGTTCTTGTAAATAAACTGGTAAGAAACATTGGTTTGTCCGCCGGATAAAGTCACCGCTGGATCTTCATAGCAAAACTCTACCTGGGAAGGCGTAAATGTTGCCGCGGGAAGCGGATTAACGATGTAATTAACTGATGCCGTATTCACACAGCTAAGGGCATCGCTTCGTGTTGCGGTCACCAGAATATTTCTTATCGTCTGATCGGTCTGCGGATTCAGGTTGTCGGCCAGCGAACTTTGCTGGTACGCAGAAGTAGGATTGAATGCGGAAGTTCCACCTCCGTTATCTGTAATACCAAACCCGGTGATCACAACATTTGCACTTTGGTTAGTCGTGAGATTGACGGTAGTCGGAGTAGCGGATTGTTCGAAACAATATTGCGTATTGGCCGCAGGAATGGACCCTGAAAATGAAATCGCTGGCTGCGGATTAACGATCAATTCTTCGGTTGTCTGCGCGGTTCCGACGCAACCCGCTCCCAGGAATGAGTATCGGATATAAAGGGATTTTTGTGGATCGCCTGCTGGAACACCTGCGCCCGATGGTGTAAAAGTTGCCTTTCCGGAAGTGGTGTTGCTTAATCCCAACGCATTGCTGATAAAACCCGAAGTAGGTGCGGTGCTGATCTCAAAAGAGCCCGCACTGGGTTGGTTACCCGTTAATTCAAAAGCGGCTCCATTGCCACAAACAATAGTACCGGATGTCATTCCGCCTATGTCCATTTGAATAGGGGGATTGACTGAAAATATTTTCGTAATTGCGTTGGCGCAGCCTAACACAGGGTCAAATGTATTAAATGTCAGATTGAATTTTTGATTGACCGTACCATCCGCGCCATTAGCGACTGCGTTGTCAAAATAAGTCCGGAGATTGAAACCGTTTATGCTGGTAAGCGCAAAATTTACGGTCAAATTTGGATTGGTTAAAACATAATTTCCATTAGGTTGCGCGCCGACAATGTTCTGCGTACCGTCTTCATAGCAAACATCCAGATCCGATTCCGTAAAAGATGCAGGGAATAAAGGTCTGACTTGCACGGTCTTGTTTATGGTTGTCTGACAACCATTGGCGTCTGTTCGTGTCGCGAGAATAATTATATCTTCAGGGGTATTGTAATTGGTATATGGTGGACTGTTCGTTCCGAATGCTTTTGCCTTCAGCGCTTCATCAGCATCAAAAACCGCCGTGCCGTTCCCATTGTCAAAAATACCATATCCTGTTAGTGTGATTCCGGTGCGCGGATTTGTTGACACAATAACATTGGCTGCCTCATAGCAGAATTCTGTTGCGGCAAACGGATCCCATGCCACGGTGGGATTGTTGCTTATCTGGAAAGGAATAACAAGGGTTGTTTCACATGCACTGCTATTGCTTCCACTGGTGTTAGGCACAACGTAAGTATAACGGATGTAAAAATTACTAATGCCAGAGGCAGGAGAATTGTTCGGGGCCGCAAAACCCGTACTGATATAAGCATCATGGGGATTGAACAATGCTTTACCGGAATTAACAGGATTATCGACCAAGCCTATCGTCGGGCCGCTTACCCAATTTACGTTGTCGCGGCTGATCTCGTAGGTACCGCTTTCAAAATTAGCTTCCAGTTCAATGGTTTCATCCAAATCGCAAATAATTTCACCACTCCTAACGCCCCTGACTTTTAGTGCAGGAATGGGGTAAGCGTTCACATATTGTACAGCCCAGAATATTGGAGGGCCGTAAGAATAAGTACCGAGAGGGATTCCAAATAATGTATTCTCAGTTTTCTGCCGTACACGCATTCCAACATAAGCATAGGTCCCACTACCGAATGGATAAGGTTGCAAAGTTGGTGGATCAATGTGTTGAGGATTACCTGCGGTTCCTACCACTCCCGTTCCCGGAGTATTAGTTCCGATATAAGTTTGAAAATCATAAAATTCATAGGTGTAACCATAATTGGCGGCATAGTACGCGTTATTCGCCGCGAGATTGTTGCTCCAATCTGTTCCCAGGGATAAAACATCGGAAGGGTCAGCGGATTCATTCAGACAATAGGAGTTCGCCAGGTTCACAATACTTCCGGAAGAATTCGAAACAGCAAAACTTCTGACCTCGGTTTTTTGGCAACCATTTGTAAGGTTGGTGGTGTAGGTAATGGAATGGGGTGAGCCCGCGGTTCCGGCAAGATCCGGATCAAAATAATAGGTGCCTGCCGAAAGATATACGCCAGCTCCTGAATAAGAACTGTTGATGGAAGGCGTTGCATTTAATTGAATGGGATCCGAATTCAGCGTAAAGCTCGTGCTGAGCGGACTGTTATAAACAATAACTTCATCGGTGGAATCGACTGCCACAGCAATGGTGGCGTTTGGATCCAGGATGTCGGATGCGCAACCATTGGCATCAATAATTTTAACCGTGTAATTAAAAGTGGTGTCACGATCATAAGCAGGAGAGACTATCGGGTTCGAACCCAGATCAGTAAATCCTCCCGGAGGATTTGTAGACCACAGATATTGGTAGGCGCCTGTTACGGACGGAGCGATGAGTGTAGGTGATCCGCCCAGAGTAATTGAAGTACCGGAACAAATGGTGGCCGTTGCAGACCCGGCGTCCGCCACAGGAACTGGTGCTACTTGAAAGGTTACTTCCAGTGGCGCACTCTGACAACCATCGATACGAACAACGTATCGTTTTACTGTCCCCACGATCGCGGCATCAATCCCCAGATCCGCTTCAATATCGACCTGAAAACCTGTCGCCATTGGAACAGAAAGGGATGCGTCATTGTACCAGGTAAATGTTCCTCCATCATTTACAACTGCAACGGTGGCTGTGCTTATGTCTTCATTTGCGCAGATCAACAGGTCCTGAACGGGGGACGTTTCCAGGACCGGTGGCGTGGGCGTTGTGGCTCCAACGTTGATGGTTGCAAATGTAACAGGCGCATCGGCAGCCCATACTCCTGCAATGCTGCTGCCGTTTACGATGGTGGTGGCTCCCGGAGAACTTGCATAAACCTTCAATCCGCTGATGGTAATAACATCTACCTTATCATTGGTTCCGTCTAACGTGTAATTAAGCGTTAAACGCGTGAGTGTTTTTGGATTTAACTGAATTGCTGTGATGTCGGTATTGCCCGCAGGCCCCGCACTTACCGTCACGCTGCTGATGTCATACCCATAGTCGGTATTTGCAAAATCAAGATTAATTATTCCGGATGTAATAAAGTCGCCGCTCGCTTCCTCGCTTATCACAATGTTG
>JBBDXJ010000283.1:0-15398 GCA_040902445.1 Cyclobacteriaceae bacterium | reverse complement strand
CTATGTAATAAACAACATAAATGATCCCGCATTCCTTTATGAGAATAGATTGTACTCTGATAAGGGAAAATCCAACCACCATTATCTACGGATCAGATTAGCTGGGGATGCAAAAAAAACCGCGGCGGGTCTCGGTGCCAAAATTACCCTTTCTTATGGGGCAGGGAAAAGGCAGTATCACGACCATTCAATTTACCGGGGATATCTATCAACCATGGAAGATGTGGTTCACTTTGGATTGGGCGAGCATAACCTGATCGACACCGTCACGGTAGCA
Organism: Cyclobacteriaceae bacterium; assembly: GCA_040902445.1. Taxonomy (GTDB): domain Bacteria; phylum Bacteroidota; class Bacteroidia; order Cytophagales; family Cyclobacteriaceae; genus Chryseosolibacter. The sequence goes on along the minus strand of JBBDXJ010000283.1, from coordinate 15,121 downwards.
TGGCCCGGCGGTAAAACAAATTATCTGTTCAACATAAAATCAGATCAGGTCTTGACAGTCAGAAATGGCGAGGCAGTGGAGCCCGAAATGAAACCAGCGAACACACGCGATAAGTTGTTTCACGAAGTATCCGCATCGCTGGGCATAAGCTACAAACACAGGGAATGGGATAAGGTTGATTTCTACCGTCAACGTACACTGCCACACAAATTTTCTCAGGCCGGCCCCGGTCTGGCAGTAGGAGATGTGAATGGGGACGCCCTCGAAGACTTTATTATCGGAGGATCCTCACTTTACGATGCAAACATCTTTCTTCAGAAAAGCAACGGAAGCTTTACGGCCACGACGCTTGTGAAGACGGTTGATAAGAAATCCGAAGACGAAGGCATGCTGCTATTCGATGCAGATGAGGATGGAGACATGGATCTGTACATTGTAAGTGGAAGTTATGAAGGCGAGGCAAATGAACCGCACTACCAGGACCGTCTTTATTTTAACGACGGCAATGGCAAATTCACGTTGAACGTTGATGCTTTACCAAAAACATTATCCAGCGGATCATGTGTAAGAGCCGCCGACTATGATGCCGATGGCGATCTGGATCTGTTCGTGGCAGGACGCGTAGTTACAGGCGCATATCCCTTGCCTGCGGAGAGTTATCTGCTGCGAAATGAAGGCGGAAGATTTGTTAATGTCACCAAGAACACGGCGCCGGACTTACAGTTTGCGGGCATGATTACTGATGGGTTGTGGTCAGATTATAACAACGACGGAAAAATTGATCTCCTGGTTGTGGGGGAGTTCATGGCTCCAACAATTTTTACCAATACAGGAACAAAACTGGAAAGGAAAAGCTCTACGGGCCTGGACAATTATTCTGGCTGGTGGAATAGTCTTTCCGCCGGCGACTTTGACAAAGATGGAGACACCGATTATGTCGCCGGCAATCTTGGGCAGAATAATTTTTACCAGTTTTCTCAAAAGCATCCGCTGCGCGTTTATGCAAAAGATTTTGATGACAATGGCAGCACCGATGCGATCCTGAGTTGCTATTTCAAATCTGAAGAGGGCGAAATGGTAGAATACCCTGTTCATTTCTGGGATGAGCTTTATAGCCAGAGTCCGAAATTCAGGAACCAGTTCAGCAGTTATAAACAGTATGGAAGCACTACTATGCGCGACTTACTATCGCCGTATGACACAACGGGGATGTTGTTGCTTGAGGCGGTATATCCCTTCACGAGTTATATCCAAAACAATGGCGATGGCACTTTTGAGATGAAACCTCTGTCAAAGATGGTTCAGATCGCGCCCATCAACGGAATGGTTGTGCTCGATGTAAACGACGACGGCAACCTTGATGTGTTGATGACCGGGAATGATTACGGTAATGAAGTGTTCTCCGGAAGATATGATGCCTGCACGGGAATTGTGATGCTTGGAGATGGTCGGGGAAATTTTTCCTATACATCCAATACCGAAACCGGATTTTTGGTGGATGGAGATGGCAAGGCGCTAGCGCGAATAAAAGGTGTTTCCGGAGAATTAATTATCGCCACGCAAAATTCGGATAGCCTGCGAATTTTCAATTGGTCTGGAGAAAATTCAGGCTTCAAAGATTTTATGCCGCTGCAGGCCGACAGCCGGGCCGATGTGTTGTTCACCGATGGGAGAACCGAACGGATCGAATTTTATCATGGATCCGGTTATCTTTCCCAGTCAACAAGAAGTATAAAAATTCCACGCGGTGTCAAACAAATGGTGGTGCACGACTTTGCGGGCAAAAGAAGAGTGGTTGATTTTGGAGGACTGGCAATTCTAAAGAAGACTGAGAGATGAAGTGGATGATTCATATCTGTCGTTAGAAATTTCTTTGTCGATTATTTGCAGCACCTCAAGGATAGAATACATAGTTAAACCGTAGAATTATATTACATCCCTAAGGGATTTGATGATATGCTGTAATTAATTCTACCGATATTTCGTCCCTAAAGGGACTTCAATACAGGATCATGAAATAAATGTTACGAACATTGAAAAATAAGCATTACGGAAACCTGGTCCCGTTTGGGGATTTTGAAAAATAGAAACATTTAGTCCCTTTAGGGACGGTATATCGGTAGCAGCAAGGGATGAAGATAACAGACCAGTCCTTTAGGGACACAATATCGGTAGAAGAATAACGCAACCGCAATCGTTGAGTCCCTTTAGGGACGGTATATTGGTAGCATCAGGGATGAAGATAACAGACCAGTCCCTTTAGGGACACAATATCGGTAGTAGGGGAATACAAAAATTAAAATATTTTCAACCATGCCAAATACCTATACGCAAATCCATACCCAGGCTATATTTGCAGTCAGATTCCGAAAGGCATCAATACAGAGGGAATGGAAGGATGAATTGTATAAATATATAACAGGCATTATTCAATATTACAATCATAAGTTATTAGCGATCAATGGCATGTCTGATCATGTTCATATATTTTTTGGCATGAGGCCAACACAATCTCTTTCGGATTTGATGCAGGACGTGAAAGGCAGCTCATCAAAATGGATCAACGGTCAAAATTTTATAAAAAGCCGTTTTGAGTGGCAGGAGGGTTATGGAGCTTTTTCCTATAGCAAATCTTAAACATCCAATGTTATTAGCTACATCCACGACCAGGAAAACCATCCATAAAAAATATACATTTCTGGAAGAATATAAAGAATTCTTAAAAATATTCGAGATTCAATATGATGATAAGTACATCTTTAAAGATCTGGAATAGAAAAATGTCAGATGACAATCAGATATTTGAGATCATGAGATTAAATTATTCTTTTTACATATTCTTTACGTTCGCCATTCTGTTTTTGCAGTGCAGGCAATCGCCCAAACAATTCACACTGATCCCTGCTGAGGAATCAGGGCTGCATTTTCGCAATGATCTGACCGAAACGCAGCACAACAACATTATGACTTACGAATACAGCTATAATGGGGGAGGCGTCGCTGTTGGGGATGTAAACGATGATGGATTTGCCGATGTATATTTTAGTGGCAACTCCGTTCCTAATAAATTATTCGTCAATAAGGGTAATTGGCGTTTTGAAGATATAACCGAGGATTCTAAAACCGCAGGCCGGGAGGATTGGAAAACCGGTGTTACCATGGCCGACGTTAACGGTGATGGATGGCTCGATATCTACGTTTGTTATTCCGGCAATGCCGACGACGAGGGATATGAAAGGCCCGTAATCAGAGATCATCCAAAAAGATCCAACCAATTGTTTATCAACAATGGCTGCGAGCCCGGAGGCACGCCTGTTTTTACCGAAAGTGCAAAAGCATATGGCCTCGATGCACCCGGTACTTTTTCAACACAAAGTTATTTTTTAGACTACGACCTGGATGGCGATCTCGACATGTTTCTGTTAAACCACGCAAACATGTTTTACTCGGCCTTCTTAAATACACGAAAGCTCCGGAATTTAAGACACCCGTATTTCGGAAATAAGCTCTATGAAAATATTTCCACAGGCGAAGGTGACCCCGTTTTTAAAGAAGTAAGCGCTGAAACCGGAATACATGGCAGTGGATTGAACTTTGGACTCAGCGCTTCCATCAGCGACTTCAACAACGATCGCTACCCCGATATCTATGTCACCAATGATTATGAAGAGCAGGATTTCTGTTACATCAATAACGGCGATGGAACATTCAAAGAGGTATCAAAGAAAATTTTCGGACACCTATCCAAATACGCAATGGGCTCCGACATCGCTGACATTAACAATGATGGCTTTCAGGATGTGATTGTCCTGGATATGCTGCCGGAGGATAACAGGCGCCAGAAACTATTAAAGGGTCCGGACGAATACGACCGGTATAACCTTGCCGTTGACAGCGGGTATCACCACCAGTATATGCGCAATACCCTTCAATTGAACAGAGGGTATGCTGCTGACAGCCTGCCCCGCTTCAGCGAGATTGGCCAGCTGGCGGGTATTTCCAATACGGATTGGAGCTGGGCGCCACTTGCAGCAGACTTTGACAATGATGGATTGAAAGACCTTTTTGTCACGAATGGTTTCCTGCGAGACTTCAACAATCTCGATTTTATCAAGTATACCGCTAGCGCCTATGGCGAAGCCCGTTCAGCCCGCAGGAGCATCGACTATCTGTCATTGATCCAGGACCTTCCCTCAACTAAACTGGTTAACTATATTTTTAAGAATCAAAATGGACTGCGTTTCGCTGATGTTACTAAAGACTGGGGACTGGATCAACCATCAGTTTCCAATGGAGCGGTGTATGCCGATCTCGATAATGACGGCGACTATGATCTTATCACGAATAATCTTAACGATGGTGCATTTCTTTACAGAAACAACCAGGACCGGCTGCAAAAAAACAATTACATAAAAATAAAATTGAAAGGCAACGGAAGGAATACGGCTGGGCTAGGGGCCAAAGTTTGGATTTCCTTGCCGGACAGCCAATTGTTTCACGAAGCCTGGTTTAACCGTGGATACCAGTCCAGCGTAGAGCCTGTCATTACGGCGGGAATCGGAAACCCGACAGTTGTTGAAGAAGTAAAAGTTTTGTGGCCGGATGGAAGCGAATCGATCCTTACGAATGTGGCTCCCAATACCACTGTTACCGTGTCTCAGGAAGATGCACAGCCGGCTGGTCATATTAAACCAATGCCCAATCCGGCGATACTGAGAGAAATAACAGTATCCTCAGGGTTGGATTTCACTCACCGCGAGAATAATTTTATTGACTTTAAAGTTCAAAGATTACTTTATTATCAGGTTTCAAGGCTTGGTGGAAAATTTGCCAAGGGGGATGTAAACAATGACGGAAATGATGATGTTTTTTTTGGAGGCGCAGCTGGGCAACCCGGCGTGCTTTTTCTGGGACAAAATGATGGAACCTTTCAAAAATCGCTCAGTCAACCCTGGGCAGCGGATTCAATTTCCGAAGATACGCACGCGCTTTTCTTTGATGCCGATTCAGATGGTGATCAGGACCTGTACGTCGTTAGTGGTGGCAGTGAATTTGTTTCCAGCGCTCCGATGTATCAGGATCGACTTTACAGGAATACCGGCAATGGTTTGTTTGTAAAATCACCCAAGGCCATCCCCGTTGAATCCTCGAGTGGCAGTTGGGTCACGGCCGCAGATTTTGACAAAGACGGGGACGAGGATCTCTTTGTCGGTGGAAGACTGGTACCGGGTAATTACGGATATATTCCCAGAAGTTTTCTTCTCCGCAATGACTCGGGAAAAGAGGGAGTGAAATTCACGGATATTACATTGGAGCAAGGAGATATTCTGTCGTCTCCCGGTATGGTCACCTGCGCCCAATGGTCCGATTACAACGGAGATACATGGCCTGACCTCATTGTGACGGGAGAATGGATGCCGATAAAGATCTTTGAAAATCAAAAAGGCAAGCTGGTTAACCGGAAAGATATTTCCGCCCTGGAAAAAAGTGAAGGATGGTGGTGCAGCATTTTCCCTGTTGATATCGACCGGGATGGAGACACAGATTATTTTTTCGGAAACGCCGGCACCAATATGCAATTCAAAGCATCTCATGGTGAACCAGTTCAGCTATTTGCGTGGGATTTTAACCAGGATGGCGTGCTGGATCCCCTGTTAAATTATTATATTCAGGGGAAAAGTTATCCGCTGGCCAGCCGGGATGAATTGCTTGACCAGGTGAGCAGTTTAAGGAAAAAATTTATTAAGTATGAGGATTACGCCAGCGCGACGATGATCGACATTGCCTCCGGGGATCAACTGGAAAGCGCCCATAAATTCAATGCGTATGTTCTGGAATCCTCCTGGCTTGAGAACATTGATGGGAAAGGATTTAATCTGCACTCGTTGCCCGAGCTGGCGCAATTATCGAGCATTAATGGCTTTATTTATGATGACTTTACCGGCGACGAAAGAAAGGAAGTTATTGCCGCTGGTAATTTCTACCCCTTTAAACCACAACTGGGACGGAGCGATGCTTCTAAAGGAATTGTCTTAAATTACGACAACGGAGTAAAGGCTGTCGATGGTGTTCTCTCCGGCCTCTGGTTGGACGGGGATATCCGGCACATTGATCTGCTGAATTTTCAATCCGGAGTGAAACGCATTTTAGTTTCCCGCAATAACGACAAGACGAGTGTGTATTCGGTTGTGTCCAACGGAACAGAGAAGATGGTTGTGAGCAGTCATTAATTAATGACGCCTTGGGCAGGACGTGCGGCTGCATCGCAGGGACGCCCGCCCGACCGAACGCGAAGAAACTAATAGGAATTATTAATATGAAATTTTTATCAGCTATGTGATAGGTCGTTCGGGCGGGCGTCCCCACCACTTTTGACAAATACGTGTAGCCAAACGAGAAATACATTTAAAAGCACAAAATAAGGAGAAGCACAACATCAACACCTCAACACCTTAACACACCAACACATCATATGAAGCATTCAATTTTTAATTCCTCAAAAGCATTTCTTCCATCAGTATGTTTACTGGTGGTGCTTGGCGTATTTTCCGGATGTGGCCAGAGCAATAGCGCCTCAATCGCTGAAAAGAATGAAGAAACCACGGCAGACAACAGCACAAGTGTGCTGGTTTTTTCAAAGACCAAGGGGTTCTACCACAAATCGATACCCGCCGGTATTGCCGCAATTCAGAAACTCGGAACCGAAAATGGCTTTCAGGTAGATACTACAAAGGACGCCGCAAAGTTTACGGAGAGCCTGAAGAAATATAAAGCAATTATCTTTTTAAGTACCACGGGCGATGTTCTGAACTCCAGTCAGCAGACTGCGATGGAAAATTATATCAAAGGAGGAGGTGGTTTTGTTGGTGTTCACGCGGCTGCGGATACGGAATATGAGTGGCCGTGGTATAACAAACTGGTAGGAGGATATTTTAAAAGCCACCCCAACAATCCCAATGTTCGGAAAGCAGTTATCAATGTGTTGAATAAAGATCACATGTCGACAAAGAGCCTGCCCGATAAATGGGAGCGGAGCGATGAGTGGTATAATTACAAAGACATCAATCCGGCATTAAAGGTGCTGGCAAAGCTCGATGAAAAAAGCTATGAAGGAGGGGAGAACGGCGACAATCATCCTATTATCTGGTATCATGAATACGATGGAGGGCGTGCTTTTTACACCGGTGGAGGTCACACGAACGAAAGTTTTGATGATAGTGTATTTATGCAGCACGTACTTGGAGGAATCCGGTATGCGATGGGCGAATCTGAATAATTTACGAAGTACGAATGACGAAGTACGAATTCAACGTGCATTGAGTCATTTACTGAACTGAACTTAATTAGAACATTAACTACGAACCAATGAAAAATAATTCACGAAGAAATGTATTAAAGAAGATGGTCGCTGCCTCAGGAGTCATGGCAGGTCTTTCTGTTACGCATCGGATATCAGCGGCGGAAGCTGTGTTATCCACGGAGATGAAAGGAAAAGTAAACCATTCAGTATGCCGCTGGTGTTACAACAGCATTCCCCTGGAAGACCTTTGCAAGGCCGCGAAGAATATAGGATTGACTTCTATCGAGTTGGTGGGTCCCGATGAATGGCCAGTATTAAAAAAATATGACCTCACTGCGGCGATGCCTAATGGTGCGGGAAAAGGCATAGAGCAGGGATTTAATAATCCCCAGTATCACGATGAACTGGTTGCAAGTTTTGAATCAGTTATTCCCAAGGCAGCAAATGCGGGATTGAAACAGATCATTTGCTTTTCGGGAAACCGCAATGGCCTGGATGATGAAAAGGGGATTGAAAACTGCGCCATCGGTTTGAAACGCCTTATGCCTATCGCCGAGAAGCATAAGGTTACGGTAGTCATGGAACTCCTCAACAGCAAAGTCAACCATAAGGATTACCAGTGTGATAAAACTCCCTGGGGTGCAGCATTGGTTGACAAGGTCGGGTCTGAGTATTTTAAATTACTCTACGATATTTATCACATGCAGATCATGGAAGGAGATGTGATTGCCACCATCAGGAAATATCATTCATATATATCCCACTATCATACAGGCGGCGTTCCCGGAAGAAATGAGATTGATGAAACACAGGAGCTGAATTATCCCGCGATCATGAAAGCTATTGTTGAGACAGGGTTTAAGGGGTATGTTGCTCAGGAATTTATTCCAAAACGGGAAGATAAGATTGCCTCTCTTAAACAGGGTGTGGAGATCTGTGACGTGTAATCAGTCCACGGTCCACAGACCATAGTCCACAGCACTTAAGGAACAATTGACTATACCTGCTTCGAGCTGTACTAGTCAGCAGGGCCCAGTCAAGTAAAATGTCTCCGCAGTGTCTCCGGCCGCCGGGACGCTGCGGTTTCGAACCGAATGGTCAATGGTATAATCCTAACCAAATAATGAATCAGAATGGATCCAAAATTTGAAGGAGGAATTAATATAGCCATCAAGATTCCAAAAAGTAAGTATGATGAAACGGTGAGATTTTATCGGGACATATTGCAACTTGACGTTAGTGAGAAACCGATAAATATTCCAACAGTCTCCAGAACCCATGAGGTGAAATTTGGTTCGAATAAAGTCTGGCTTGATTGTGTCGATAACTACACGCACCCGGAAACGTGGCTGGAGTTAATAACGCCTGATGTGGCTCGTGCCGCAGATTATCTGAGATCAAATGGGAATTGAAACATGTGATGAACTTGAAAAAATTCCGGAAGATTTGCATTGGATACAAGATCCCGCGGGCACCGTTTTTATTGTTGCAAAATCATCAAATTAGTACTACCGCATGTTGAACAATTCAATTAAGCGAAGTTTTGGTATCTGCCTGTGCGTGTTAATTACATTCTCTTCTTTATCCCAGTCTTCAAAGAATCGAAAATACTTTTTGGTGTGCGGTGACAGCAAAGTCCTTCTGGTCGACTATATAAAATCGCGTGACAGTGTCCCTGACACATTTTATTCCACTACCGGAAAAAGATAAGATGTAGTATTTTCTTTACTTAAAATATGTCATAAAAGAAATGCGAACAAAAATCGTCTGTTTGTTTTGTGCACTTTTAATATTCTCAGGCAGCGCCTGCGCCCAGCGACGACAGATAGCAAATCCTGAGAAATTACCCAACATTATATACATCTATGCCGATGATCTTGGCTACGCGGAGTTAGGCTGTTACGGACAGCAAAAAATTAAAACTCCAAACCTCAATCGAATGGCGAAAGACGGTATGCGGTTTACACAACACTATACAAGCACGCCTGTATGCGCACCCGCAAGGGCCATGCTCATGACGGGTAAACACGGCGGGCATTCTTTCATCCGCGGTAATTATGAACTGGGAGGCTTTGCCGACAGCGAGGAGAGAGGGCAAATGCCTTTATCAAAAGATGCGTTTACCGTGGCCGACCTCCTGAAACAAAAAGGCTACAAAACAGCCATGATCGGAAAATGGGGGATGGGCATGGACGGCACTGAGGGTACTCCATTGAACCATGGCTTTGATTACTATTATGGCTATCTCGATCAAAAGCAGGCCCATAATTATTATCCAACGCACCTTTGGGAAAATGACAAATGGGACACGCTCAATCAGGACTTCATAGATGTTCACAAGCCCCTCGATCCTTCCACGGCAACCGATGCGGATTTTGAATACTTCAAAGGCAAAGATTACGCGCCGGAGAAAATGACAGAAAAGGCGCTGGCTTTTATTGACAGGAGCAAAGCAGGTCCTTTTTTCTTGTATCTGCCGTATACCATCCCACACATTTCGCTGCAGGTACCCGATGAATGGGTGGAAAAATACCGCGGACAATTTGATGAAACACCCTATTATGGACAAAACCGTTATGCATCCCATAAATATCCCAAGTCTGCCTACGCGGCTATGATCACTTACCTGGATGCGCAGGTCGGCATCATCCAGGAAAAAATACAGCAACTCGGGTTGAACGACAACACTATCATCATGTTCTCCAGCGATAACGGAACAACATTCAATGGCGGTGTCGATGCAAAATTTTTTAACAGCGTGGGTAATTTGCGCGGGTTAAAAACGGATCTGTATGAAGGTGGTATCCGGATGCCTTTTATAGCAAAATGGCCTGGAAAAATACCCGCTGGAAAAACAAGCGATCTCATTTCCGTCCAATACGATTTTCTTGCAACCGTGGCAGAGCTGACAGGTCAGAAAGTAGAAAACACTGATGGGATTTCCTTTTTACCAACGTTAATGGGTAATCCTGACCAGCAGAAAATGCATGAGTACCTGTTTTTTGAGTTCCCCGAGAAAGGCGGACAGTTGGCAATACGCATGGGCGACTGGAAAGGAGTAAAGACGAACCTGAAAAAGGACCCGAAAGCCCCATGGCAGTTGTTTAACCTGAAAACAGACCTCAATGAAACAACCGACCTTGCAGCACAACACCCCGAATTGTTAAAGAAATTTGATGCCATTGTGAAAAAAGAACATAAAGATCCTCATGTAAAACAATGGCAGTTTGTGGAGGAAGTGATAACACAAACATCGGATTAGAAGCCTTCATAAGTTCGCGAGCCTGCGTTTAGATCATCCCTGGAACTAAATTTCTACGGTGCCCCTGAAGAAAGCCAGGGGCTCTTCAAGTAAATTTTTTCAAGCCGGAACGCAGATCAGCTTTTCCCGGGGATAAAGGTTGAAATACTATCGGGTGGATTGCAGCCGGCCAGTAGCAAAACGATGCTTCCCAAAAAGAATGTTTTTACGTTTTTCATATATTTTAGATTAGAATTATAGGTTTATTACTTGAGGTTTATTATCAATTCTTTGACGCGTGTTAAAGTCAACTCTCCGCTTGTTTTTTTATCGACTTTAGAATTTCTTTTCTTATCCAGGCGCTGAATGGTCGGACGATAGTCCAATAAAACATAAACCGTGCCTTGGCCTTTTGCGTCGGACAGAGTACCCTTGTCTCTGTAGTCAATCTGGTCATGGCGTTAGTCAATTCCACTAACTCAAAACTCCACGTTGCCTTTGCATTGTTTGTGTTGCTATAACTAGTGAATGCTTCTGGTTTAAATCTTTTCAGCCCGCCGGTTATGGTCCAGAATTGTCCAATTAGACCTATAATTATTTCTCTGCCTGGCCTGGTTTCGAGCCTTACAAAATTCATCTTCTCAAGCCCCTTTAATGTCAAACTTTCGGGAACCGGAAGGCCTCTCAACTTAAATAACCAATAAATTACTTTTGAATTTTTGAAATTCAATTCCTCTACGATGGGAAATATTTTATCGATAGAGGCCCGTATATCAATGGAGTCCTTTTTACAAACGTCCGCGACAGCTAAATATTTGTCCTGTAACATGGTTTGTATGTCTATCACCGGAATTGTATTCTTCTCCTCCGGACCGTGTATTTTTGAGTATAACCATCGCAGTCAGGGCGTATCAACTTTCTGAAAGTTTTGGAACTTTCAGAAAGTTTTTCGGAGGAACGCCGCGACTACCCCAATCTAATCTTTCCTTCGATGTAGTCATCCATAGTTTTCCCGATGGCTGCTCCCACCATTCTTTTGACTAACTCTGTGACCATCCCGTGTTTTTTTGTATCCCAACAATATCCGTCGACTTGTTCGACTTTTATCACGGGTCTGCATTGGTTACTAAGGCAATAAGGTTTTGATTGTATCAATTTCCTATTCACGCAAAGCAAAGGCTACATAACTATCACCTTTTTCCGCGCCCAGCTTTGTTCCTCCACACGCTACAACGATATATTGTCTGCCATCGACCTGATACGTGCTCGGCGTAGCAAACCCGGCTGCGGGCAGGGTAGTCTCCCATAGAAGTTCGCCGTCGGCTTTGTTGTAGGCCTTGAACTTCTTGTCTTTGGTTCCAGCGATGAAGAGTAAACCCGTAGCGGTGATCACCGGACCTCCGTAGCTTTCTGATCCGGTTTGCGGAATACCTTTAGCTTCCAACTCGGGATAACTGCCGAAGACTTTTGTCCAGACATATTCACCAGTATTTAGATTGATCGCATTCAACGTACCCCATGGTGGACGGATGCCAGGATATCCATCCTTATCCAGGAACTTAGTATAACCTGAGATCTTATAGTTGGCAGGCTGGTCGCCCATGACCTCTTTTTTATCCTCCTTCGGTTGGGGAACAGGAGAGGCCTCTTTATCCCCGTAAAGGAATGCCACCAGGTCTTTCTTTTCCTTGACACTTAACCGTTGAAATCCGGGCATCGTTCCTTTTCCCTTCGCGATAACATTCAATACATGGTCGCGCTGAAGCCTGTTATTCAGATTTACCAGTGAGGGGTATCCGCTCGACGCATTGCCCTTGCGTTCCGGGCCATGGCAGCTTGAACAGTGCTGGGCGTACACCTGTTGTCCCGGACTTACAAGATTGTTTCCACCAGGTTTGGCTTCGTTTAGTGAGATAAGCCACCCCATCTCATTGCTGTTAAGGTACATGATCCCATCTGGATCAACGGCCGCGCCACCCCATTCCGCTCCGCCATCGAGTCCGGGATAAACGATCGTTCCGTCCTTTGACAGAGGTGTGAACGGCCCTTCAAAACGACTCTTGCGGAAAGAGATCAGCACAGAATCTTTATTAGACGAATAGGGATTGAGATCATTTTCGGTGAGCGTTTGTCGCGCATAGGGCAAAGGTGTTTTGGGAAGGGGTTGTGTTGGCCAGGCTTGTTCGCCAGGTATATCGGAAGGCGGAGCGGGGACTTCTTCGATGGGGAAAAGCGGTTCACCGGTTTCACGGTCAAACAGCAGCACGAACCCTTGCTTTGTTACCTGGGCCACCGCGTCAATTTTCTCACCATTATGTGTTACAGTGAGAAGATTAGGAGGGGCAGGGGCGTCGCGGTCTAAAATATCGTGATGCACAAACTGGAAATGCCAGATCCTTTCACCGGTTTTTGCATTCAGCGCCAACAATGTATTGGAGAACAGATTGCTGCCTAATCGCGCTGCGCCATAGAAATCGAAAGCCGCAGATCCGGTCGGTGCAAAAACAATTCCCCGCTCGCGGTCGATGGACATGCCGGACCAATTATTGGCCGCGCCAACACCGGTATTCTTATAGACCTCTGGAGGCCATGTATCATAACCAAATTGGCCAGGATCAGGGATTGTTTTGAATACCCATGCAAGTTTACCCGTTGGGATATCAAAAGCCTGGATGTGACCAGGTGCTGCATCCGCCCCTTCAGAAAGGCTCAGAGGCATGATGATCAGATTTTCGTATACCGTGCCTGGAGTGCGCGAAACCACATACTTATTTTTTGCCGTCTCACCCAGTCCGGATTTCAAACTTACCCGCCCGCTGTCGCCAAAAGATAATATGGGTTTCCCCGTGATAGCATCTGCTGCGTATAGCCATGAATCCCTGGTGTAAAGAATACGTTTATCGCTCTTGTCTTCCCAATACGCCAGGCCGCGCACGATAACACTATTGCCCGTTGTATCACGGATGCGCCATATCTCTTTTCCCGTGGCCGCATCCAGGGCGAAAGGTTCAGCAGTAGCGGTGACGGCGTACAACACGCCATTGACAATTAAAGGATTGCATTGTACCTGTCCGCTGTCGCCCGAATGGTATTCCCATACCTTCTCCAGCTGATTTACGTTTGATAAATCAATCTGCGTAAGCGTGGAATAATGATTCCTGTCAGGACCGCCGAGGTATTCGGCCCAATCTTCCTGACCGGAAAGAGAAGGGTTATTGAAGTACAGCACCACCAACAGTGTGACGAGAAGAATAAGAATGAGGATAAAAGATTTTGATCTCAAGGTAATGTGGTCAAGGGTTAAAGTCTAAAGTCTAAAATTCAAAGTTTAAAATTTACAGTAAAGTAATTCTTATCTTTATAAATTCAAACATTGCCGCTATGTTAGACCCAGTCAAGCTTGAGCATTTCAGAAATCTTGTCTCCCTTTCCGCAGCGGATATTTATCTCGTCCCTCAAAATAACAAGAACCGGGAAAGGCAACTGGAGGAGATGATGGACGTCGCCCTCGTCGATGGAGACTTTGCCCGTTCTGAAAAAGAACTCATCAAAACAGTTGCCGTCAAACTTGGCTTCACCCGGCAGGAAGCGGAGGATATAATACGGCGATATCTGTTGGGCAAATCGTGAAGGAATAATTGTGAGTGGTCAGTGGTGAGTGGTGAGTTGGTCCGTGCGGCTCATTTGTTTTCACTCTATCCTAAACTTCTTGGGTCTTGGGCTGGGCTTTTGAACTCGCCAGTTGGATCTTGCCAACTGCGGATAGTGGTTAATGGAGAATAGCGCGACAATAGACAAGTAGCAGTCCCTACTCACAACTGACCACTCACCACTAACGAAAGAAGTGGCAATCTTTAAGCGACAGAAATCGAAAACAACATGGCGCACGCGTGTACTCACCACTGACCACTCACAATTGGATCTTCTTCTTCTCCTTCACCGACCGATAGATCGCCTCAACAATTCTAATATCCTTTAATCCTTCTTCTCCCGGGGCGAGAGGTTTTGTTTTTTTCGTGACGGCCAGCGCATCGTCATCCATTTGCTTAGCCTGCTGGTTAGGGATTCTTTCATTCAATTTGATCCCGTCGCTGGTGACGCCGTTAATACCGCTGTAGGCCTGGAAAGGTGACAGTTTATACCAACCATTTTTAAAGTTAACCTGCAGGTCATTCAAGCCTTTGCCGAAACTGGTCTCGCATTTTGCTGTTGCGCCTCCGGGGAAGTCGAGGTCAAACTCCATCGTTTCTTCTACTTCCTTATATATTTCTGGCCGAGTAGTAGATGCCCGCGCCGTTACCGCGATCGGTTCCATACCTGCGCTATATCTTGCGGCATTCAAAGGGTAGACGCCCATGTCCTTAATATAATGGTACTACCCTACTTTTTTTCAACTTTTTAACTATCTGCTGGTCAGACGTTTGATACCATTTTCGGCCCCTTTTCTCCATTTTTCCCCATAAAGCACCTTAGCTGAAACTAAGCCAAACCCTATAATATGGTTGAAATATAAAAAACAAACCATTTATGAAATCAGAAAGCACCACAGATGTGGCAATCAGCCTTCAAAACGATCACAA
>JBBDXJ010000282.1:0-15442 GCA_040902445.1 Cyclobacteriaceae bacterium | reverse complement strand
CCGAAAGTGTGCCATTCCCAGTCCTTGTGGGCATCACCTCACCTCACCCCAACCCTCTCCTGAAGGAGAGGGCTTTTCCATCGCTAAAGCGATGGTGACTTTGTGGAACATGATGATTCGAAGCCACCATCTCTTCAGAGATGGAAGAAAGTCCCTCTCGTTCAGGAGACTCGTTCAGGAGAGGGATTTAGGGTGAGGTGAAGACGCAGGAAATGAATTTAGATCTACGCAACAAAGTAAATTCCAATTGTCATCAACAGAAACAGACATCAACACATCAAATAAGCAGATGGCGAACAAAAAAGTCTCAGCGGTCAGATATAATGCAGGCCAGCCTTTGCAAACCTTTGAGATACTGGCAGGAGAAGAAGCTTTGCAAATTAAGATCAATAGCAATCCCTATACCATTACTATGCGGACACCCGGCCATGACAGCATGCTGGCTGCCGGATTATTATTGACCGAACGCGTGATCAAAGATCAGGAGGATATTATTGGCATCACAGAAATTCCTGCATCAGCTGGCGATCACACCGTAATTGTAGATGTACAGGTTAAGGAAGAGGCCCTCGTTGGTAAAAACTTGTTCAACCGTTCCATTGCGTCAAGCGCTTCTTGTGGCGTCTGCGGAAAAATTGAACTATGCGATCTGCTAAGCCCTGAACAACCACTCCTTAATTCAGGCAAATTGGATATAGAGCTCATTCCGGAACTGCTTCAACAAATGCAGGCTGAACAGGCAACTTTTGTAAAAACTGGCGGCTCACATGCAGCCGGCGTTTTCAGCATAGACGGAGAGTTGTTATCAGTAAAAGAAGATATTGGTCGACATAATGCAGTTGACAAGGCTATCGGCGATTTGCTATTGCGCGGCTCCCTCGAAAATGCTGATATTCTTTTTATAAGCGGCAGGGTATCATACGAAATTGCCGCAAAATGTGCTGAAGCGAACATTCCTTTTTTGCTTGCCGTGTCTGCCCCGTCTTCCCTTGCAGTAGATTTTTGTTCCCGAAATGGTATTACTTTAATAGGTTTTTGTCGCGAAAACCGGGCTACGGTTTATGCAAATGAAAGAAATATTCTACAACATGCCTCAACCGCGCCGATACCATCAGTAACCGAGATAGTTTTATGAAGAGGAATGAAGTAAATTCTCCTTATAATAGTCCCGCGGCAGGTTTTGGCGCATTGACTTCCAGCCTGAAACATATTTTGCACGAAAGGGCTGTTAGCCCGGGCGTGGCAGCGTTGCTGAGAATGAACAAGCCGGGCGGATTCGATTGTCCGGGATGTGCCTGGCCTGACCCAAAAAATCCATCAGCGTTTGAATTTTGTGAAAATGGCGTCAAGGCCATTGCTGCAGAAACGACTACAAAACGGTTAACGAGAGATTTCTTCTATCGCTATGCGCTGAGTGAATTATTACAAAAGGATGCCTACTGGCTTGAACAACAAGGACGGCTGACTGAGCCGATGTTGTACAGCCCAATGACAGATAAATACCATCCGGTTACCTGGGAAGAAGCGTTTTACCTCATAGGCAAAACTATTCAGGGTCTGTCACATCCCGATGAAGCAGTTTTTTATACCTCCGGCCGTACCAGCAATGAAGCTGCGTTCCTGTATCAGTTATTCGGCCGTGAATTAGGTACTAACAATTTTCCGGATTGCTCCAATATGTGTCACGAGTCATCCGGAGTAGCCATGAAGGAATCTATAGGTACCGGCAAAGGCACGGTATCTCTGGAAGATTTTCAGGAAGCCGATGCGATTTTTATTTTCGGACAAAATCCGGGTACGAATCATCCACGAATGCTCATTGATCTTGAGAGAGCCCGGAAAAGAGGTTGTGAAATTGTATCGTTTAATCCGCTGAGGGAGAAAGGTCTCGAGTTGTTTACTCATCCTCAAAATGTAATTCCAACGCTGCTCAACAGAGGAAGCGCCATCTCGTCCCTATACCTTCAACCGGTAGTTGGAGGAGATCTGGCACTGCTAAAGGGATTAATGAAAGTGGTCTTTGAAGAAGAGAAGCAGAAGCCAGGGCAACTCGACTGGGAGTTTATTGAGAACCACACATCGGGCATTGAAGAACTGCAGATAGATATTGAGCAGACTCCGTGGGAGATCATTACAGAACAATCCGGACTTACCCGGCAAGAAATTACAAATGCAGGAAAAATTTATCTGAGATCGGATAAAACCATTGCTTGTTGGGCGATGGGACTAACTCAACATAAACATGCCGTTGTTACTATTCAGCAACTGGTCAACCTCATGCTTTTAAAAGGTAACATTGGAAGACCAGGCGCGGGTCTTTGTCCGGTCAGAGGTCACAGCAATGTGCAGGGTGACCGCACCATGGGTATTGTTGAAAATCCCAGCACGGAATTTTTGAAAGCACTGGAACAAGTGTTTCAATTTGCACCACCCCTGAAGCCTGGCTATCATACCGTAGGTGCAATCAAAGCCATGCTCGAAGGGAAAGTTAGAATATTTATCGGAATGGGCGGAAATTTTGCTTCTGCCACGCCGGATACTGGCCAGACTGAAAGCGCCTTGCGAAAATGTGATCTGACAGTTCACATTAGTACGAAACTGAATCGAAGTCACCTGGTGACCGGAAAGCAAGCTTTGATCCTGCCATGTTTGGGCAGAACCGAAACAGACATGCAGAACAATACCGCCCAAAAGGTAACAGTGGAAGATTCGATGTCCATGGTACATGCTTCTGAAGGGAATAACGAGCCCGCATCAAAATATTTACTCTCGGAACCGGCAATTGTTGCCTGTATTGCAGTCGCTTCTTTGCCGAATACGAAAATCGATTGGTATCAATTGGTCAGCAACTACGATAATATCAGAGATAAGATCGAAGCCGTATTTCCCGCCTTCAAAAATTTCAATGCACGGATAAAAGTTGCGGGTGGCTTTCACTTGCGAAATTCCGCCCGTGAAAGAGAGTGGCGTACTCAGACTGGAAAGGCGCGTTTTTTTACTGCGAATATGCCGGAGTTTCAGATCGAAAAAGGACAGCTGCGTTTAATGACGATTCGCTCGCATGATCAATACAACACCACCATTTATGGTTTGAATGACCGCTACCGTGGTGTGAAAGGCTCTCGCAAAGTAGTTTTTATGAACCGCGCTGACATAGAGGAGCTTGGATTTAATGCTGGCGATTGGGTTGATATTGTGAATATTCCTTTGGATGGGTTGAAAAGAGTGGCCAAGGCATTTAAAATAATTCCATACAACATTCCCAAAGGTTGTGTTGCAACCTACTTTCCTGAAACTAATGTGTTGGTTCCGCTGGATGCCATGGCGGACAAAAGTCATACACCCACATCCAAATTCATTATTGTAAGACTGGAGAAAGTAAATGATCCGTCATTGATCTCTTCAGATTAAATGCGAATAAATATTTTGCCTTTCGATAAAACTTCCCTTGCATGTAATGCCATAATAGCTTAACTCACTTCCGTATAAAATAAGAAAAAATGACAATGATGTCTTTTACCAGCATACATTCTTCATTAAAAAAAATAATTACCCGCACCAGGGTTCGAATGGATTCTCTGCAGTTTCCATTACTTCCACTTCTATTTGTGTTTGCTCTTTTACTTCCAGGGTGGTCGCCGGCTCAATCCACTTCAGGAGGTAAATTCCGCGCGTCCGTGGTGAAGGTGGATATTACACCCCTTGACTCCCAGATGCTGGCGGGATATGACGCGCGAAAATCCACCGGAGTCATGCATCGCATTTACCACCGCATTGTTGCGATGGATGACGGAACCACTCAATTTTTCCTGATATCAACTGATATCGGGAAAATGTCTCCATCTCAGTACGATAAGGTTGCAGCAAAACTCGAGCGCGAGCATGGAATTGATCCCGTTAACCTGTGGTGGACAGTCACCCATACCCATTCCGCTCCGGAAATAGGGCCACCCGGAATATCCGGCATCTTTCTACCCAATCGCTACCAGCACGCTGTTGCCAGCGAATACACCAAGGTTGCGGAACAAAAGCTGATCGACGGCATCATCGAAGCGCGCAGAAAACTACAACCCGCGCGCCTGGGGGTAGGGTGGGGATTCTCACGGGCCAATATCAACCGCCGTGCCATTGATGTCGACGGCAAAGCATCTCTTGGCCTCAGCCCGGAAGGTCCGGTGGACAGGATGATCGGCCTGCTCCGGCTGGAGAATCAGGATGGAAGCCCAATGGCGCTGATAGCCAACTATGCCCTTCATGGAACAGTACTAGGTCCGCAGAATCTGCACATCAGCGGCGATGCTCCCGGTATCGTTGCTGACTATGTTGAAGAGCAAATAGGCGTACCGATGCTTTTTATCAATGGCGCGGCTGGTAATCTCGCGCCTATTTACAGTGTGTACCCGGATGCAAGGCAGGGACACCTGGGTCAATTCCGCGTGTTGCTCGGAGACAGAATACTGGAAGCCAACCAGGCTATCGCACAAACCACAAAGGAAGTGAGCCTCGTTTCCAGGGGGGTCATCGTGGAAACTCCCAGAAAAGAAATGGGATGGCCTGCGGATATGCCAAACTATTCGCGTACCACGGCTTCCGGACAAAATATGGTGCTACTCCCGGTGCGTTTTTTGAAGATCAATGATGACGTTGCCATATGGAGCGCGCCACTTGAATTGTTTTGCGAAATTTCGAGCACAGTACGCGAGCACTCTCCTTTTCCCTATACATTTTACTTTGGCTACGGCAACGGCAACCTTGGTTATATGCCCACGAGCGATGGATGGGGACAGGGTGGATATGAGCCCAGTGTTTCACCTTTCACACCTGCAGCTGAAAAAGACCTGACCGAAGCTGTCATAGGATATCTTCAGGGTGAATTGCGCGCCCCGGTTCTATTAATTAATAAAAAGTGAAGTTGTGCTTTTAATAAAATAATTTAGACGAATATGAAAAATTTTATTTTCGCAAAAACCTGTGGTCAATGGATTGGTGCAATTGGAATGCTTTTCGTTTTCGCCTTAGGTGCCCTTAACGCGCAGGCCCAGCAGACTGCTTCATCAACATTTAGGGCATCCGTTGTAAAGATCGATATTACCCCGGAAGTTCCCCAGAACCTCCTGGGATATGGTCCTAGAAATTCCACGGGCACCAACGACCCCATATTTCATAAGATAGTTGCTTTGGATGACGGGAAAACCCAGTTCTTCCTCATATCATCTGACCTGTGCCTGGTTTCGCCCACCGAGTATGATCGCGTGGCCGCCAGGATCCAAAAACTCTACGGAATTGATCCCGTGAATGTGTGGTGGACTGTTACCCATACTCACTCTGCTCCGGAAATTGGATCACCAGGGATGTATGCAACATACCTTGCAGACCGTATTGTTAAATTAGACCCGGCGTATACTGACCTGATAGAACAAAAATTGATCGACGGGATCAAGGAGGCGCGTGAGAAACTTGTGCCTGCAATGATGGGGGTAGGATGGGGCTTTTCACAGGCAAACATCAATCGCCGTGCCATCGACGTTGATGGAAAAGCTTCACTCGGTCTCAACCCCGATGGACCGGTTGACCGTCGGATAGGGTTGATCCGCATTGACAAAACTGATGGAACTCCTCTTGTCCTTATCGCCAATTATGCGATTCACGGCACTGTACTGGGGCCTCAAAATACTTTGATCAGCGGCGATGCACCGGGTATTGCTGCAGAATATGTCGGGGAAAAAATCGGTGCCCCCGTCGTTTTCATTAATGGCGCGGCGGGAAATCTCGCGCCCATTTACAGTGTTTACCCGTCACCACGCGCTGGCCACCTCGGGCAATTTCGCGTATTGTTGGGCGACAGGATCATCGAGGCTAACAAAAAGATCACAACTTCCACAACCGAAGTAACGCTGGTTTCCGGTTCACTAATGCTTGAAACTCCGCGCAAGCCTGAACTGGCATGGCCCGCCGACATGGGAATGTATACAAAGACAAGCAAAGATGGCGTCAATTACGTAAGGATGCCCGTACGTTTTTTGAAGATCAATAATGATATTGGGATCTGGAGTGCGCCCATTGAATTGTTTTGTGAAGTATCCAACGAAGTGCGCGAACGATCGCCCTTTCAGTATACTTTTTACTACGGCTACACAAATGGGTGGTTTGGTTATTTGCCTACCGCAGAAGAATTTCCATTTGGAGGATACGAAGTAGAACGTGTATCCCCATTCACGGCGGCAGCCGCCCGCGACCTTACCGAGCTGGTGCTTGGATATTTCGAAGGAAGAATTAAAACTGAACCGCCTGCCTCCTCGAAGAAAAGACAGAGGTGAGGGTATAGGGCATAAGTATATAATGTACACCGCGACGCCTTATATACTAATATACTTATATCGTTATGATGCAAATAAGATTAAGCATGTTTCCAAAAATGTCTATCGTTCTTATCTTGATTTTGTCCGGTTCGACGCGCGCAACGTGTCAGATAGACTCGACAAAATTTAAACATCATTACATTGCGAATCCCTTACCCGGCCCGCCTGACTGGGGCACAGGAGGTTTTACCCTCGCAGATTTTGATAAAGACGGAGACATGGATATTTCGGTCAGTCGCCAGGCCGATAATGACCGTTGTTACTGGTATGAAAACAAGTCCGGTAGCTGGATAAAACATTTGATTGGTATTTCAGATCACGCCCAGTTGGGCGCAGCTGCAACAGACATAAACGCAGATGGATTTTCGGATCTCGTGATGAGTCGAATGTGGTTTCAAAATCCGGGAGAATTGAAATCCAATCCCGATGCATCCTGGAAAAAACATCTCCACCTCGGGGGCATGGTTGAAGAAAATCATGACATCGTTGTTTTTGATTTTAACAATGACAAAAAACCAGATATCCTCTCGTACGGGCAGGATCATGAAGGTGGTGTTTTGAGGTGGTATGACACAACCGATCCTTTCCGCTGGAAATATTATGATATTGATACAGGCATCAACCGCAGCGTAAAGAACTCCCGTTTGGCAAGCAACGGCGTGCATGGTGGTTTTTCACCTTCCGGCGTTGGCGACCTGGACAACGATGGATTTGTCGATATAATGATGCCTACTGGTTGGTATAAAAACCCGGGAAAAAATGCAAAGCAAAAGTGGATTCACAATCCCTGGACATTTCGAATCGGCATTGTGCCGAATTTATATGGGTTGAGCAACCGCAGCTGGATTTGCGATCTCGATTCCGATGGAGATCAGGATATAGTTTTCACCGATTGCGACGCAGCGGGCTCGAATGGCTACTGGATCGAAAATATTGATCACGCAAAAAACTTTGTCTTTCATCCGCTGCCCTCGCCTCCGGAACCCACCGGTTCTTTTCACTCTTTGGGCGTTGCAGATTTCGACCTCGATGGTGACCTCGATATTTTTTGCGGGGAACAGGAAGATCCAGCCTGGCCTGGAATGAAAACTCCGGGTTTAAAAGAGAGAGGTTTTTTTTGGGTGAATACCGGAGACAAACAAAATCCAAAGTTTAGTTTAAGCATCATCCAAACAGATAACCCCGGATGGCACGAAGTTCAGATAGGTGACGTTGACGGTGATGGTGATACAGACCTTGTCAGTAAAGTGTGGAATAAAGACGGAGAACATTATCACGCAGATTTCTGGGAAAATCTTTTCATAAAGAAAAACAACTGAAAGTCGAATCAATGAAACATGATGCTATGAAGGTCTCCCGTCTGCTATTTGCTTTCTGCTTTCAGCTTTTTGCTTTCATAAACTACTTTGCCGCCAACCATGGTCAACAGCGATTTGATCTCCCTGATTGAATCCTCAGGACAAATTAAAATATCATGCGACAACACCACAAGGTCTGCCAGTTTACCAGATTCTATTGACCCTTTGACTTTTTCCTCAAAAGAACCATAAGCGTTGTTTATGGTGTACATTTTCAAAGCTTCTTCCCGGGTAATGGCCTCCTCCGGATTAAATACGGTACCTCTATCCGTTTTTCGCGTGATAACCGACCACATCGCGAAAAAAGGATTGTACGGATTGATAGATATGTCCGGATCGAGTTTTACCATGTGATCAGATCCGCCATTGACGACAACACCTGCTTCCATAAGGGAATTATAGGGATGGAAAGCTTTAATGCGCTCACTTCCCAGTACCTGGTTTAAAAGATCAGTGTCTTTATAGAACCACGCAGGTTGCATATCAGCATAAACGCCAAGGGTGGCCATCTTTTTGATTGACGCAGGAGAATAAAAATTTCCATGAATAACGGAGAAGCGCTTTTGGTTAATGGGGGTGGAAGTGTTAACAGCCTCGTAGGCCGCCAGAAGCGTATCGACACCACCACCGCCCGTAACATGGGCAGTGAATTTCCATCCGGCGTCATTTGCAATAGTAATGATCCGGATGAGTTCATTTTTTGTAAGAAATAATTCACCCCGGTATCCAGGATTCGTAATGCCATAGATATCTTTCGCATTTTGTCCCCAGGGTTCATTTAAGAATGCTGTTCCAGTAAGCATGCCACCGTCAAGAATTACTTTCAATGCTCCGACTTTTACCCATTCATCGCCATCTCCGGTTTTATAACCCAGGTTCCTCACATCAACCTGCAAGTCCTCTTGCGACTTTTTCAGGTCAAAAGGCACTTCGATGTTGTGGAACACTCTGACTGTTAATTCATTTTTCTGCATCAGTTCTTCGAACGCCTTCAGTTCTTCCGGAGGACCGCCTCCCGAACAAATGGAGGTAATGCCCACCGTGTTGTATATCCGGAAAAGATTTTTGAGAGCATCGGTTTTTTGGCTTGCTGTTAAAGAATCCGGTTTCGGGATTCTCAACAGCTTGAAGACTGACGAACGGATAAGGCCAGTAGGTTGTCCGGTGGTTTTATCTCTGAAAATTCCAGGGTGCTTCAAATCTCGTATTCCTGACAAGTCAAGAGCTTTTGAATTGACTACTCCGCCATAACTGCCGTCGAGAAACACCGGATTATTGGGTGAAACACCATCCAGTTCTTTCAACGTTATCTGTCGCATATCATGCAGGCGTGTGATAAAAAATTTCGGGTGAATGATCCATTCGTTGTCCGCTTTTTTGTCCGCTTGGTCTGCGATCCACTTTAACAATTCCTGAATTGTGTGGACATCCGCTATAGTGTCAAAGAATTCGCTTTGCGAAGCCGGTACGGGATGGGCGTGGTTTTCGATCAAACCAGGGATAACTGTCCTACCCTCAAGGTCAATGATCCGTGTGTCATCGCCTGCAAGATCCCGGATGCTGGTGTTCTCGCCGACCTGTAAAATCTTACCTCCCTTAATGGCCACAGCTTCCGCCAAAGAAAAATTCTCATCCACCGTAATGATCTTTCCATTTAATAAAACAGTATCGGCTTTATCCTTTTGCGTTGAGCAACTCAAACCCACCATCAGAATACAACATACCACAAGAATTGTTTGCTTGTATTTGTTTTCTCTGACTTTTAAAATTGTTGGTGGAATGCACTGAAGTTTCAAATCCATGATATTTGGTAGTGTCGATGCCGGGAACAAGATGCGCGTAACATTGAATTCTTTGCCAGCAATCAAATCATTTTATTCAATGGCGAGCCGGTAAAAACGAAACCCAAAATTGGCATTGCAATTAAATGAAATAAAAAATGCTCAAAACTTGTTTTGAGCATTTTTTATTTCGTAAACGCATTTTACTGAGCAATCGACATAAGTACTATTTTATCACTAAGAGATGAGCGTATTTGTCTCCAATCCGGTTCTCATAAGTGAGAGAAGTTCCCGGAATAACGCTTGTTACTTTTATCATTCCGTAATATACGTCTTCGGGATCAGGTCCATTTACAACCTTAAAGATGAAAACACCATCTCCCTCGATTGGATCGGCAGTGGTTGTCGGTGTTCCAGCCTCAAATGCAGCAATTGTACCGTTTGCATCGTTTGCTGTGTACATAGCATTGGTAGAAGGAACGAATTCAATAGTGTTACCACCTGCTAGCCACTCCGAGCCGCCTTTCAAAAGAAGCGAACCAGGTGATATCGCCAACATAGCGTTGGGGTCATTTTCCGCGACAGCAGTATTGATCAGGAGATTCCTGCCCGCTGATGCGCCACCGGT
This sequence comes from Cyclobacteriaceae bacterium, assembly GCA_040902445.1. Lineage (GTDB taxonomy): Bacteria > Bacteroidota > Bacteroidia > Cytophagales > Cyclobacteriaceae > Chryseosolibacter. The sequence continues at coordinate 5,316 of JBBDXJ010000282.1, read as the reverse complement.
GGCTAATGAACCTGACTTCTTAAAAAAGAAATAGGGATCGATAACAACGGTTGTTGTGGTAATGACATCCGTATATCCAGCTGCCGACGCTGTGAACTGATAATACATTGTATCCTGGCCCACCGCAAAATCGGCGCCAGAAATCGGGACAAGGAACGGTTGCGTTCCTGAGAAAGGAGTCCCGGGAACATCAACCCATGCTCCATTTTTTCCATTCTTTCTTTGGACTATCAGAGTGCCTGTATAATCCGTAGTTGCTTTTGGATCCACTGTTACATTAAAGTAAGCAGTTTCAGAGGTACGCGCTACTTCAATCTCCTTGGTAGATACCTTGGGTTTCGAAATAATGGTAGCAGGGACCATGTCAACTCTCACCTTTGCGTAATCAGTTGCTCCGTTGAACACCACCGTCACATATTCTGTAGCTGCATTCAGTTTCGCTTCAGCCCTGGTGTAAGCAACCGTTGCCTTCAAATCGGTTCCAACAGTCACTTGTTTCTGCGTTCCCGCCATTGGCAGTAACTGCTTAGTCGTACCACCAGATGGAGGTATCTGCAGCTGCAGCAATTCTACGTTCATCACATCGCCAGGTTTCGCTGTCGCAAAAGTGGCGGTCACGGTAAAGTCATTATCCAGTGTACTGATACCGGTCGTGGAGGTACTGGAAATTCCCGTCAGAATAGCATTGCCATTCGCATCTTTCGGAATTTCGAAATAATCCTGCTCCGTACATCCGGCAAGGATTACCACGATGAATAATAAGGATATTATCTTTTTCATTTTCATTTTTTTCGGATTAATTAAAATCAATTATTGGCCGACTTGTTGAGGTGCCCAGCCTGCATTCTGCAATGCTTTCCGGTTATTATCAATCTCGGTAGCTGAAATCGGGGATAGCAAATGTTTTACGCTAAACTCGAAGTTATAGTTTGTAGGTTGATGTCCTACAAAATCTTCAATACCTGCAAACTCACCGCTACCATCAATAAGGGCTTTGCGTGTGCGCCTCATGTCCCATAGCATTTTATTTTCAAATATCAACTCATAAGCACGTTCAGCCATGATGTCCTTGAGTGTAAGACTGCCCGCTGTAAAAGTTGGCATCAAAGCCCTGGTTCTTACTTCATTTATACCTTTTTCGATATCGGCATCCGAAACAGAACCTCCCAATTGGCGCAAAGACCAGCTTACTTCGGTAAGCATCAGCAGTACATCGGCGTACCTGTATAAATTAAAGTTCAGGCCTGACTGACCGGTAACCTTAATAGCTGATCTATCATAATATTTATACAGGAATGGCACGGGGAATTTTGCCGCAGGCCCTTCATTGGCGTCGTATTTGGTAGACTTGGTATCGTTGTAGTAAAAGTAAACCCTATCCTGAATCCGTTTATCGGCTGCATTAAATGAGCTGCTGTAAGCCACACTTGGAACTGTTGTTCCGTTTTCATCAAAAAGGGCAGTTTGGCTTGCCAGTGGCAGCGTAGTACTCACAACACTGTTGTTGGTAATACCTGCGACATACTGAATCTGGAATATCGCGCCACCCTTATTGTTCATCGCAGGATTGTTAAGATCACTAAAATCACCTATCGGATATTTACCATACAGGAAATCAAGTTGCGTCTTCGATTTCTGCAGAAGATCGTTAGCACTTGGCGTATTAACCGGATATCCTTTCATGGTCCACAAACCTTCTGCCGACCATCTTATCGTAGTATCAGGTGAAGCATTTATCTCCTGATAGGGGTAACCTGCCATGTTTAGATAGACATCAGCCAAAATAACCCTTGAAACGTGTTTTGTAACACGACCATCTGTTGATCTTGCATCCGCAAGCGTGCTTTCGTTTACAGCAAATTCAAGATCCGGAACAATAATTTTGTCATAGATCGTCTTCACAGAAGAACGCGGTTGCGCAGCCTGCTCAACATCTGTAAGAACTGATGTGTTATAGATGACGTCTCCATAATGGCGAACGAGGCAGAAGTAATAAAATGCCCGGAGTGTACGAACTTCTCCAAGCAACCTCGATTTATCAGCAGCAGTCATACCGGTTACGCCGGGGATCATTTTTATGGCAAGGTTACAATCCCTCACTCCGCGGTACCAGTTGTTCCATGGAAAGACGAAAAACTGACTGTCTCCGCTATTCACGTCCGTTTCAAACTTCCAAAGTTCGGATGCCTGGTATTGAGAGTAGGCTTTACCAGTCGCATACTCCATAGCGCCGACGAGGTTACCACCCCACCATACTGCACCTTGTGTCCATGGTGCGAGAGCCCGATAAGAACCTGTCGCCAGCGCTAGTCCGCCGGGATAACTGGTAATCTGGGATTTATCAGTAAGCGATCCTGTTGGTACTTCCTCCAGAAATTCATCGCACGAAACAAGCGTAACCGCAAATGCGAATATTGTTAACATTATATATTTCATCGCTATATATTTTTAAAATTAAAAAATAACATTAACACCAAATGTGTATGTCGTCGGACGTGGATACATAAAGAAATCCATTCCCGGAGTTATGCCGTCGTTCATATTATCTCTATCACTTCCTTCCGGATCATAGCCTGAATATTTGGTGATCACAAAGAAATTCTTCATCGTAGCATAAATTCTTAATCTGTCAATCCCGGCGAGCATAGTTTCAGGAATGGTATAACCCAGCGTTGCACCCTCACCTCTGATAAAGGAACAATCCTCAATCCAATGTGTATCAGGGTAAGTCAGATAATAGGCACCCCCGTTACCAGGGCGAACCTGTCCAATCATCGTATTCTGGTGATCGGGACGCCATGCATTCAGGATTGAGTTTTTCCCATTTGCCATGGCCTGGCGGTCTTCAGAAGAGTGATTTGTCCGGTTTTCCTTTTTAGCACCGTAAGAAAATCTGATATCCAGATTAAAGTCGAAGTTTCTGTAGTACACATCGTTATTGATATTCATATCCCATTTTGGAAATGCATTGCCAAGGACATCACCATCAGAAACGAAGCTGATCAAACCATCGCCGTTCCTATCAAGATACTTGACATCACCCGGTACGAAGCCATAACGTGCAGCCAATGAGGCTTCCTCCGTGCTGTATGTACCCAGGCGGGTAAGTCCGAAGAACGTAGCAACAGATTGACCTTCTCTTAATATCGTGTTTGCTCCACCGACCCAATAATTGCGAAGTATATCCGCGCCGGTCGGTCCAAGTTGAATGATCTTATTCTGGTTTGCTGCGAAAACAAGGTCGGTTGACCAGTTGAAACTTTCCCGGGTTACGTTCCGGGAACGAAGCGTTACTTCAAATCCTTTGTTTTCGACCGTACCATAGTTCTTCCTTACACTACCCGTTGTGGTAGACTCGGGTAAGGGTACATCAAGAAGCATGTCTTCTGTTAACTTTTTGTAAAAATCCACTGACAGGGTAAAGCGGTCTTGTAATACACCAAGATCAATACCGGCATTATATTGAGTAGTTTTCTCCCATTTCAGATCTGGATTTCCTACCGAACTCGGCCACAGGCCTGGTTGAACAGTGCCTCCTAGTGCGACATTCCCAGAACCGATGAACGTCTGGGTAACATAACTTCCAATCTCCTGATTACCGGTCTGACCGACACTGAAACGAAGCTTCAGCTCGGATATTGAAGAATTGCTTTTGAGAAATTCTTCTTCTGACATCCTCCAGGCCACTGAGGCTGAAGGGAAGAAACCATACTTGGAATTTTCTCCGAATTTTGATGACCCATCGATGCGCCCGGTTACCGTTAAGAGGTATTTGTCTTTAAAACCGTAATTGGCTCGGGCAAAGTATGAGTTCAATGAGTTCTGCCCATCACGGCTAAATACGCCAGGCCTTGGAGCGGTACCAATACCGATATTATGCCATTTATAGAAGTCGTCGAAGAAAAAGGAGTTACTTGCGTTCATGTCCTGCCAGTCGAACCTTGACCAGGATAAACCTAACAGACCGGTGACCATATGGTCCCCGAACGTCTTATTATAATTGAAATAATTTTCGTTTTGCCAGTAAAACGTCTGATTAGTGTTAATGCTCGATTGACCCTGTGATCCGGTAGCAATGAGCCTGCCCGCATATCTATTATACTTGGCAAAGTTACCGTCCACCGCAAAGTTTGACTTAAAGGTGAGGTCCGGGGCGAGCTTGAAATTCAGCGTAATATCACCCGTGAACTGCGTCCGGTCAGTAAACTGTTCCACTTGATCACTTATATGGACCGGTGATTTAGGAGTTTCGCCCGCGGGGAAGTCGGCGTTGCCGGCATACTGGCCTGCAAAGGCACCATAGGTCGCCGGATCATTGGGATATTTAACAGGCAGGATCGAATAGGCTTCCACAGCTGCGCGTGCGATACCACCACTGAAAAAAGATTCATCATTGACGCGCTCCCTGTTTTTATTCACATATAGGTTGGTGCTTATATCCAACCACTCGCTTACTTTAATGTCCCCGTTGATCTTACCGGAAAAACGTTTGAACCATGAATTCAAAAGCAAACCGTCTTCAAGCGCATATCCTAAAAATACACCAAACCGGGCATTTTCATTGCCACCACGGATGTTAACCTGGTGGTTGGTGGAAGTGGCCGGACGGAAAACTAAAGATTCCCAATTCGTATCGAACCTGGGTTTGTAATAATTTCCATCAGCTCCAAGAAGAGGAACCGAATAACCGCCTTCCGTAGTTTGCTCAAAAAGATGTGGCATGTCGGAATAGGTTTTCTGGCCAACTCCAATGGACGGTAATATCGAGGCATCGAACGCAGAAGGCCAGTTTGGCGAGCTTGCAAATTTCCGGACATTCAGCCAGGCCTGTTTGATAACGTACATCATCTGCTCGGCATCAAGAACATAAAATTTCCTGTTCATTACGCCTCTTGTCACATAGCTGTTATACTCCACCTGCGTTTTACCGGGAAGACCACGTTTCGTCGTGATAATGATAACGCCATTGGATCCGCGGGCGCCGTAAATAGCAGTTGCTGATGCATCTTTTAACACATCCATAGATTGAATATCATTCGGGTTCAAGATGCTCATCGCATTTGCAACGCCCACGATGCCATCAACGACAAAAAGCGGATCGTTGTTAGAATTGATCGAGTTGGTTCCCCGGATACGAATCATTGGATTGCCCCCCGGAGCTCCGGTACGTTCGATAATTTTAACACCTGCGATTTTTCCGCCCATGGCTTGTCCAAGGTTGAACGCCGGCCTGTCCATAAGTCTGGCATCTTGTATATTAGTTCTACTTTGTTAAATTTAATTCATTAATTATCAACAAGATACAATTTTTTTTGT
>JBBDXJ010000281.1:0-15584 GCA_040902445.1 Cyclobacteriaceae bacterium | reverse complement strand
GCTACCAATCTTTTGCCTCTGCTGATTTCGCTGATTATTTTTCTACCGACCAGCTTGTTGGGAGTGATACCTTATCTGCGTCGCTGCTGGAAAGCGTCTATCTCGAGAATGGCGGCAATGGAAATTTTGATCTTAAAAAACTTCCTGTTGAAGCGCAATTTTCTCCTGTGTACGCGCTTGCTTCCGCCGATGTGAACAAGGATGGCCACCTCGATATCATTACCGGTGGAAATCTCACACAATCCAGGGTCAGCACCGGGCCATCTGATGCAAACTATGGCATTGTGTTTCACGGCGATGGGAAGGGTTCGTTCTCAACCTTGGATCCAGTGACATCAGGGTTACGGGTCAAAGGTGATGTCAGGGATATCAGCATCATGAAAATTAAGGGAGTGGATTATATGCTTGTGTCCAGGAATGGAGATGGGTTGAAGGTGTATAAGATTGGGAAAGAGAAGACGGTGTTTTAAACGCCTTGCCGTTCGAAAAGGATACCTTCAATTGCCATGGCCTTTAGGCCGTGGACAATCAATTCGAAATGTATTGGCTTTAGCCAAATTGATGTTCGCAGCGACAAATCCCTTCGATTAAGTTCAGTTCCTTGTGCCAGGAAATTTGTACTCACAATTTGCTTTCCGGTGGCACACTAATGCCATTCATTCAGCATCCACGCACTGACTTGTAACTTACAACTTATTACTTACTAGTTACTTATAACTCTCTATCGCTTTGCGCGACGGCATTTCCCGTGGGATACGATTCTTAAAATCGCCAAGCCATGGCCACAGTTTCTGTTCATTAAGATTTACATCAACCACGACAACAGACTTATCTTCTTTGGCTTGTTTCAACACTTCTCCTTCAAGATCAAAAACAGCAGAGATCATATCATAAGTGGAGGACACAAGGTATACCTGATTTTCAATAGCCCTTGCTTTGGCCAGCGTGATATCGCCACCCCAGATGGGAAGAAAAATAATTTCAGCACCTTGTTGGGCAAGCGCTCTGGCCGGTTCCGGAAATGTAACGTCCCAGCAGATCATAATTCCGATGCGTCCGAAATCAGTGTCAAACACGGGGAAGGAATTTCCAGGTGTGACACCTCCATCGATCTCTTCCCTTGGCAAACTTGTTTTGCGATATTTCCCTGCAAGGTTTCCGTTTCGGTCAATCAGCACGGCTGTGTTATAGACCACATCGCCTTCTTTTTCGAGGAGACCGGCGACGATATACAGGTTATTTTTTCTGGCTACATCACCGAGGTATTTTGTCGTGGGTCCCGGAACGGGTTCGCTACCTGAGATATAATCATGACGTGTTCCAACAATGGTGGCTCCTTCGGGAAGACAAACAATATCGGCTTTTTGTGCGCCGGCCTGGTCAACGAGGGCTGAAAAGGCCTGCAGGTTGTCCAGTGTTGATTTACTGTTCCTCGGACGATGGTGCACTGTCGCCAGCCTCACTGCTCTTGGCTGCGGGGCGGGCGCTTTTTCAAACGTCGTTTCTCCAAAATGTACGATGCCATCGCCATCCCACCGGTAATGCAGTTCCAGTTTAGCGGTCTTTGTGTTTGGCGGAGCCTGATAGGTTTGTTCAATGATCCGCCAGTCATCTTTGGTCTTGTCCATCAACGTAGCCGGATACTCACGGAAACCAACAACTTCTCCGGATGCGTCCTGCCATATTACCCGCGCCAGAACACTTCGATCAGGTTCATCGACATGGGTGGATTTAAAATAAGTCCTGAATTGATAATATGAGCCCGGTTCGGCTTCAACATTTTTGTACCAGTAGCCCGCAGCGTGATCCTTTCCGCCACCTTTTAAAGTAAGGCTGGGTTTGCCCTCAAAGGTCACCTGTTTATCAACAGCGGATACGGGAGCGATGTCAGGGCGCTGCGCTTCGAATTTCCAATCCGATCTTAGGTTCTGTCCGTACGCGGGAGCAATCATCCCCAGGGTGGATACTATTAAAAGAGCCGTCCGTAATTTCCGCTTCAGTATAAAACGAGGAGAATTCATGTTTTTCATATGTATGATGTGATAGGTGAAATTGAATGACCAACGCCGACAATAATAATTGACGATCTGCCGGATTAATTGGTGTAAAATTACCAATTTAGGACGTATGGATTTGCATTTCCTTCCAATCATTCGAAAAAAAATAACGCCATGAATAAAGGATTAAAAGGGCAGGTGGCGATCGTTACCGGCGCTGCTTCGGGGCTTGGCCTTGCAATTGCCAGGGCACTGTCTGCAGAGGGAGTAAAATTAGCGCTCCTGGATTTAAACGAATCATCGCTGGCCAGCCTGAAAGGCACTTTCGAATTTGAATCCTATAAAACAGATATTACCGCGGAAGACGAAGTAAAAAAAACAATAAGTAAAATTGCCGGTTCTTTCGGAAGGATCGATATTCTTGTCAACAGCGCTGGGATTACCGGCAAGACCAATTTAAAATCACATGAAACGGATACTGCTGATATAGAAAAAGTTTTCGGAGTGAATTTTATGGGATCGTATTATATGGCCAAGCACAGCATTCCCTTCATGTTAAAGAATAATTACGGCCGGATACTCCATATTGCGTCCATCGCTGGCAAAGAAGGTAATGCCGGTATGCTGGCCTACTCTGCATCAAAGGCCGCGGTCATCGGCATGACCAAAGTGCAGGGCAAGGAATACGCTGAAACCGGTATTACGATCAATGCGCTTGCCCCGGCCGTTATTCAGACCGCCATGGTGGATGCGATGCCGACTGAACAGGTTAAATACATGACAGATAAAATCCCTATGAAGCGCTGTGGGACGCTGGAAGAAATTGCAGGCATTGCCGTGTACATTGTTTCTTCGCAAAACAGTTTCACCACGGGATTTACTTTTGATCTGTCGGGTGGGCGGGCTACTTATTAGTTGCCAGTTTCCGGTTGTGCGTTGTTAATTTTGAGTTTTGGGCTATTGGAAAGTCTAAGTTCAAAGTTCAAAGTTAGAAGTTCAAAGTTGTTCGGATCCTTGATTTTCGGATGAGAAATAAAGGCTGTGCGTTGAAATAATTTTTGACAATTAATCTCATTGTTGAACGGATACCCAACCGGAGGGACGTAGAAGATGAAATCAATATGCGGACGTCGGTAGGCGAGATAGGTTGAATGCAGGTTTGAAAGGTTTGAAAAGTTTGTCGCATACCCTGCATGCTTGAACCGAACTTAAAATATACCACCTTGATGCGCGGATATTTAAAAAGAGCCTGATAAAAGAAGTTTCCCTCCTCCTTCAGGAGAGGGATGCACTCTCGATGAAGCGAAGTGCGAAAGGAGATAGGGTGAGGCATTTAAACAACTGACAATGAGCAAAACTTCAACACGAAAAATCACTAACACAAAAAACGTGCGCGTTGGCGTAGTGGGTCTCGGTCTGATGGGATGCAGCATAGCTACCTGTCTGCTGATGGCTGGCCATCCCGTGGTCGCAATTGCGCCGATTGAAAGTGATATGCACCATGCGGAGAAGCGCATAAAAGAACATTTAAAAAAATCAAAAGAGGAGGGGCTAACGAAAAAAAAACCTGCTGCTTTATTGAAAAAACTTTTCATTACAACGGATTATTCCGCCCTGGCGGATTGTGCGCTCGTCATTGAATGTACGCTTGAAAACCTGGAAATAAAGAAGACCGTATTTAAAAAAATTGAGAGTGTCATAAAACGGGATGCTCTGTTGACCAGCAATACCTCGGCCATTCCCATCAGTATCCTGCAAAAGCAAACGCTATTTCCCGAGAGGTTTTTTGGTTTGCATTGGGCCGAGCCTTCGCACACAACCCGGTTTCTGGAAGTTATTTGCGGTGAGTTGAGTGATGTATCCAGGGGTGAATACCTGTACAGTTTATCCGAGGGGTGGGGTAAAGAACCTACATTGGTCCGGAAAGATATCAGAGGATTTATTACTAACCGTTTGATGTATGCCATGTATCGCGAGGCATTTTATCTGGTGGAAAACGGTTATGCCACCGTCGAAGATATCGACCGCGCCTGCCGCAACAATCCGGGTTACTGGATGACACTCGTAGGTGTGTTTCGCTGGATGGACCTCACCGGAGTTCAGGCATACCACGCTGTGATGAAAGATCTGTTCCCCACGCTGAATAATTCCACGGCGGTTCCAAAACTTATTGATGATATTGTAAAGTCCGGAGGAAAAGGTGTTGCCAATGCAAATGGATTTCATTCTTATACACCGGAGGAAGCAGAACTCTGGGAGGAAACCTTTAAAGAATTCAGCTATAAGATCAGGAAACTTGCCCTGAAATATCCTGCTGATGTTGTAAAAAAGAAACTAAAGAAATGAGTTGTTTGGTTTGGTGGTTGGGGCTGGCGTTCGCTTTGGGATGTCCCCGCAGAGTCTCCTGCCTGGCCTTATTGACTTGATGTCCCCGCAGTGTCTCGCGGACGCTGCGGCTTTCGGGGCGATATATTCCACAAACCTGTGGACGACATACCTGTCCGAAACCGCAGAGTCCCTGAGGCAGGAGACTCTGCGGGGACGGCAAGAAATTAGAAATGATTTAACTGGACCCTTCCTTTCGGTAAAGAGTATTAAACAATAACAATGCAAAACAAAAATTTAATTTATTTATTACCCTTCACACTTATCTTCCTTTTTGTTTATCCCGTTATATGTGCGGAATCCCCGCTTAAACCAGCGAGGCTCACCTGTGACAATCTTGTCAATCCGCTCGGTATTGATTCAGGCACACCGCGGTTGGGCTGGCAGTTTATCTCCACGGAAAAAAGTCAGGTACAGTCTGCCTATGAGATCGTCATAAGTGACAAAGCGGAAAATATCAACCGCGCGGAGGGTAATGTCTGGAAATCCGGTAAAGTTCAGTCTGCCCAAAGTGTAAATGTTTCTAAATCTGTTGCCTTAAAACTTTTCACGAAATACTATTGGCGGGTTCGCGTTTATGACGGTGGTGACGAAGCTTCGGAATGGAGCGAAATTGCTTCCTTCGAAACTGCGATGCTGAATGACGACGATTGGACGGCGAAGTGGATAGGAGATGGGAAAAAGAATCCCGACAACGACGAGGATTATTTCAAGGATGACCGGATGCCTTTGTTCCGAAAGGAGTTTCCTGCCACCAAAGCTATTGCTTCAGCGAGGTTATATATTTCCGGGGTAGGTTATTATGAAGCTTACCTCAACGGAAAGAAGATAAGCGATCTTGTACTCGATCCGGGATGGACAACCTATAAAAAACAGGTATTGTACGCGGTTCATGATATCACTTCACTCCTTCAAAAAGGACAAAACGTTGCAGGCGTGATGCTGGGCAATGGCTGGTGGAATCCACTTCCCATAAAACTATTCGGTCGTTGGGATCTGCGTAATTATCAGCAAACGGAGAGGCCGTGTCTGAAGGCGGAAATCCGGATCACGTATTCCGACCAGTCTGTGGACGTGATACCCACTGATGGATCATGGGAATCGGCGCAAGGTCCGATTGTTCGCAATAATGTTTATCTCGGAGAGCACTACGACGCCCGGCTCGAACAGGACGGATGGAACACACTTAAACCAGATAAAAAGAATTGGACACGTGCAGCGGAAGTTCCAGGACCTGCCGGGAGATTATCAGTTCAAATGCAGCCGCCAATAAAGATCACAAACATCGTCAAACCTGTGAGGATCGCTCAAATTTCATCCTGATACATTTATTATTGATATGGGTCAAAATTTTGCTGGAGTTGTGAGAATAAAAGTGAAAGGACCCGCCGGAAAAAAAGTCACAATGAGATACGGTGAAGATATTTATAAAAACGGAAGACTTAACTTTCATACAACCGTGATGACACAGATCCGGAAGGGAGGCATCAAGGCCGTGCCCGGCGCACCTGAAACAGCCTGGCAGGAGGATAGCTATACACTTAAAGGCAAAGGGGTAGAGGTATGGTCACCGAGGTTTACTTTTCATGGATTCCGGTATGTTGAAGTGACTGGTTGGCCTGGATCTCCCAGGTTATCTGATTTTGAAGGGCTGCGACTAAGCGCCAACCTTCAGGAAGCGGGAACTTTCAGTTGTTCGAACGACATGTTCAACAAACTCAATGACGTTATCCGATGGACGTTTTTAAGCAACGTCTTTAGTGTGCAGTCCGACTGTCCCGCCAGGGAAAAAATGGGGTATGGTGCAGACATGGTTGTCACCGCCAATGCCTTCATATACAATTTTGATATGTCGAATTTTTACCGGAAGGCTGTTCAGGATTTTGCAAATGAGCAGCACCTCGATGGTGGCATCACCGAAATTGCTCCGCACACCGGAATAGCCGACCGGGGATACGGCGGCGACTCCGGACCACTAGGCTGGCAGTTGGGTTTTCCTTTTTTGCAGGAACAGCTTTACGATTTTTATGGGGACAGGGATGTCGTTGAAAAAAATTACCCGGGCATTGTAAGACAAATGGACTTTCTGCAATCGAAAGCCGTAGACGGTTTGTTTCATTGGGACATTGGTGATCACGAAGCTATTGACCCGAAGGCGGAAGCATTTTCAGCAGCTTCATTTTACTATCACCACGCGATACTGGCTTCGAAATTTGCAGGCATAGTCGGCAAGAAAGAAGATTCCGTGAAGTATGCGCGTCTATCGGGTTCGATCAAAAGAGCGATCGTAAGAAAGTATCTTCTTCCAGGCACGGGCAGATTTGACAATGGTACGCAGGCCGCGCAGATCTTTGCATTGTGGTATGATTTCTCACCAGAAAAGGAAAACACGATGAAGTCGCTCATGGATGAATTCGCAAGGCATAAAGGACATTTATCAACAGGGATCTTTTCCACTAAAATGATGTTTGATGTGTTTCGTGAAGACAACCTCAACGATGTAGCTTATTCTGTGGCCAATGCGGAAGGTTTTCCGGGATGGCGTCATATGCTGGACAACGGTGCGACTACGCTGTGGGAAACCTGGGAATATCCCGAAAAATATCCATCGCAAAATCACCCGATGTTTGGCTCGGTCAGTGAATGGTTTTTCCGGTCACTGCTGGGAATAAATCCCGCATCCCCGGGATTTAAAAAGATCATTCTGAAACCACAGCCAGCCGGTGACCTCACCTGGGCAAAAGGAAGTTATCATTCTGTTCACGGGGAGATCGCAAGTGACTGGAAAGTCGATAGTCAGCAATTTTCATGGAAGGTCAGGATCCCACCGAATACGACCGCCATTGTCTATGTGCCCTCTTCGAGCGGGCAAAATGTTACGCTGGATGGCACCAGGCTTCAGAATTTCAAACATGAAAATGGATTTGTGATTACTGAATTAGGTTCCGGAGATTATTCTTTTGTGTCAGACTTTAAAAAACAGTGACATGAAAAAAGCATTGGGGTTAATGTGTCTGATCGTGATGGCTTTTACATTTTCTTTTTGCCAAAAAGGTCCGCGGCTGATTGTACGCGGTGATGACATGGGTTATTCCCATTCCGGCAATGAAGCGATTATAAAATGTTTAAAGGAGGGTATTCAAACTTCCATTGAGGTGATCGTTCCGTCTCCGTGGTTTCCGGAAGCTGTCAAAATGCTGGCGGAAAATCCGAACGTGGATGTCGGTATCCACCTTGCCATCACAAGCGAATGGGATAATGTAAAATGGCGCCCGCTGACCGATTGCCCATCGCTCAAGGATGAAGACGGATATTTTTATCCCATGATCTCGTCCAATAAAAATTATCCCGGAAAGGCCATCAAAGACCGGCCCGTCAAAATTGAAGAGGTCGAAAAAGAATTTCGGGCGCAGATCGAACTTGCCCTGAAAAAAATTCCGCGGATAAGCCATATCTCCGGACATATGGGCTGTACGAATCTAAATGAGGAGGTGAAAGCGATGACGGAAAGTCTTGCAAAAGAATATCGCATCGATATTGACCCGGCGGCATTGGGACTTTTATCAGCGCGATATGACGGCCCTCATAAAACGAGTGAAGAGAAGATTGAAAGTTTCATCAGCATGCTTGGCAAACTTGAGCGCGGAAAAACTTACCTGTTTGTGGATCATCCTGGATTGGATTCACCGGAATTGCGCGCCATTCATCACATCGGGTATGAAGACGTGGCAGCAGACAGACAGGGTGTTACGGACCTATGGACGAGTGAGCGGGTGAAAGCAGCCATAAAGAAGAATGGGATAGAGCTGATTTCGTATGCTGATTTGAAGCGGTAAACTAAAAGCAGAAAGCAGAAAGCAGAAAGGCAAAGCAGTCCACGGTCGTTCTGAATTTGGGATTACGAATCGAATACCGGATAATCGTAGTTCGTCATTTTGTAATTCGTAATTTTAACCTCCGTTCATAGTATTGGATTTAGTTGGATGTCACTTAACATAACAAAATGATCAGCCGGAGAGAATTATTAAAACGTTCCGCATTATTAACAGGATTGGCGTTCAGCGGTTTTCAGACAAAGGCCTACGGTCAAAATGAAAAAAAACTTCAGATCGGAGCCTGCGACTGGTCTATTGGTAAAAACAGCGACATCGGCGCATTTGAAGTAGCCAGACAGATTGGAATAAAGGGTATTCAGGTTAATCTGGGATCTGATCAAAACAACATGCACCTGCGTCAAACGTCCAGGCAGAAAGAGTATTTGGCGGAGTCAAAAAAAACCGGAGTGAAAATCGCCAGTCTTGCCATTGCGGAACTGAATAGAATCCCATACAAATCCGAACCGCGTACAGAAGAATGGGTTTGGGATTCTGTTGATGTAGCCAGCAACCTCGGAGTAAGTGTTATTCTCATGGCATTCTTTTCCAATAATGATCTGCGCAATGATGAACCCGGAAAGAAGGAAGTTATCCGAAGATTGAAGATGGTGGCTCCCAAAGCGGAGAAAATGGGTATCATACTCGGCCTGGAATCTTACCTGAGCGCCGAAGAACTCATGGACATTATCCAAAAAGTCGGGTCAAAGAGTGTAAAGGTATATTATGATTTCAGGAATTCTGCCGATGCCGGGTACGATGTGATTAAGGAAGTAAAATGGCTGGGAAAAGATGCGATATGCGAATTGCACATGAAAGAAAATGGATTTCTTCTCGGAAAAGGAACCATGGATTGGAAAAGGATCAGCCAAACATTGCTGGAAATGGAATATTATGGCGATGGCTGGATGCAGATCGAAGGCGCGGTGCCGAAAGATGCCCCAATGGTTGAAAGCTATAAACATAATCATGCGTACCTGAAAGAGGTATTTAAAGTTTGAAGTTCAAAGTTCAAAGTTTAAGGTTACAGGTTCAAGAATTCACAGTTTAAAGACACAAACAGGATCAAAATTTAGATTGATCGATAATCACAGTCCGGCGATCGCTTAATCCTAATGATCCCCTCAACAATCCAATGGAAAAAAGTATCATTTTATTTTATTTCACAGCGTTACTCAGTTCATGTACTCGGGAAAATCCCATTGCTGAAAAGCCATTGTTGTTTTTACCCGATGACCTGGAGGCCACGCTTTGGGCGGAGTCGCCGATGTTTTATAATCCCACCAATATAGATGTTGACATCAGGGGAAGGATCTGGATCACGGAAGCTGTCAACTACAGAAACTTTAACAATGATTCAACAAAAGCGCTCCACCATACAAAAGGCGATCGTGTCATGATTTTAGAGGACACAGATGGGGATGGAAAAGCCGATGTGTCAAAAGTTTATGTTCAGGACAAAGACCTTATTTCTCCCCTGGGTATAGGAGTGATCGGCAACAAGGTATATGTATCCTGTGCTCCCAACCTGATTGTTTACACCGATGAGGACGGTGATGATCATCCCGACCACAAGGAAATTCTGCTAACTGGTTTTGGAGGATTGGATCACGATCATTCACTGCATGCCGTGCAGGGCGGACCGGATGGCAATCTTTATTTTAACACAGGCAATGCCGGGCCACACGTCGTCACAGATAAAAGTGGATGGACGCTGCGGTCGGGCAGCGTTTATACCGGAGGCACGCCGTACAATACGCGCAATCAGGGGAACATGAAAAGCGATGACGGAAAAATATGGGTAGGAGGGCTGGCGCTCAGGATGGACACAGAAGGTAAGGACCTCAGGGTCCTGGCTCATAATTTCAGGAATGCCTATGAGTTGGCTGTGGATTCGCGAGGAGACATGTGGCAGAACGACAATGACGATCAGGTGGTGGCGTGTCGCACGACGTGGGTGATGGAAGGTGGTAATGCTGGCTACTTCAGCACTGATGGTACCCGATTCTGGCAGGCGGATCAGCGTCCCTGGCAGGATGTATTTACCGCACATTGGCACCAGGAGGATCCTGGCGTCATGCCCGCGGGTGATAACGCAGGGGCTGGCTCACCTACAGGCGTGGTAGTGAACGAAAGCGACGCCCTGGGAACCGAATACCTGGGTATGGTCTTCAGCGCAGACGCGGGCCGGAATGTAATTTTCGGATACCATCCCCAAAAGCAAGGCGCAGGTTTTGATCTGGGTAAGCGACTCAATTTCATTACTTCTCTATCGGAAGATAACGTGGGGTACGTGTGGAATGACTCTGCTCACAATACCCAGTCGAAAAAGTGGTTTCGTCCAAGTGATGTTACTATTGGAACAGATGGCGCCATATATGTGGCGGATTGGTATGATCCCGTGGTAGGTGGCCATCAGATGCGCGACACTGCCGGGTATGGTCGCATTTACAGGATCGCGCCAAAAAATAAAGAACTGGTTATTCCAAAGTTTAACATGCGTACAATAGAGGGACAGTTGGCGGCGTTTCGAAGCCCCGCAGCCAACGTTCGGTTTACTGCTTTTGAAAAATTACGATCGGCGGGTCCCGGAGAAATACCCGAGATCAAAGAGTTGTTGAAGGAAGAAAACCCCTATCATCACGCCCGGGCTATCTGGCTCCTCGCTCAGTTGGGAGAAGAAGGTTTAGCTGAAGTTGAAAAATTGCTTTCTCACAAGGATGAGGATATACGGCTCGTAGCATTCCGGTGCATGCGGCAGACAAGCCATGACATTTTACCCTATGCGGAAGACCTTGCATCAGATCCGTCGGCCATGGTACGAAGGGAGGTTGTTATTGCGCTTACAGATTTGCCTTTCGATAAGACAAGGGACATTTTGATTTCGCTTGCCGATGGCTATGATGGAAAAGATCGTTGGTACCTTGAGGCGCTGGGCACAGCAGTTCAGGGGAATGAGTCTGAATTTTACAAGGCGCTCCGCGGCAAACACAATCCGGACGGCAAACGTGCGGATGAATGGGAGGAAAAGCTGGCAAACCTGGTCTGGCGTTTGCATCCGCCTGAAGCCGCAGATGATTTGAAAGCCCGTGCTTCAGCTACCGCCCTTCCTGAAAAGGACCGGTTACAAGCGCTGACGTCCCTCGCGTTCATCAATACAACCCCTGCGGTACGGGCCATGATACAACTTACGAAGGATAAAAATCCAACCGTCGCCGAACAGGCAACGTATTGGGTTACGTTTCGTCACGGAAACGATTGGTACGCTTTGTGGGATTGGAGCAAATCAGGTATTGATGCGGCATATGAACAAAAGGTTTCAAGCATGAAAATAAAGCGGGGCAGAATTCTCGATCCCCAGATGCCATTGAATGAAAAAAAATGGAGTGCGCGCGAAATGGCGAAGGATGTCGTTGGCGCACAAATGTTACTCGGTCTGCTGGCGGAGGATCAACTGCCGAAAGAATTGTATGCCTTCGTTGAAGAGCTGATATCAAAAAATGAGAATGCTTCGGTTCGTATGCAGGCTTCTGGTTATTTTAAGAGTAAAGGAGCAGGGGAGCAGTATTCGGTCCCGCAAATTGTAAAGCTAAAGGCAGATGTAACTTCTGGAAAAAACGTTTTCGAAAAGACTTGTGCAACGTGCCACCGGGTAAAAGAAACAGGGACTGAAATCGGTCCGGATCTTACATCCATTAAAAATAAATTTGACCGCAACACTTTACTGGAAGCGATTATCAATCCTGATGCGGGAATTGTATTTGGTTACGAAGCCTGGACCATCAGCCTTACCGATGGTCAGTCCTTTTTTGGTTTCCTCATCGCAGACGGCGAGCGAACTGTGACTGTTAAGGACCTGACGGGAAAGAACCACGTGATAGAGAACTCCCGTATCCGTTCCAGGAAAAAACAGGACAAAAGCCTGATGCCAGCACCGGATGGATTGGGTTTGACAGAACAGGATCTTGCGGATTTGTCGGAGTACCTCATGACAGTGAGGTGATACGAAGTACGAAGTACGAATGACGACGGGTGCCGTTGTAAGGTCCAGGATAGGTACTTGAAAGATAAACCCCGTTTTTCAGGAACGAAAAACGGGGTTTATCTTTTAAAAAATATTGTGTTGGTTTTAAATCATTTAACAGCGTGAGGGCGTACGCCTGGACTGGTCGCTAGTTTCGCATTCCTACTGCGCATCCAGAGGACGAGTATGGCAAACAGCACAATTAATATCAGTGGAAATATTATCATCTTCTGAAGCGTAGCCTGACCAGCTGCTAATTCCATCGCATCACCTTCCACGCCCAGGGCAGCCGCTTCTTCCCTTGATCCATCAATCCAACCGCCGATGATTGGCTGCCACATTGATGATGAAAACATCCCAAAGGCGCCTACAATTGACATCCCTATGGCACCGCTTGCGGGTATTTTCTCTGCGGTAAATCCCAGCATGTTAGGCCAGAAGTAGCATACGCCCATGGCAAAAATTACGGCAGCAACATACGCCATCGGACCTGTCTGCGTACTTAATAAAAATATCCCGAGTGCCGTGAAAACGGCAGAGCCCAGCAATACACCGGGTTGGTCAAACTTGTGAACAAACTCACCGCCGAAGTACCTTCCTACAGCCATCAATCCAAATATGATTGCCAGGATCACCATAGGTTCAGCTCCGCTCTTGGCTAATACCAATTGTGCCCACTGCGTCGGTCCGAACTCGGAGATTGCAGTCAGCGTCATGCACGCGCAAATGAAAATGAAAAGTGGCGTGAACATTCCCCATAGATTTGCTTTCAGTGAAGCAATTTTCGATTCCGGAAATTCCAGTCCCCAGAAGAGGTATGCGTAGATCAACGTTGGAATCAAGATGATCCATATTTGCGCCTCCCAACCTAAACTCATTTCTGTCATTCCAAAGGATACGAGGGCTCCCAGGAAGATCCCGCCGGGAAACCACATGTGAAAACGATTCAGCAGTGTGTTCATCAATTTCCCGCTATAGGCCGTTGCGATCATCGGGTTACAAGCCGCCTCCGTACATCCATTACCGATTCCGATAAGTAATGTTGAGATCAGCAGACCGGTATATCCTCCCGAGTAGATGGTCATGATAATACCAACCGTGTGGGCAAAAAAGGCGAATTGCATGATCTTTTTGGGCCCAATGGTGTTGTAAAAAATACCTCCCAGGATCATTGAAATCGGAAATCCTAAAAACCACATTTGGTTTATAAACCCGAGTTGTGTTGCACTCAGGTTAAAGGTTTCTCCCAGCTGTGGTAGAATTCCAGCTCGTATACTAAAAGAAAAGGCAGTTGTTATTAATGCAAAACAACTACCGTAAAAAAGTCTTCTACTGTTTTGATCATTCATAATTTTCTCGAGGTTTGGTTTTAGTACTGCCAAAATAGTCAATTATTAATTACGATGCAGCATGGAACCGGGCGTCGTTTTAATTTGATTTTGATAGGGTCGGCGGGTTCGGGACCTTAAAATAACATAACACAAGTAAGCATTTCCCGGCATGTAATAAATTCTCTTATTTACGCTTATCCGCGATGTAGTTTGAGACCACTCCCACAGGTGCAAGCCAGATTCCGTTAGCCGGATCGGCCGCATATTCCATGAGTTTTTTAAGCATGGAAAGCCGTGTGGTTTGTATCCCGGATTCGCCCATCTCATGGCCGCCCAACACGATCCACTGATTATTTGCCTTGCCTCTCTCGAGTAGTGAAAGTATTTCTTCGATCTCCATTCCATCCATGTCTATCCCCGTAAGTTGTGCGAAATCACAAAAGGTCGGATCGTTTGGTATTTTATCGCGATAGCTGCGTCCCAAAACAAAAAGTTCGGCAACGAGGGGAACATAACTTTTTGTGTTCAGTCCCCGACCGACGTAAGTTTGGCCGCAGGGATATGCGAAAACTGTTGGCTTTACACCCAGTAACTTTTCGATCTCTTTATTGCCTTCCTCCAATTCTTTTCTCATCTGCTCAAGGGTGTAATCCTCCAGCGCTTTTTGCCTCGCCCAGGGATAGTTTCCGGAACATGGATGAGTCAATGTATGATTCCCGATCTCGTGGCCGTTCGCAACTGCATCTTTCCAGCCATCGAGCCGCTGTTCTACCAGAGCCGGGACAACAAAGAACGTAGCCTTAACTCCATATTCGTCAAGAAATGCTGTTCCTACTTCCACCTGGCTTGCCCGGGCATCGTCAAATGTGAGACTGACAGCAACCCTTTTACCCTCGGGCCAGTCAAAGCCCGCCGAGAGGGATTGAGCCGATGATCCTTTCGCCAACAGTATTGTTGAGGCAAAAAATGCAAGCTTAAGAAAGGAATAGGTTGCATTGTAATTGAAATGTAACTTCATTTTATTGAATTTAGATTGTATCCCAGGAGTTAACCCATTAACCATTTAATGTAATCACAAACCTCAAGGATATTTGCTGGACATTAGCTGGCAACCAGCAACTTGCACCTGTCTCAGCTCCACAACCTGTCCCACGACCGGTCGACGTTCCATTCAGGAGTGGGAGCGAAGTAAGCAGAATGTTCCGGGTCGAGATGTTTTTTCACCACTTCTTCATTTAGTTCTATTCCCAGTCCAGGTGTTTCAGGTACAATGGCAAAACCTTTCTCCACGAGGGGATTTTTTGTTTTCACCAGGTTCAGCCAATAATCCACATCCACAGAGTGATGCTCAAGGGCCATGAAGTTTTGCGTGGCGGCGGCGCAGTGAATATTGGCCAGGAAAGAAACGGGCGTGCCTGCGAAGTGCATGGCCATGGCCACTCCTTTTTCTTCTGCGTAGTCGCCGATTTTTTTCGTTTCCAATAGTCCGCCGGATGTTGCCAGATCAGGATGAACAATGTCGATGGCGCGGTGATCAACAAGTTTGATAAAATCCTCTTTTAGATAAATGTCTTCACCTGTTGTTGTCGGAGTCTCAATGGCATCCGAAATAAGTTTCCACTGCTCGGTAAATTTCCAGGGGATCATATCCTCAAGCCAGGCGAGTCGGTATTTCTCAACAGCTTTTCCCAACCGGATGGCGTTGTTGTGGTCGAAGTGTCCGTAGTGATCGGATGCCAGGGGGATTTCATAACCCATTTTCTCCCGAACTAAAGCAATCCGATTCGTCATCATTTCCAGTCCTTTATCTGTAATCTGCACCTGAGTAAATGGGTGTTCCGTGCTTCCATAAGTCATCGGGTCATTGGTCCATTGCCTGCCAATATCCCAGAAGTTGCTATTGGTGGTGGTGCCTGGAACATTTTTTAGTAGTTCGATACCGAAGTCCATTTTCATAAAAGTGAAACCCTGATCG
>JBBDXJ010000280.1:0-15695 GCA_040902445.1 Cyclobacteriaceae bacterium | reverse complement strand
AGATCAGAGACGATGCTTTGTCTCACGAATGCCTGATCCTGACTTGCATCGGTGTTGATGAATCCACCCCCAATTGTTGCAAATGGCCGGTAAACTTTTTCAGGTAAGAAATACTTCGATTTTACAAAAGTCCCAGACCATAGTATGCCTCCCACCGTTATTGCTGAAGACAACTGTCAGGTAAGACGTTGACTGTAGACTGCTGACTGTGTATCTTGTCAAAAATCCGGAGCCAGAGAAATTGAAACAAACTCCATTACTGCTTACGCTCGCCGTAGTGATCCTGCTTGCAGGTGGATACTATCTCTACGACAGAGTACTCTTCAAAGATAAGCTGCGGCCCTGGGATCTTGTGCCCTCGGAAACCATCTTCGTCTACGAAAAAGATCTCTGTAATTCCTGCATCGAAGAAATGCAGAAAAGCGCTCTCTGGCAGATCATTGAACGCGCGTCCTTTTATTCTAAACCCGTTGATTCACTCAAAGCGAAACTAAATACGCTCATTGGAAGCGGCAAAGGCTTGCTGGTCTCGGCCCACATCACACGAAAAGACGATTTTGATTTTGTTTATTATTTATCCGATGCAAAAAGTATCATGGATCCCGTCTCTAACATTTCCCTCAAAAGATACCGCTATACTCAACGAGAGCTCAGTGATATCAGGATCCATGAACTTACTTTAAATAAACACACCTTCTCCTGGGTGGTGATAGGCGATGTTTGGGTAGGGAGTTTTACTCCTTTTTTGATTGAAGACGTAATCCGTACCTATAGAGGCAAACCTGATTTTACAAAGGCAAATCCGGAAGTCAGAAAGCTTCCGCGGATCAATGGCGATGCGGGAAACATTTATATCCAGCTAAAATATTTTTCGGACTGGTTTTCGATTTTTATGGCGGGAAATGAAAAAACTTATTCACTGGGAAAATCCTCCCTGCTGGACATCAAACCATCCGACAACAGCCTTGTGTTTAATGGCTTTAGTCTTGATAGCACTGCCTACTCAGATTATCTCCTTTCTATCTTCAGGGATCAAACACCCGTTTCCTTTAGTTTAAAAAATCACGTTCCCAACCGGTCAATAACATTTACCAGTTATGGAATCACCGATGGGGTCGCATTTTCAACTTCACTGGAGCGATTTGTGTCTGCTCATAAACCTCATTTGCGTGATTCATTGAATAAACTTATACGCGACCTCCGTTTTGACTTGAAAGATCTTTACCGCGAAGTCGACGATGAGATCGGTGTGTGCCTGGTGGAAGGAATGGAAAGCCAGCGGCTCGCCAAAATATTAATGATTGAAACAAAGAAGCCTGACCTTTGGATAAAACACCTGGATGCGATTTCGGAAAAACTCAGCGAAGACACTGTCTTTTATGAACGGTTTTCCAATTACATTATCCGTGAAATACCGGCCCGGGGGTTTCCTGAAAAATTATTGTGGCCACTGGTAGAGGGTTTTGAGCACACTTTTTATTCCTCATACGGGAACGTTATTTACATGGGTGACAATCTTGAAGAACTGAAGTATTTTCTTGAGGATATCGAACACGAGGACATCTGGGGCAAATCGGTGTCGAAAAATCAATTTCTCGAATCAACTCTTCTGGAATCGAATGTTAGTGTTTTTATCAACACACCGAAGATCTGGAATGTGTTGCAACCCAGGCTTAATCCGCGCTGGAGGCAATTTGTGCGCGACAATCAGTCGCTGTTGCAATCAGTTCAAATGTCGGCATTTCAGTTCAGCCATCTCAATAACACCTACTATACAAATATTACCATCGACCACGCAAAAGGGAAACCCGAGGTAGCTTTTGCCTCTACTTCCCGCAGAAATGTGGTGCACTTCTCAGAATCAATCCATCGGCTGTATGCTGTTAAGAGCCATGTTAGCCAGGCGAATGAGATACTCATCCAGGATTCGCTAAATGATATCAGCCTCTTATCCATGGATGGAAAAGTATTGTGGAAGGTCCCGGTAGGTGATCAGATCACCAGCGATATTCAGCAGGTAGATTTTTTCAAAAATGGCAAGCTCCAGTACATTTTTACCACCCACGAAGCCGTCCATATCATCGACCGGCTTGGAAATTATGTCCAGCCTTATCCATTGTACCTGAGGGGAAAGAATATCAGACATCTGTCCGTTGTCGATTATGACCGTAGTAAAAATTACCGCTTCATGCTAAGTGAGCAAAATGGCAAAGTATGGATGTATGATAAATCGGGAAACAATCTTGAAGGATGGACTCCGCGGGATGTGGGTGGAGATTTGTTGACTCCTCCCGCTCACCACAGGATAAAAGGCAGGGACTATATTCTGGTCATCAGGAAGGACGGACTAGTTCACCTGTATAACCGGCGTGGGGAAATGCTCAAGAACTTTCCTTTGGATTTGAAGGGCACCCCCATAAGCGATTATTTCCTCGAGATGGGTCGGGATATTGGAAATACTTTTTTTGTGGTTGTCACCCGCGATGGCTTTCGCTTGCGGTTTAATCCGGAGGGAAAAATTCAAAACCGCGAAACATTGCTCCGGACATCCGTAGGATCGCAGTTCGGCCTGATTGCGGAAAATGCAAATAAATCTTACCTCATTCTGCAACACGATACGCGTCAGCTAACGATCTCCGATGCTGCAGGAAAAAAGATCCTCGGGAACGATTATGTCAGTCTGAAGGATTGGGACATCAAATATTACCACTACGGGGGCGGTAAAAGCTTTATTTCGCTCACGGATAAAACTCAGGAACTCTCGTATGTCTTTGATGGAAATGGTAATCTGCTCACAAACCCACCTCTTGAAAGCACCGCAATTGAGTTAAGAATGGCTAATTCTGATCAATCCTACGTGTTTTTCATACATGACAAAACGCTGACCATTCAGCCTCTCAATCCTTAGATGGGTTACTTTTCTTAATATTGGGTAATCTACCCTGAAAACCATACCATCTATGAAACGACTTGTTATACTCGGTCTTAGTATTTTGATCGTTACCACCGGTAGCGCTCAGATAATTCAGATCCACCTTGGCGCCACCACGGCCGTGAATGCAACTTACGTTTTGGATAAGGGACTCTCAGAAGACCCCCGATATAATTCAACGGCCACCTATCAATGGGCTCCTATTGGTTTTAATTTTGGCGTAGACTTTGGAAGAAAATTCGGCCTTTCCCTGGAAGGGATCAAATCAAAACAGGGTCAGATTTACGATATGATCGATACTTTTGAAAAAGTAAAAGGTCAGCGCAAGATATCCCTCGACTACCTTCAACTGCCCATGCTGATGAGATTTATGAGTGGTGGAAACGGAGGCGCACGCGCTAACTTCAACCTTGGCCCCCAGTTATCCCTGCTTACCGATGCAAGGGAATCAGTCCAGGCCAACGCCGGTAAATTCGAGATCCCCGAAGGAGTAGATTTTGCCGCCATTCAGACGGAATTTCCTAGCGCGGTGAATAACGGAGACGGTACTTATGAAATACCAGCCGACCTTCCTTCGAAGGACCTTCTTACCAAAGAGCTGAATGATTTTAACAACACGGAATTTTCAATTGCTGGCGCATTTGGATTAGACATAGACTTATCCAAACACCTGTTTTTGACTACACAGATCCGTGCAACGTATAGCCTTACCGATATGCGCAACGGCGATGTGATTGAACAAATAAAGAATGGCGACAGCGGCAGTATCTTTGGCCAACGCGCCAACCTTTTGGTGGGTGTGCAATTGGGATTGCATTACATGTTCGGCACGACCAGATCTCATAAATTCAAAGAATAACCACGAAATCAATGTGCAATTGACCTGCCTGCGATAAAGCTCCGGCGGGTCATTTTTTTTTTAAAGAGTGCCGACGAAACCTTCAATGGCCTCGTAGACATGATGAAGTTCTTCATCTGAGATGACATAAGGAGGAAGCACGTAAATGACGTTTCCCAAAGGTCGCAGCAGGATATTTTTTTTCAGAAAATACGTGTAGATCTTTTGACGAAGGGGATTTCCGTAAGCGGTTTCTTCCGGGGTGACTAATTCAATTGCAAGAATTGTCCCAAGCGTTCTCACCTGTAATACTTTCTCATTTCCATTCAGGGATGCCGCGAAATCGGCGTGTAACCTTGTAATTCTATCAATTCTTGACTGGCATAAGGGCTGAGTCAATAATTCAAAACTCGCATTGGCCGCGGCGCAAGCCAGGGGATTGGCGGTGTAAGAGTGGCCGTGAAAAAAAGTTTTCTCCAGCTGCGGGAAATCAAATGCGCCGATAATTTTTGATGAACAAGAAGTTACGCCCAGTGGAAGAAAACCACCTGTAATACCTTTTGAAAGCGCCATGATATCGGGCTGGTGAACAAGATGCTCGCACGCAAAGTATTTACCGGTTCTGCCGAAGCCAGTAAAAACTTCGTCAGCGATACAAACTACCTGGTGCTCCTGTGCATATGAGATCAATTCATCCAGTACGCCGGGTGAATAGATTCTCATTCCTGCAGCAGCCTGTACGAGAGGTTCAAAAATAAACGCGGCGACATTATTTTGGGAAATGAGTTCTTTAAACTGACGGATCACATCCTCCCCCCGACCGCGCTCCGGAAAATCGACAAATGATGTTTGAAATAGGTACGGGCTAAAAGGTTTTGTGAATAATCCTCTATCCCCTACTGACATCGACCCGAACGTGTCGCCATGGTAGGCACCTTTGAGAGCAATGACAGCTTGCTTCTTTATATTCTGGTTATGCCAGTATTGAAAAGCTATTTTTAAGGCTACTTCGACGGCTGTGCTGCCATTGTCGGAAAAAAATATTTTCTTTTGATTATCCGGCAGAATACTCAGCAGGTTTTCAGAAAGCTTTATGGCAGGTTTATGGGTGAAGCCCGCAAAGATGACATGTTCCAATTCCGCAGCCTGTTCTCCAATAGCTTTTGCAATTTGAGGATTTGCGTGGCCGTGAAGGTTCACCCACCAGGAAGAAATGGCATCCAGTATCTTTCTTCCGTCGGATGTATGAAGATAAACTCCGCGTGCGGATGTGATCAGAACCGGATCATTGGCGCCCTGTAAAGCCGTAAAAGGATGCCATATATTTTTTCGGTCAAGTTCCGAGAGATCATCCATTCCAGTTAGCTTTTATTAACGATGCGTATTTTTGTACGATATCCGGATTTATTTCCGGTTCTTTTTTTATGCGCAGCAAACATTTCAATTTTGTGTGATGCAAAATTATCCTTTCGCTTTCTTCATTGGTATCGCCATTAAAGATCAGTCCTTTCAGTGGCACATTTCTTTTTTTCAATGCTTCCAGGGTCAGCAGCGTGTGATTAATGCTCCCCAGGTAATGGTTTGAGATTACGATAACCTCTGATTTAAATAAAGCGATAAGGTCGATGACAAGATCTTTGTCATTCAAAGGGACCAGGCAACCTCCAGCGCCTTCTATGATCAATCTATTTTCGGTTTTCGGGATTTGGATGTCCGTCATCCGGATCACGGTTTGATCAATCCTGGCTGCTGCGTGCGGGGAAGCTGCTGTTTTTAGCAAATATGCTTCCGGATGAAAAATTGTTTTTTTGTTGCTGATCAGATCTCTCACAACGTCGGTATCCCTTGGCAGCCCTGCTTGAATAGGCTTCCAGTAATCAGCCCGTAATGCGTCGCAAAGAATTGCCGAGGCCAGGGTCTTTCCGCTATCCGTTCCGATGGCTGTTACAAAATATTTCATCATCCGAAAGATAGACTTAGGTTTGCGCATAACAAATGCGCAACAATTCCATATTTGTTAGTTTTCAAAAGATTAAGCCATGGGGAGAATGTGCGCTGGTGGCAGGGACGCATAATGATGCGTCCCTGCGATGCAACCGCGCGGCCTGCCCAAACCGAATGCCTGTGTTCACACCACTGCCACCAGGGCTTGAGCCAGGGAATTGATTTCATCGTCGCTGTTAAAGGTATGAAGGCAAATCCGCAGCCTTTCTTTACCTTCCGGTACGGTAGGGTGCAGGATAGGTCGCACATCAAATCCACTATTTTGCAAGACCTCTGACATTTCTTTGGCAGCGTGTTTACCTGGACATAGGATGGTCTGAATGGCAGAAAGGCTGGCGGTACGGTTGGATAGTTTGCCAATCGCTCTGAGATAAAGACTGATTTTTTCCGCTAGCATGTGTTGCAGGTCAAGGTTTGAGCTCAGGAACTCAAAGGCGCAATCAATGGATGCAACCTGATGCTGTGATAATGCCGTGGTGTAAATAAAAGGTCGGGCAAAATTAATCAGATACCCAATGAGGGCTTTGGAACCTGCCACACAGGCACCGTGAACCCCCATGGCTTTTCCAAAAGTGTAGATCCGGATATCAACCTTATCCTGAAGGTTCTCTTCAACGCAATACCCCGCACCTTGCGGGCCCGCAACGCCTGTGCTATGTGCTTCATCCAGAATGATGGCAGCCTGGTGCCGCTCTGCAAGTTTAACGATCTCGTTTAATGGACATTCGTCTCCGTCCATAGAATAGATCGACTCCACCACAATGTATTTTTTTCCTTTCGATGCTTTTATTTTTCGCTCGAGGTCTTCCAGGTCATTGTGCCGAAAGCTGTGACGGGTGGCCAGGCTTAAACGCGCTCCATCTTTGAGACTGGCATGGGCTAGGCTGTCATAAAGAATTGTATCGCCTTTTTGCGGAATTGAAGAGAGTACTGCAAGGTTGGCCGAGTACCCTGAATTGAAAATTAATGCCGCCTGGCTTTTAAAGATGTGCGCGAGCTTGCTTTCTACCTGTTCTGTATACGAGGAATTACCGGATAGCAATCGCGAACCGCTTGAGCCATTTTTTTTTGGCAATGATTCAATCTTTTGTTGAATTGCATGGAACAGTTTTTCGGACTGAGCGAAGCCTAAGTAATCGTTCGAAGTGAAATCAATTCCATTGTTTTGGGCCGGCAAAGATCGCCAAATGTTTTTAACTTTTCGTTCGTTCAATTTTTCGGATAACCACTTGTCAATAGCGTGCTGCATCGGTTGACTTAACTGCGGTATAAAGATACAGTGTTGTTAAACAACAACCCACAATAGCATTGTCAGTTCTGACAATCGCAACATTGGCTAAAGGCCAAGATAAGGCTCTATGATAAGGTTTTTACCTGCCGGAAACGATGGGGCTAAAAAAAGCCCGGCAAAAGAAGCTGTGCCAATTCGAAAAGCACCCCCATTATTTTTTCCAAAGCCAATGCCCAGATTGGTTTGGAAAGTCAGCGAGGGAAAGCTAGTGGGAAACTGCTGTGCCAATTTCATCTCACCAAAAAACCGGTTGATATAACCCAGACGAAAATAGAGGGCCGGATAGAGACTCATTTTTCGCAAGGATGTTATTTGATTGCGTGTATCAAAATCATAATCGCTTAGCTCACTTAAACTACCGGCATGAAAACCGAAACCCAATAGTTTCGCGTCATATTGGAAGTGCGGATGGATACCTACAATGGAAATATCATTCGTTGTTACACCATCCAACTCTTCCTTATGCTTTCCGCTGAAGGCGTCAATACCAAACTGCACAATTTTGGTCTTGCTTTGTTGCACAACTCTTGAAAAACCAATCGCATTGGCGTTGTAGAAATTGTTCAGGTAATTATCTGGCACGTACTCGTTTTAGCAGTGCACGAAGTAAAGGTCGATTTTTTTTGTCAGTTCCCCTGGGCAAAGTCTGCTCTATGGAGCGCGAAATACTTTTAACTTTCGTTCCTCCAATTTTTCGGATAACCATGATGTCAATGGCGCTCCATCAAGTATCTTTAATGCTGGAGTAAGATACAGTGTTATTAAAGAAGAACCTTACCTTGATAGGGTGATAATCCTGAGCGAACTTGAGATTATTTCTTTTTGGTATTGCCGAAAGGAATTGTAAAGCCTAACCAGGGGATAGCGATAAAGCTGTCTATATTTTTAGCGATTGGAATGAATGCCCCAAAATCAAGTCCGGCCTTATGAATGATCCTTCTTCCTCCTAATGACAATAAGACCAAATAGTCATCACCCGTGCCAATGTAATAATTTTCGGTCAGGAAATAGCCGCGTTGCCCTGTGCGGATCATGCTACTAATCGTAACAGTAGGTGCGTTGGCCCAGTCTCCGCCGGCATAACCATAACCCAAACCAAGACTGAGGTTTTTGTCGCGACTGCCAAATGTCGTCAATCCATAAACTATGCCGAAGCCGGTGTTCGATTCTCCTAACACGGCGCCAAACAATCCCCCGATTCCGAGGTTGAATTTATCTGTCTCTACCGGAATCGAAATTTTCGGTGTAAGCCAAGCCGGAGTTACACCTGCTGAAAATAGAAAAAGGGGGACCATGCCTCCACCCAATGAAAAATTATCCGTTACCCCTACGCTGAATTGATTAAAAAGCACCCAAATATTTTGATAATACCCCTCACCTTTTTTCAAGCCATAACCATTTGGTGACCAGAAATAGCGCGTGGATTGAGGATTTTCAAACCAATAAGACCCGTTTTTTATCTGGGTTACGTTAACCGCATTAATGCTGGAAATATCTATTTTGCGCAGTGTCAATTCTCCCAGCTTATCAGTTTTTAGCCGGAGTTTTTCTGTATCTTCTTCGATAATTTTCCCGATATACTCGTTGCCGTCAACAGTTTTAACATGGAAAACGGACGTTGAGTCGCGTTGCTGGGCGCAAGCAGGGTGTTCACAAATGCATGTCGCAATGATTATGATGATGGACAAAATCATTTCCCTACGCATTGTTTTTAATGACTTGTATGATTTCATATAGGAATTTGTTATGTCACCTGAGGATCCCAGGTCACCACAGGTTAAAGTGGGCTATGAGTAATTATGGGTACTTTGTTTTACTGCAAATTAACACAATCGAAAGACGGCAGACCTTTTTTCCTGCGATGTTAAGCTTTGCAGTCAGAAAAGCTTTGTTTGGCAAAGAGCACAAATTTTCCAGCGCAACTCGGGGAATGCTGCATTAATTCCAAATTAATACAACAAAACCAGATTTTATGAAACTATGGTAGGGCCATGACAAATTAACTGATCCCGGATTCAAGTCCATAATTTTTTTTCGGTCTTGCTCTTACTGATTCTGATACCTCCCTGGCACCAAGGATTCGCAAGTACGCTTCAACAACCACGGCACTATGGGAAACTTCCGCTTCTGACCTTCTTTTATCAAAAGGACTAACCCTGTCAGAAAAGCCAGGAAGTAAAAAAGGGCATAATACCTGCCAGGGTTTTCTATGTCAATGAAGAGATAATCCATACCTATAGTATTTTTTCACTTGTATTCTAAATCATTATTCTGGCGATTGCATCTCAGATCAGACTAAATTCGTTTCAATGGTTTTTTTCGGATTGTTGCGCAACTAAAAGAGACCACGGCCAGGTATAGATTTTTCATATCCTCAAATCATGCTCCGCGTTGGTGAAAAGCCAATGACTTATCAGAAATGCAGATCCTTTTTCAAAACAGGGTCTTAAGCCAATAGTTCGAAAAGCTGGAGACTATAGACGAGCAGCGTAATGCCAATAATGAGCATAGCCTTTTTCATAACAAACGGGTTTTAGTTATACATTCACACAAACAGACTTTCAATTTGTTCACCAAAGCTCGTAAGATTTATTACTCGAGGGTTAGCACGATTCATTCAAATAATGTAAATCTTCCCTCAGACTGATCCAAGAAGCAGCCTCCAACCTTTCTTCAAAGCGACCAGGAAAAAGCTATTTTCCTCGCATTTTTTCCATCGTATCCCACAGTTGATCGGGTATGGCTTCCAGATAACTGAACTCCCCGCCGCTGCGAAGCCATTCACCGCCATCGATGGTGATCACTTCACCATTGACGTAGCCGGAAAAGTCAGACATGAGGTATGCGGCGAGGTTTGCAAGTTCCTGGTGTTCGCCTACACGTTTCAACGGAACTCTCTGTGCGGGATCAAATTTTTTCACCAGGTCGCCGGGCAATAATCTGCTCCATGCGCCTTCTGTTGGAAAAGGGCCTGGCGCAATCGCGTTGCTTCTAATATTGTATTTTGCCCACTCCACTGCCAGTGATCTTGTTAAGGCGAGAACACCCGCCTTTCCGCATGCTGAGGGCACCACATAACCCGAGCCCGTCCATGCATACGTTGTTACAATGTTCAGGAACGTTCCGGGTTGTTTTTTAGCTATCCAGTTTTTGCCTACGGCAAGGGTAGTATAATAAGAGCCTTTTAAGACAATATCCACCACGATATCAAACGCGCGGTGAGATAATCGTTCGGTAGGACTGATAAAATTTCCCGCCGCATTATTGACGACACCGCTCACAGTGCCGAATTCAGCTTCGGCCCGCTTAAGCACATTTTCTATTTCTTCATATTTTCTTACATCGCATGGAACGGCCAGTACTTTGCCACCTGTTTCTTTTGATAACTCTTCCGCCGTCTTGTCGATCACTTCCTTTTTACGGCTCGTGATGACGAGGTTGGCTCCCAGTTCCAAAAAGTACTTGCCCATCGAACGGCCAAGACCTGTTCCACCTCCCGTGATGATGATGGTCTTCCCTTTGAGCGATTCAGGTTTTAACATCCCAGTCATATATTGTATGTTTCTTCAAGATAAATATTTTTTTTTAGTCCATGGTCGATGATCCATTGTCGATAGTAGTGGGTGCGACTGGCAATCCCCGGTCGCACTAAAATTTGTGCTGTTTTTTTCGTGTTATTTTTACTATGTGGTATGAAACGCGTATTATTTCATTAACTCTCTAATGCCATGGCCTATGGACTCTTAGGAAAGTTCTAAAAATTATTGATTACTTTTACCGGACCAATTTTTCAAACTATGAACAGAATTTTTTTATCTGCTTTTCTTTTGCTTATTTTTTCATCCTGCATCGTATCCAAAAAGAAATTCGATGGGCTTCTGGCTCAGAAAGTAAGGATGGAGGCTGACCTTGCGGATCGCAGCAGCGAACTCGACCGGGCGAATGCCGACATCGCCGACCTGAATGAAAAACTGCGGAAGTTAAAAGACGATACGACCAATCTCGGAATTGATCTCCGCAACAATTCTAAAATGCTCGCGGGCCTGGAGAAGGAACATGATCAGCTGAATTCCAATTACAAAAATCTACTCACCAATAGTGGCAGGTTGAATCGCGATATGGCCCAGCAACAGGAACAGCTTCTGGCTATTCAGGAAAATCTTGAAAGGACCCGCAATCTAAATGATTCGTTAAGTAACAGTCTGGCGGAGCGCGAGAAAAAAGTGAAAGAACTCGAGCAGGTACTGGCCAACAAAGACAAGGCTGTGCAAGAGCTGAAAAACAAGATCAGCAATGCGCTGCTTAATTTTAAAGAGAATGATATTTCGGTGACTGTAAAAAATGGAAAAGTTTATGTGTCACTGGCAGAACAGCTTTTGTTTGGAAGCGGTAGTATTCAAATCGATAATAAAGGAGTTTCTGCTCTTCAACAATTGGCCAAAGCCATCAAGGATCAGAACGATATCAATATCATGGTGGAAGGGCACACCGATAATGTTCCGATCTCGAAAAAGTCAGCATATATGAATGACAACTGGGATCTCAGTGTGATGCGGGCAACTTCTATCACGAGAATATTAACGAAAGCAGGGGTTTCACCTGAGCAGATCACTGCATCCGGAAGAAGTGAATACGTCCCCCTGGCCAGTAATGACGTGGCGGAAAACAAACAGAAGAACAGGCGTACGGAGATCATCATTACACCAAATCTGGATGAGTTGTTCAAGATACTGGAGAGTAATTAGGTATAGGGTATAAAGTATAAGGGGTATGGGAATATGGAGTACTTTGAGATGCTAAGAATTTGAACCAACGAAGACCGGGGTACCAAATATGATAACAGATACTGACGACTGACGACTCACGTTTTGAATCCGTTTTAACAATCACTAAAAATGGCCAGACTGATTTCCATTATTATCCTCATTATTGACATCATCGTGATTGTTGATATTGTGAAAAGCAACAAAGACACGGAGAAAAAGATATTGTGGATCATAGCAGTGGTGTTTCTGCCGTTGCTTGGACCGGTCCTTTATTATTTTCTTGGGAAAAACAGATAGGCGGTCGGGATTCATCCGAAATCTTTCTTTGAAACAACGCTCCCTTTAGGCGAAATCTTTTATTTTCGCTTAAGCTTTTATATCCATGGATCAAAAGGATCTTAAACTCTTGCTCAGCATCCCGGTCATTGTTGCAGCATTGGGTTATTTCGTTGACATCTACGATCTTCTTTTATTCAGTATTGTTCGAATTCCCAGCCTGATTTCATTAGGAGTGCCCCAGGATGAACTCTTTGCGCAGGGTGAATTTTTGCTCCGGGTACAGATGAGTGGTCTGCTGATCGGTGGAATTATCTGGGGCATCATGGGAGACAAGAAGGGAAGGCTTTCCGTGCTTTTTGGTTCTATTCTAATGTACTCGCTGGCCAATATTGCCAACGGCTTTGTTTCAACAGTAGGGCAGTACGCAGTTTTTCGGTTTGTCGCTGGCGTTGGACTGGCTGGAGAATTGGGCGCGGGAATTACCCTGGTTTCGGAAATATTACCATCCCGCCTGCGGGGCTATGCTACCACCATCATCGCCTCGGTAGGAATTACCGGAGCCATTCTCGCAAATTTTGTTGCCAAGATCTTTGACTGGCACATAGCTTATTTTATTGGAGGGGGTTTGGGATTGCTTTTATTATTTGCGCGCATCAGCGTCTTTGAGTCGGGAATGTTTCTCAAGGCAAAAGCAACAAACATTCAACGCGGTAATTTTTTTCAACTATTCCGGACAAAGCGCACCCTGATCAGGTACCTGGGTTGCATCCTGATTGGTTTACCCATCTGGTACGTCGCGGGTATACTGATCACTTTTTCGCCGGAGTTTGCAAAAGCGATTTCGGTTACCGGGACAATTATAGCCGGCGACGCCGTCATGTTCAGTTATATCGGGTTAGCCGCAGGGGATTTTTCCAGCGGTTTTATTTCCCAAAAAATCGGATCGCGCAAGAAAGTTGTTCGCGCCTACATCCTGCTCACGCTGATCACAATCCTTTTCTATCTTTATATTCCTGTCAAGACATCCGGCTTTTTTTACTTTTCGTGTTTTTTGCTGGGTTTTGCAATAGGTTACTGGGCCTTATTTGTCACCATTGCAGCCGAACAATTTGGCACCAACCTGCGCTCCACGGTAGCGACAACTGTTCCCAATTTCATCCGGGGCACCGTGGTTCCCTTAACATTTTTATTTCAATTTTTACGCGATGTGATCAGTGATCATTATACAGATATACATGGCGTTGAAAAGGCCCAGAGCATGGGAATTATTTATGGTGCATTGATCGTGGGCTTGTTTACCATCGCGGTAGCTTTTGTAGCTTTGCGGGTTATTGATGAAACGTACGGAAAAGAATTAAATTTTGAGGAAGTGGATTAAGGAACCGTAGGGGATAAGGACATAAAGGACATAAGGCGGGAAGTGTGGGATGAAAAAATTTAGTTATTGTGGATTAAACCAAATGGCTTTCCGATTGTCAAACGTGAAAAACAATGTTATGAAAAAAATATTATTTGGTTCTTTACTGGTATTGTTCCTTGCCGGAATGGCACAGGCGCAAACCACACCTGCTGTGGATGGACGTCAGGCAGCGCAACGCAGCAGAATCAACCAGGGAGTCGCATCTGGTGAAGTAACCAGGACAGAAGCCGCAGAACTGAGATCCGACCAGCGCCGGATCAAAAGGGCTGAACAGAGAGTTAAGGCCGATGGTAACGTGACCCGGAATGAGCGGGTTAGATTAACCCGCAAGCAAAATCAGGCAAGCCGCAAGATCCGCAGGGAAAAACACGATTAGTTATTGGTTATTGGTAATCCGTCCGTCATCAGTTTTATACTGATTACTCCCATATACCAAGATAAACCTCACACCAGTATTCTGTTTTTAAAGGACCAACCGAAACTGACCTTCGGACCAGAATCTTGGTTGATTGCAATCGCTTGCCTGGGTGTGTATTCACTTTGCAACTCCGTAGGAGTATCCTGTTTGTAGAAGGGCCGGTCGAAACGTACATCCGGCTCCGTAGGAGCCACCTGAAAGCAGGTAGC
Organism: Cyclobacteriaceae bacterium; assembly: GCA_040902445.1. Classification (GTDB taxonomy): domain Bacteria; phylum Bacteroidota; class Bacteroidia; order Cytophagales; family Cyclobacteriaceae; genus Chryseosolibacter. Next base: position 1,538 of record JBBDXJ010000280.1, on the reverse strand, counting down.
GATCCCCATTCATGGCGCAAGCATTCAGTTAGTAGCCGATCCGACCACGCTGTTTCCGATCGTGGAGATCATCTTGGTGATCCGGGTTCCTGACAGCTCAGGATTTCATAGGACGATTCAGGTGGCTCCTCCGGAGCCGGTTTCCGGTAATGACCCGTTTTTCTACAAACAGGAAGCTCCTACGGAGCTGAATCTTCGTAGAATGCTTTTCGATTCCGCAAGAGACGCAACGAACCATGTTATTAATTTATCAAATCATTCCCAAAGGTGGGTCTGATTACTAACTTTTCGCAAGTGCCTGATCGAGGTCGGCGATCAGGTCTTCAACGTCTTCAACACCGATACTTAGGCGAATCAAAGAATCGACCAAACCGCTTTTGATCCTTTCCTCTTTCGGGATGCTGGCGTGAGTCATGGAAGCAGGGTGATTGATCAGCGATTCCACGCCTCCCAAAGATTCGGCAAGAGAAAACAAGCCAACATTTTCCATGAGGGTCGTGGTTTTTTCAACGCGGTCATCCCTGAGGGTAAAGGAAAGCATTCCGCCGAAGTCACGCATTTGTTTTTTGGCGATCTCGTGGTTTGGGTGATCTGTAAATCCGGGCCAGAAAACTTTGCCCACCTTCGGATGGGAACGAAGGTACTCTGCAATCTTTTTTCCGTTGAAGCAATGGCGCTCCATTCGGAGGTGTAAAGTTTTTATTCCGCGCAAAACCAAAAAGGAATCCTGCGGACCGGGAACTGCGCCGCATGAGTTCATAATGAAGGCAAGATCCTGATAAAGTTTTTCATCGTTCACTACTAACGCCCCCATGATCACGTCTGAGTGTCCTCCTAGATATTTTGTAACCGAATGCATAACGATATCGGCGCCGAGATCCAGGGGGTTCTGGAGGTAAGGTGAAGCGAAAGTGTTATCGACTGCAACGGTGATCTTATTTCTTTTAGCCAGTTCCGTGCACGCTTTAATGTCGATGATGTTCATCAACGGGTTGGTGGGTGTTTCAAGCCAGAAAAGTTTTGTTTTCGGGTTGATTAGCGGTTCAATATTTGAAGCTTTTGTCAGATCGATGAAATGAAATTTGATACCGTACTTTTCGAATACCTTTTTAAACATCCGGTATGAACCTCCATAAAGGTCATTGCTTGTGATCACTTCATCACCGGGGTTTAAGAGTTTGATCACGGCATCCGTTGCGCCCATTCCGGAGGAAAAGCAGAGGGCAAATTTTCCGTTTTCAAGAGCAGCCAGGCTTTTCTGCAGCGCATTCCGGGTGGGGTTTGCTCCCCGGGCATATGCGTAGCCTTTATGTTTGGCCGGAGACTCCTGTACATAAGTGGAAGTTTGATAGATCGGGGTCATAATAGCCCCAGTGGTGGGATCAGGTTCTACCCCGGCGTGTACAGCTTTGGTTCCGAATTTCATTTTTTACTGTTTAAAGAGTTCAAAAATAGCGGAAAACGGGGTCTGGGTTACATTACTCATGTAAGTTTTATTAATATCACCTTTTGTTCGTTTCCTGATAAGAATCCCTGAA
>JBBDXJ010000279.1:0-2281 GCA_040902445.1 Cyclobacteriaceae bacterium | reverse complement strand
AGGCTTCTGAAGTGCCGGAACTGAGCGCAAAATTTTTACTCTTCCGGGCCAGCAAACATTTTTAATTCCCTTTTGGGACAACCTCCACCAGTCATTGTATATTTTATTGTAAGTGTGGATGGGGACCTTGCTTTTGAAACGTTTATAAAATTCTTTGTCACCTCTACGGAAGCCGTTCAGGATGTCAGAGAAATTATAATATTTACCGAATTCGGTGGCGTTGGCAGTGATCAACAGCTCCTTAAGCTCCTTTTTTTGCAGATCAAAAGGGGCGGTATATTCCTCTTCGAGCATCTCACGGATGCGTATTCCTTTTTTAAGCAATGTCCCGAGGATGGCCATAATGGTTCTTTGTCTCCGCTGGCTTAAAAATAGGCATGATTTCACCTCCGCCCAAATCATATAAATCGTTAGTATTACATTGGTTTAAATGGGTTAAAAAAGGTATTTAATAAAGCATGTCCATTCACGAAAGCCTTGCGGCGCTAACTAAAGATATACCCACGCGCTGCACTTTAATAGCGGTGAGCAAGACACAGCCGCTGGAAAAGATCAGCGAGGCTTATGCCTGGGGTCAGCGGGTATTCGGCGAAAACCGGGCACAGGAAATGGCAGGCAAATACGAAGATCTTCCGAAAGATATTGCATGGCATATGATAGGCCATTTACAAACCAATAAGGTAAAGTACATCGCCCCTTTCGTAAGCCTTATTCATTCGGTAGATAGTTTCAGGCTGCTGGAAGAGATCAGCCGTCAGGGACTTAAAGTTGGCCGGATCATTGGCTGTTTGCTTCAGGTGCACATTGCTGAAGAGGAGGCGAAATTCGGATTTTCAGACCAGGAGCTACTGGATCTCATCTCTTCTGCCAGATGGGAAGATTTGCAGAACGCCCGGGTTGCAGGTTTGATGGGTATGGCTACATTGACGGAAAATGAGCAACAGGTCCGCAAGGAATTCCGAAAGCTGAAAACACTTTTTGATCTGCTGCGCTCACGTCCATTGCCCGAACCGGTAAAAATGGAGGAGCTTTCAATGGGAATGAGTGGAGATTTCAAAATTGCCATTGAAGAAGGCAGCACGATGGTGCGTATCGGAACGGCTGTATTCGGACAACGCCAATAAGTCATTTAACTTACGGCGGTAATATTAAATAAACCATGACAATGAATCAGCGGAGCACATTAATGACGGGGGCGGCTTTCGCGGGAATCGCGGTAGCCATAGGCGCGTTTGGTGCGCATGCATTGAGACCGTTACTTGAGGAGAACGCGAGGACTGAAACGTTCGAGCTTGCAGTTCGCTACCAGTTTTACCACGCCTTTGCCATCCTCTTTTCCGGAGTGCTCATGCTACATTTTCATTCGCGACATTTGAACCGCGCCGCTATTTGTTTTGCAGCAGGAATTCTGATCTTCAGCGGCAGCCTTTATATACTTTCACTTTACGGCATCCGCGTGCTTGGGGCGGTCACTCCCGTGGGTGGAGTATTATTCATCGCCGGATGGCTTTTGCTCTTCCTGGGTATAAATGCAAAAAGGTCCGGTTAGGGACCTTTTGCGGGAAATATAAAATCTTACTGAGGCTTTTTATCCAGGATGTTCGTGGTAAAGGTGATCTGATTTCCTTCGGGATTAACCGCGTTGGTCACCATTGTTACCGGTTTATTCTGCATGCCCATTTTTCCGGCACTGTTAAACGAAACTGTGATCTCGCCTCTCGCTCCGGGAGGAATAGGATCGCGGGGCCAACCTTTCGGAGTGGTACAACCGCAGCTTACCTGCACGTTTGTGACAATAAGCGGTTCGTTGCCGGTGTTGGTGAAATAAAACGTGTGTTCCACTTTATCACCCTGAACAATGGTTCCAAAATCGTGAGTTTTCTTTTCCCAGGTAATGTATGCTCCATCTTTCTTGACCGCTGTATTTTCCTGAGCAAAAGAAGGGGCCGCCAGTCCGAGCACAAATACTAAAAACAAATACTTTCTCATACTTTATTTTTTTTCAAATTTAGGAGATTTTCCTTTAAAAGAATATCAATTTAACCTGAAACACTTACCTGCCATCGGGAATTCCACGAAGGGAATTATATTCTGCCAGTAGGTTTTTAACGCTTAAAACCATCTTTTATGGTCTTATTAAACGAAAAGTAACCGGATGGACCCCGAAATAGGCAAGCTGTATGGAAACAGGATCAGGGTCAGGGTCTGCGGGCTATGCTGGCAAGAGGGCCAGTTGCTTATGGTGAATCACAGGGGACTTACACCTGGAAACTTTTGGTCG
>JBBDXJ010000278.1:0-15871 GCA_040902445.1 Cyclobacteriaceae bacterium | reverse complement strand
GTGCCCACATCGGGCGGCGGAGAGAATTCTGCAGACTATAACTTTTACTGGTCTATCGGCAACGTGGCGAAACCCGTGCCCGCAGATTTCACGGGCGCGACGCTTAACAATATACCTGAAGGCATTTATACAGTTTATGCTGTGCACAAAACCGCTCAGTGTAATTCGAGTTCCACGCAGGTTACCGTGGGGAGAATTGACAAAAATATCGCTGTCAGCATTGCTTTGCTCAATGGTGATGATAATTGTACCATTGCCAACGGAAGCTTACAGGCGATCGTGAACGACACCAATGGCGATGGCGTTGGTGACCCCCCTCAGAATTTCAATTATGTGTGGTACGAGGGAAATGATATTTTTACTGATCCTCAGGTGAGCATCAGTCACCTCGCGACCGGTTTAAAAGCGCGTACCTATACCGTAGTTGTAACCGACCCGCTGACGGGATGCCAGAGTATCAACTCAAGAGCAGTCCCCGACCTGACCTCAAAACCGGTGGTCTCGCCATCATCCGTTAACATTGTCTGTTCCAGTGCAACCTCGGGCTCCGTATCCGCCAATGTAGGCGGCGTGACAGCCGGGTTTACCTTCCACTGGTACACGGGCAACCTGATCAAACCCACCCCGGATTTTACTGGTAGTGCTGTGAGTAATTTGCCCACCGGAAATTATACCGTGGTGGCTACTGCAAATACCTCCCAATGTAAATCCGATCCTGTAACTGTAACCATCAGCCAGAGTACCAAGCCTGTGATTACCGCGAGCGTGCAGTCGGCGATGACTTCCTGTAATGCAGCATTGCCCAACGGATCAGCATCAGCCTCCGTAACAGGTGGCAACGCAGGTCACACCTTTGAATGGTTCCGCGGCCAGAATACAGTTGCAGCCAACAGAGTTTCCACCAGTGCGGTGGCCACTGGCCTTTCCGCAGATATTTATACCGTAAAAGTGACTCAGACATCCACAGGATGTTTCCAGACAGCGGAAGTTACCATTGCTTTTAATGTAGTAACACCATCGCTGATCCTTGCAGCGGTGGGCGATCTCACCAATTGTACTACACCCGATGGATCAATCACTGTAAGTGTTTCCCTTGATACGCCAGCGGATTATATCTTCAACTGGTATAATGGCTCTTCCATAAAGGCGACACCGGACTTCGCTAATCAGGATAACATTCTGGAAAACCTGCCTGTGGGTACTTATACCGTGCAGGCTATTCATCAAACCAAAAATTGTACAACAGCTCCCGTAGTGGCTACGGTAGCCGACAATACTCCAACCATACAAATCACCCTGAACGCTTCCGTAACGGTCTTACCCAGTGATTGTACTTCGCCTAGTGGTGTGATGCAGGTAACTGTATCAGCTCCCGGAAACGCCAATGGCTTTGATGTTCAATGGTTTTTCGGCACACCTCCATTTGCCGCGCCTCCGGTAAGAACAGATAATGCGGTATACACATCCACCGCCACTGGCTTGAGTCCTGGTATGTATACCGTGATTGCCACAAACCGCGATAATGGTTGTCAGGCTTCAGACGAATTTAATCTTCCCTTTGCTGACGCTCATGATTTGAATTTCGTCAGTAAAATAAATGTGGACAAATGTATCCCTGACAACACCGGGGAAATCACTGTCGAACTTGTCCCCACGCCCCTGGCTGGATTTGATGAAGCCGACTATGATATTCACTTATATACCGGAACAAATGATACGGGGGTAGCTATTGAAGTAATCATAGGAGTTGCAGGCGTCACCCAATATACAACGAGCAATACGTTGTCTCCGGGTTTTTATAACCTGGTGGCAGTTTCCAAAAATATCTTAACCCTCGACTGTCGTTCAGTTCCGCTTATCGTCGAGATTCAACAGATTGCCAACTATCCTTCTATTGTAGCCACTCAGATTGATGCGAATAACAACTGCGCGGGTTCTACCGCCAATGGTTCTATTCAAATAAACATTGATGGCGCTGCTCCTGAAACAAACTATTCTTTTGCCTGGTTTGAAGGTAGTTCCCCTGCTTCACCAGTTCTGGGAACGAATACGAGTGGTACTGTAGGTGGTGTAGGACAGATGGCGTCGAACCTTCCTGCAGGGGTATACACCGTGCAGGTAACAAACACCACGGCGGTTTCAACCGGATGTTCCTCAACCGCCACTTTCGAGATCTTTGAAAATCCTCCCCTGATCTCGATTGCAAACGCCGATCTTTCAATTACAGACGTAACGTTGTGTTCGAATCCTAACGGTGCTGCGGTTGTCGTTAATGCTGTCCGCGAAGGAAGTGCGGCGGGAGTATTGGGCGACTACACCTTCTTGTGGATGGACGCCGGTCAGAACATTTTGCCTGACGCTGTCACACCGAATACTTCAAATACAATTTCGAATTTACCCGCGGGAATTTATTTTGTCCGTGCAACAAAAATTGCAGGAACCGGTGCCCTGAGCTGCGCTTCTGCCCTGGTGGAATTTGAGATCGAAGACAAGACCATCGGATCCGTAAATGTGGATCTGACAAATAACATCAGTCCGACTCGTTGTTTACAGCCTTCCAACATCACCGGAGAACTGCACGCGTCCGCCTCTGGAAACAGTGTCACGGGATATACCTATGGCTGGCACCTCGGCCCTGATACTTCTACTCCGGTTGTATCCAATAACTCCGCATTAACGGGTATTACCATTCCTTTAGGACAATCGGATATTACTTATACTTTGGAAGTGCTGAACAATTCTAACAATTGTTCAGTCAGCCAGACATATATAGTGCCTCTTGAAATTGCGCCTGTGGAAATTGCGGCCTCAGCTACTCCCCTGACTTTTTGCAGCAGTGACAATGGCGGAGTCTTTGCGACCGTCTCCAGCGGAGGAAGCAATAATTACAATTACCAGTGGTTTATTGGTGATGCGGTTAAAGCCACCGCTGATTTCACAGGTAAACAGAATAGTACGCTTCCAGCGGGTATGTATACCGTTGTAGCGATCGACCAGGCCGACGCATTCTGTTCTACGACACCGCAAACCGTCACTATTGAGAACCTGCAGGTGTTTCCGGATGTGACCGCGACCGCTATTGAACCGTTGACCATCTGCGATCCGGCAAGGCCAGATGGCGTAGCCGGCGCCTCGGTAGGTGGCGATATCATCAATTACCGTTTTGATTGGTATGTGGGTGCTACACCTGCGGGATCTGCGATTTTCACTGGTGCGGAAATAAACAATCTCCAGGCGATCACCTATTCTGTTACTGCTACGAATCTTGTAACAGGATGTTCCGATGGCGCGCAGGTAGTTATTGACCAGAACACGTTACCTGTTCCCGCGCCGGAAGTATCAGTGATATCGCACGTGACAAGTTGTGTTGACTCCAATGGGGCCCTGGAAGCTTCAGTGAATGGAAATACCAGTGACTTTATCTTCCACTGGTATGATTTCAATCCAGGCCTGGCACCGGATACCTCCGCCGCTGATTTTAAAGGAGAGATCTACAGCCAGCTTGCCACAGGAACCTACTATGTTTCCGCTACAAGTAGAATAACAGGTTGTATTTCAGGTCCGGCCAACAACACGATAATGGAGGCGCCGGTCTATCCCGATTTCAATTTTAAGGTGGAACCGGCAACTTGTAAAGGAGACGATGGGTACCTGGCGATCTATATGCTCAATGATGTCGATATCAGCACTGTTGTATGGGACGTCAACGGATCTCCCGTACCAGGTCCGACCCTGCAGGGCATACCCGCCGGAACGTATACCGTAACCGTTACCTCGATTATGGGTTGTGTAGAAAGCAGGGAAATGGAAGTTGTTACCGAGATCAGGCCGTTTAATGGTGTATCGAGAAACGGAGACGGCCAGAATGATATTTTCCACATCGATTGTATTGAAGAGTTCCCGACCAATTTCGTCAAGATCTTTAACAGGGCCGGAACATTGGTGTATGAAGCCGAAGGCTATGATAATATCGATATTTACTTCGATGGAAAATCAAATAAAGGTATCGCGCTGATGGGAAGCAATTTGCCTGACGGTACCTACTTTTATGTGATCGACAAGAATAACGGTACAAAACCCATTGCAGGTTATCTCGAAATTGTAAATTAAGAAGATGAACATGTCCGCAGTTCTGAAAAAAACATTTTTTATTACGGCACTGGCAACAGTATTTTTTGCCGTCTGCGAGGCACAACAATACCCCGTGTTCTCACAGTATTACTTTAATGAAATGGTGATCAATCCCGCCTATGCGGGAAATCATGTGAAGCTGAGCGCCACTGCCATGTACCGCAACCAGTGGGTGAATTTCCCAGGTGCGCCAAAAACGTACAATTTCAGTTCCCATACCTCACTTCTGAAAAACAAGATCGGTGTAGGCATCATGTTTAATCACGATGAGATTGGCAGTTACAGGAACAACCACGTTTACGGTTACTATGCCTACAAGATCCATATGGCCGATGCCACTTTTTCGATGGGCTTGCAGGCGGGATTTAATTTACTGGGCGCAGACTTCAGCGCCCTGGACTTGCAGAACCCGGGAGATGTTTCATTTTACAATCTCACCAATCAGATCAAACCGAATTTTGGCGTGGGACTATTCTTCAATAAGAAGAATTATTTCATCGGACTTTCCGTGCCCTTTATACTTAACAATAAAGTATTCAATTCGTTTGAAGCACTGGCTGGAGGGATCAAGGAAGCCCGCTATTATTTTTTCCGCGGTGGGATCTTGTTGCCCCTGGACAGAATGGATAAAGTAAAGATCAATCCATCGGTATTAGTACGAACACAGGAAGGACAACCTCTGAGCTTTGACATCAACACCTCGGTTATATTTTATGATATTTTCAGCCTTGGAACCTCTTACCGGCTCGGAGATTCATTCATTACATTTATCGATCTAAAGATCAGCGAGCGATTGCACTTCGGCTATTCATACGACTGGACAGGTTCACAACTCAATGCCTTTTCCAACGGAACACATGAATTCATGATCAATTACAGGTCTATCCTCCGCGGAATACATAAAGACCCCGAGTGTCCCCAATATTATCAGTATCGATGAACAGTTGCCGGTTGCCGGGTTGCATACTCACAGTTGACTACTGACAACTCAGGTTCGCACTTGCTCGTAGCCAAAGCGTTGTGAAAGATAAATTGAGGCAAAAGGAAAACTGATTTCGACAGAAACCTGGAAACTGGCAACCAATTCACTGCCTCACACTGGTAGTTGTTTTTTCCGCTACCTCAGAAGTGCTGGACTCTGTTTCTTCATCAGGCTGGCTGGCCAGGAAAATCCGCATTTTGCGTTTGTACAGCATTTGCAGGAAAGTTTCGGGAGGAGGGGCGCTCAGCGTATCTGCCTGAATGATTGAGTCGCGTTGCCAGACAGTTTTTTCAATATCTCTTAGAAGGTTCTCGTCCAATTCATACAAATCGCAATTTAACTTGCTTCTCAGAGGATATGGCAAGTCAGGAAATTTTGCTCTGGATATGTCCATGTAAGCCTTTTCCTTGTTGACTTGCTGTAGGAAGTAGGCCACCGTTGGCAAAGCTGTATTGGACCCTTGTCCCAGGTATGTGCTGCGGAAACTGATGCGTGGATCATCCGCTCCCACCCAACTTCCGATTACCATCTTTGGGGTGACTGCCATAAACCATCCGTCAGCGTTATCCTGGGTTGTGCCGGTTTTTCCCGCCACATCATTTAAAACGTTATATCGCCAACGCAGGCGGGAAGCAGTTCCTTCCTGAACTACACTCTGAAGCATATGCCTGATCAACTGCGTGGTCGCAGGAGACAATGCGCGGGTTCCGGAAGTGCGCGGTTTAAAATCATCAAACACTTTCCCTCTTCTGTCCTGAATAGAATGGATAAAATAGGGGTAACTTGAAATACCATTGTTTGCAAGGGCCGCATAGGCACCGGTCATTTCCATCATAGAGATAGAGGCAGATCCGAGCGAAATTGAAGGGTCTGGCGCGAGATCGCTTTTGATTCCCAATTTGCGCGCCAGGTCAATTGTCTCGCTGATACCTGCGCGTTGGATCAACTTCACTGATATGGTATTTACAGAGTACGCCAGCGCTCCCCGCATGGTATAGGTTACGCCATAGTCAGACTGTGAATTCCTTGGGGTCCATTCCTCGCCCTCATCATTGGTATAAGTCTGCTGGCCGGCTGGGAACAGTTCACACGGTTGGATACCTTTTTCGATTGCGGCAGCAAATACGAATGGCTTAAAGATAGACCCTACCTGTCTCTTGGTGGACTCACGCACGTGATCATATTGAAAAAAATCATGATTAATTCCACCAACCCACGCTTTGACCTGGCCGGTTGAAGGTTCCATCGCAAGAAATCCAGCATTGAGATACTGCAAGTGGTGTTTGATCGAATCGAGTGGAGATGCCTCAACTTCTTTCTCGCCCTTCCAGGTAAATAACCTCATGGGTATACGCGTATTGAATACTTCCATTACCTCCTCTTCCGAAAGACCCTGTTCCTTCAGTTGTTTATAACGGTAGGATCGTCTAATGGCATCTTCAATGATCCCTTCTTCCCCCTGCCATGGCTTCACTTTTCCCCAATGATCAAAAAATTGTTTTTGCAGATCTGCCATCTGCCTGGTAACCGCGTTCTCGGCATATTGTTGCAGTCTGGAATCAATAGTGGTATAAATTTTCAACCCATCGGTAAAAAGGTTATAAGGAGTGCCATCGGGCTTTGTATTTTGCTTACACCATTCGATCAATTCAGCTTTTACATGTTCGCGGAAATAAGGAGCAAGACCCTCATGAAAAGTATTGCGCTGATACTGAAGTTCAACAGGTATTTTCTTTAATGAATCAACCTGCGCCTGATTGATAAAATCATACCGGACCATCTGAGAAAATACCACATTCCTGCGATCGCGCGCGCGATCCGGAAATAACCTGGGATTGTAATAGTGAGTCGCCTTTAACATTCCCACCAGTACACCAGCTTGTTCCAGCGTGAGATCTTTGCTCGTAGTAGAGAAGAAACGTTTCGCTGCCGACTGTATGCCGAACGTGTTGTCTGCAAAAGGTATTGTGTTTAGATAAAAAGCAATGATCTCGTTTTTTGTATAGATCGATTCCATGCGGCTGGCAATTATCGCCTCGCGAAATTTATTGATGAGCATCGACGCCATCCAATAAGACTCCCGCGGGAAAAGATTTTTAGCAAGCTGTTGTGTGATGGTGCTTCCGCCTCCGGAACTTTCGTTCTGCAACAAAATGGTTTTGACAAGCACCCTGCCAAGACTGCGGTAGTCAATGCCGCTATGCTTGTAAAACCGGATGTCTTCTGTCGCGATCAATGCCTTGATAAGATGCGACGAGATGTCTTCATATTTTATCTCCGTGCGATCCTGAATATAATATCTGCCCAATAGTACGCTATCAGCGCTGTATACCTCTGAGGCTACTGCATTTCTTATAGATGCCAGTTCCTTCTTTGAAGGGGTCTGAGTCAGAATAAACGAAACGAAAAACAGCAGCGGTAAGATAGCGCCTCCCGTGCCGTACACCGTGTACCTTGTCTTTCGGTGCTCCTTAAGATAGATTTTTATCCTCCGCCACCTTTGTAAAATACTTTCAGGGATTCTAAAGGTCCAGAATTTATCGAACCGTAAGTGTTGAAATTTTTTCTTTATGTTCCTGATGAATTCCTGCATATCTCGCGCCTACAACCGCGCAAGAACAAAAAATACTATACCCAGCACCGCAAACGTTGTCTGCAAGCGTCTTTTTAGAAAAGCGGGAAAATGTTTGATACGGGAATCGCGATTTTCGCTGACGAAAAATTTTTCATCGGAACAACCCGCATTCTGAAGGGGATATACGCGCCTTTCTCCGCTATGGGATCATTATACTCCCGGAAGCTCGCAATGCGTATGAAATTACTCATACCCCAAATAAGTGCCTCTGCAACCGGCGGTTAGCAGAGGCACCTAAGAATGTGGTCTATCTGAATTATTGTACTTTAACAAGAGATAGACTCACCGTCAGTACAAATTGACCGGCAGTAGATTGTTTAGTGATCGTACCCTCCAATGTCATTTCATTTTCAACTCTGTCACCCGAGATCACCAGCACGTTTTGATTGGTGGTTACACCTACAGTCTGTTCAACATCGATAATGGTCACAGAACCCTGCTCGATTGAATAATTAAATACATCTTCTTTGTTGTAACCTTCCAAATTCATCTCAAAAGATCCTTTCTCTCCACCATCTACAAAATAGAACGACCCGGCATTTTCTTTAGTACCATTTTTCATGGTTTGGCCAGAGGTGCTTTGGTCTATCAGCATGTACTCCACAGAGGCGATATTCCATTTTGCACCTTCGTGAGTCAGATCGCTATCGCCCTTCAACTTGGGTTCGTCCTCAGAACAGGACACCACAATTGCGGAGCATAAAACCATAAAAAAGAACAAGAATTTTGATTTCATAGATTATAGGGTTTATTAACCAAAGTTTGGGATTTACAGGATGAATAAAAATTGAAACAGAAAGGTAACCTTACACACGAACTTATTGATAATGAAGCGTTTAAAAGCGGCAATAAAGCCCAGATTTCGCCAAGATCCCCGTTTTTCAGCCTTTTAAGTGGCTTCCAGGCCCTTGATCGGCATGGAGATTGTTTTTCCTATTAAAAAGATAAAATGGCCATGGACAGTCTTAAATGCATCGCAGTAGCGTTTAGAAGAGCCTTGGGGTTACTCAAACGTAATGATCCCCTTATTTTATGCTCTTCTACGGCGTTTTTTGCCACTTTTTCGCTTTCTCCCATCATTATTCTGCTGGTAAACCTGTATAGCATATACTTCACTTCCGAAAAAATAGGGTATCAGATGTTTCAGGCGGTGGGTTCAACTTTCGGGGCGGAAACGGCAAAAGACATTGAATCGATCGTTGGGAATTTTATGGATATGGAAGGTGGCTGGCTTATAACGATAGCGAGTTTAATCTTTTTCCTCTTCGTCGCCACAACCCTGCTTACGGTCGTGAAAAAGTCGATCCACAAACTATGGCATATCCGCCGCAAGCCCGAAAGGCACCTGCGGTATTACGGCTGGGAACGCGGTACGGCAGTGCTGCTTATATTTTGTTCCGGAATTCTTTTGCTGCTTTCTATCCTGGTAGATACCGGACTTGCCGTTTCCCGTGATTACCTGGAAACGGTGTGGCCCGGTGCCGCCATCATTGCTGTTCAGATCCTCAAGCTTGTCTTCTCAATCGTGGTGATCAGCGTATGGTTTACGCTGATCTTCAGAATGCTTCCCGAGGCTCATGTCAAATGGGAAGTGGCATTCGTAGGAGGATTATTAACTTCGATATTATACGGCATCGGTGAATTTATTCTGGGCAAGGTGCTGATCCACGCCAGGTTGGCGTCAATTTTCGGCGCAACGACCTCCCTGGCGGTAATATTGCTGTTTATTTTTTATTGCTCGTTTATCCTCTATTTCGGCGCAGCCTTTACACACGAATACGCCATTAAAACTGACCAGCATATCTCCACCAGCAAATACTCCACCCGTTACGAAGAAACCCTGATGGAATCAGAAGTTTAAATTCAAAGTGTTAGAAGTTATAAGTTTTAAGTTATTCAAAATTCAAAGTTCGAAGGCTTCGAACACTTCTTAAATCTTCCCCTAAATGAGGCCCCACAATAATAAATTTCCAACATCATTCTAAAAATGATTGCCTGATCTTCATAACAGCGTTTCGTGCCAGGATATTGCTATGCACAGATTTTATTTTGTGCGTGGCACGACGCCGGGTTTCTTTAACCCAGGCTACCTATATTTCGTCCCTAAAGGGACTTGCTGAAATACCCCTGCAGGCCATCCCTTTAGGGATGGAATATCGGTAGCACAAATTGGTCTTGCCGGGCCGGTGTGTCGACTACAAAAAATCTATGAAAAAGATAATTGAATCCGACACGCAAGGGCACACCTGAGCCAAATCGAACAGGAATCGCACCCAGCTGGAGATTCCCCGGACACCACTGGTTCAAAGTCTGTAGTTCAAAATTAGCGATAGCCCGGGTTTGTTGGTTCAAAAAATTCATCAAAGAAAAAAATTTAAAAAATGAGCCGATCTGCGTCTAAAAAACCGGCTCGTTACTACGCATTTTGTCAGAAAAAAATTGCCTGCCCGACGAAGCTTTAGCGCAGGCGGATCAATTGCAGAATTGACCAATTGTCAAAATTTATTTAGCAGGCATACTCGGTCTTACTTCGATCTTACTCGGCAAGGTCCGCGGATGCATGTGCAGAAGATCAGCCACTATTTTTCCCAGATCTTCCGGTTGAATTTTCCAGCCATCTTTTGATGTCGGCTCCTCATTATTGAAGTACGTAGCGACCGAGCCGGGCATGATGGTGGTAACTTTGATCCCTTCGTTGCGCAAATCCAGCATCATCGCCTGTGTGAAACCTACAAGTCCGAATTTGCTGGCATTATACGCTGAACCTCCTGCAAAGAAATTCGTGCCCGCAAGGCTGGCAATGGTAATGATGTATCCCTTTGACTTTTTCAACTCCTTAAGGGATGCCTTTACGCTAAAAAAAACACCAGTGAGGTTGGTATCAATAGTTTCCTGCCATTGGTCAGCAGTCAGCGATTCAATAGAACCAAAATAACCAATACCCGCATTGGCGATGAGAACATCAAGCGCTCCCCATTTAGCTATCACACGCTCAATAGATTTCTGCTGGGAATCCAGGTCGCGCACATCTGACTGTATACCCAAAGCTTCACCAACACCAATTTTATTAAGTTTTGCTGCAGCATCATCTGCGGCTTTTTGCGACCGGCTTGTTATTGCAACCCTCATATTTTCACGCATCAATGCTTCCGCTATACCGTAACCGATTCCTTTGCTGCCCCCTGTGATGAGTGCAGTTTTATTTTCCAGTTTCATCATAATTTAAGTTTGTTGAATTACCCGCATGTAATCTAAGTCCCTGATTTTTATTTTACAAAGAATTGATCAGACGACGGTCCACTGTCCACTGTCCACAGTGTATTCGCGTAAACCATAAAGGTAGACAACCATCATCATTGAGGTTTTATTCATTCACTCCTTAGATCATTTTCGCCAGGTTCATTAAAATATTTTATTCCCCTCACTTGTTCGGGACTGCACACAACCGTGGCCGTGGACCGTCGTCGGTGGACTGCTGTGGTATGATTTTTTCCATCAGCAATAAGGGCTTTCGCTTCAGAATTTTTAGGCATGGTGATCAGCAGGGTGATAAAGTGGGTGTTCGAAATTCCGTTAGCGATGGCATTGCTGTTAACAGGCAGTTTGTGTTTTTCGCAACAAGTTGAAAAGGTCAGTCCCGGAGGCACCAAATTTCTATTACATACACCAGCGGGTTATCCTGCCAGCGGCCAATATCCTTTACTGGTTGTTCTACACGGCCAGGGTGGCATGGGCGACAATCTGAATCTCTTAATACAGCCCAATAAGGATGATATTCCTCCCAAACTTATCGCACACAATAACTGGCCTGCCCATTATCCATTTATCGTGGTGGCGCCACAATTAAAACGCGATGAAAGTGTTCCCGACCCTGCCGATCAGTTATGGCCTCCTGAACTTGTTGACGAAGTGGTAGAATATGTCCGTTCTCAATATGAGGTAAATCCCAACAAAATATATGTTACAGGTCTAAGCCTCGGAGGCCATGGCAGCTACGATTATGCCGCTGCGTATCCCGGAAAGATTGCCGGCCTGGTCACGATATCAGGTGTTGCTGATACCACCATCGCCTGCCAGGTAAAGGGTATCCCCGTCTGGATCTTCCATGGATCGGATGACGGCCTCATCCGTCCTGTTTATTCCAGAGGCCTGGAAAGATCGATCAACGCGTGTGCACCACAGGGAAAATTCCGTCCACATCTCAACATGCTGTATGGACGCCGGCATGAAGGCTGGAACGAAGTATATAACAACAGTAATGGATACAACATTTATGATTGGTTGTTGAAGTTCACGAAAAATGATCCAGCCAACACTCCCCCTTATGCCAATGCTGGCCCGGACCTGACTATAGTTGATCGCGAAGAAGCGCTGCACCTGTTCGGCGAATTTTTTGATTCCGATGGTTCTATTTCAAGTGTCTCGTGGACAAAAGTAAATGGACCCGCCGTAACGCTAGAGAATACTCAGACGAAATTTCTCAAGCTCTCAGCCTTCACGCCCGGCATCTATGAATTGCAATTAACAGTGACCGACGATGATGGCGCACAAACAAGCGACCGCGCAAATATTACCATTGTTGCCAGTAGTGGGTCAAGCCCCTCCATTACCGGTCTAACCCTTTTGAACGGAGGCAACCAGCAGGACATCGCTGCATTGTCTGAAGGCTATGTGATCAATCCGGAAACCCTAAAGACCAACCAGATCAATATCCGGGCCACGGGCAACCCCGGGAGTGTTATGTTTAGAGTGAACAGCAATAACAATGCACGGACGTCTGATAACACACCCTATGTTGTTGCATCGCCGCGCTGGACCGTTGAAGAAGGGGAGTATCTCGTATGTGCTACGCCGTACAGTGGCACAAAGGGAACAGGAAATGCAGGAGTTTCACAGTGTTATAAAGTTGTAGTTTCTACAACCGCGGCTCCACCACCACCACCTCCTCCACCTCCACCTCCACCTCCGCCACCTCCGCCACCGCCACCGCCGCCGGGCGAAGAGGTCAGGTACTTCTATTCCAAACCGGGAACGGACATCAGTCTGCTGAGTTCCTGGTCGAGCAACCCGGAGGGCACAGGCTCCAACCCTGCATCGTTCTCAGGTAATGAACTGACTTTTGATGTCAGGTCGAAAGTTGTATTGAACAACCCACTGGCTATTGGTGGCACCGGATCGGTATTCCGGATCAGTTCCGGAGGAGAACTGACCCTGAACAACAACCTGACCGCGCCCATTAACATGGACGCCAACGCCGTGGTTGTTGTTAATTCAAACCATACGGTGACTTTCAGCACCCTGAATGCACTTTCGGTAATAAACTTTAATGAACCTGCAACGGCGATTCCCCTCGCGCAGTACGGTCACGTAAACCTGAAAGAGAGCACGGCGATAAAAACACTTTCACCGGGAACGACACGGGTGGCGGGGAATCTGACTATTGAAGAAGGTGTAAAGTTGGAAAGCGCGTCCGATGCTGCGACCGTCCTTTCACTGTCCGGCGATCTAAACATTCAGACTACAGGATCATTTACCGCTGCAAAACCATTCAGCGTCGTGTTTGAAAAAGGGAGCCTGCAAAAATTGAATTTCAGCGCCGCACATATCGCATTCGGAGAAGTCGCAATCAGTGCAAATACGATAGTTGAAATGAACGGTCCCGCCAGCAATAGCACTCTTGAACTCGGGACAGCGACGGGCGGTGGCTTAACCGTAAACACCGGAGCTAAATTCCTTTTAAAAAGAAACGACCTGTTCATCAGTGGAAAGGGAACATTGAACAGGGAAAACCAAACCGGCCAGGTGGGCTTCAGCAGATCCGGTTTAAAAATAACATCTGCTTCCGATGCGTCGTCAAATCTCTACACTGTTGCTGGTGCGGATTCTGTACAGAACATGATCGTGAACCTCACAGGTGCCGGAAGCATTTCTTTACGCGGTACACTATATGTGGTGGATTATGTGAACGCCGTTAACGGCACGATCAATAGCAATGGATTTTTATCGCTTGTTTCAACAAGTTCACAAACAGCCCGTTTAGCCCGGACTGATGGGAATGGACAAGTCTCAGGTGATGTAGTCTTTCAGCGATTTATTCAAAAACGTAAACAAACCAGATATATCAGTCTTCCGGTCGCCGGGGTTACGGTAAGTGAGCTTCAGTCCTTTATCCCGGTGACCGGGGATTTCTCAGGCGCGTCTGCCATTGAAGGTTTGCCAAATAGTCCATCGCTGTTTTATTACAATGAGATACAGGGTGGTTGGATACCATATCCTGAAAATACCAACACCGAATCCCTTCGAATTGGCCAGGGTTATTCAGTCTTGATGTTCGATCAGAACCGCGATACTAAACTGGTCGTATCGGGTCCGCTCCAACAGGGAGAATTTACTTATACGCTGACACCGAACGAAGGCAACGATCCCGGGAAAGGATGGACCCTCATTGGCAACCCCTTCGCTTCCGGAATAAATTGGGATTCATTGGGGTGGACGCGGAAAGGGATTGGAATGGCAGCATACGTTTTGGATGACCGGTACCCCGGTGGAAGGTTTCTAGTTTGGGATGGCGAAATGGGCGATTCGGAATTCGCCGGTGTAATCACCCAGGGCCAGGGATTTTTTGTCAGAACTACCGCGGCTTCACCTGTATTAAAAGTATCGCAGCAGGCACAGGCGGACACGTCATCCAATGTGTGGCGACAGAAAAAAACCGAGGCACATAGTGATCACCTTGTGGTGACGCTGAAACAAAATGATCTGATCGATCGTACTTATGTAAAATTCTCCGGACAGGGCGGGAATCATTTTGAAGAAACCGATGCAGTAAAACGCAGGAATGGATATTTTTCACTGTCTACGTTCTCTTCTGACTCCGTACCGCTGGCTATCAATCATTTAAAGCAAAGTTTTTGCGACCGCAGCATTGGATTATTGGTGGAAACAGCCCCACCCGGCAGCTACACGCTCAGTTTTGAGGGATCCCGTTTGGGGGATGCTGACAATGAGGTGAAACTCGTCGATAGCTTCACCAATACGGTTTTAGACCTTCAACAGAATTCACAATATAATTTTCAGATAACTACTAACGCGGCTTCGTCTGGCAAAAAACGTTTCCAGATTCAAATGCCTTCCGGAAGCCTGGAAGATCCCGTTATAAGCGTTGAACAAAATCTGCTGAGTTCCAATGTTGAATCGGGGAACCAATGGTTGTTAAATAGTGAGGAGATCGAGGGAGCGACGCAGGCAAGTTACGTGCCCGGGATGTCAGGAGAGTATACTTTACGGGTTACCGCGGATGGCTGCAGCAGAATCTCAGCCCCTGTTTCCATCACCGTGACCGTAACCGGTATTCATGAAAGTAAAGACAGGGGCGTAATGTTCTATCCAAACCCCGCCTCAAAGGCAGTACGCGTCCGGTTCCAGGTGCTCGCAGGCAGCAGGGTATCTTATTCAATCACGAATGCGTTGGGTATGCAGATCGCTAACGGCGAGGCGGAAGCTGAAGAATTCATGAAGGGACGTGAAATCGATGTTCGGAATTTCCCATCAGGAATATACTTCCTCAACCTGCGCGCTACCAGATGGAAGTATCAGGCCAAATTCATTGTAGATCCCTCAGCGCCCTGACCCATAACTCCGTAAAAGGCGTCGTGAATGGGCGTAGGTCGCCCCCCGGGTCGGGTGGCTTTCCATCGCCCTTTACAACACTTTGTCGGGTTGCTACTGTTTTAATTCCTATTTTTTCAATTTTGACAGCCATATAAAAGTTGGGGAATTTTATGAAAATAAATCCTCAGGAAAAATTTTGACGTTCGTTCGTGTGCGATAGCGACAGTTGGTATAATAATTTACCTTGACGTTGCATGGTTGTTTTAAGTGTAGATGATGATCAGGAAGATCGCGAGTTCTTCTGTGAAGCCTTACGGGAGATTGACCCTTCTATAACCTGTTTGATCGCGGGAAGTGGAATGGAAGCTTTATCCCTCCTGCAAAACCAATCACCACTGCCCGATTACATTTTTTTAGACATCAATATGCCCATGATGGATGGGAAGCAATGCTTAAAGGCCCTGAAAAGCATTCCGGAGTTCGAATCCGTTCCCGTTATCATGTATTCTACT